>JAVHLK010000002.1 GCA_031082285.1 Desulfomonilaceae bacterium
CAAGGACTTCCCCACGGTTCGGAGGAAGCGACGTCTTGCATGGGTATCGCTTGTACTGGGGATTGGCGTCGTTCTCGTGAGATGGTTCGCCATCGTCGATCCCCTCAATATGGCCGACCCATATGTGACGGCGTACCTGGTTGGGATCTTCGCGCTCGCCGCGTTGGTCGGTTACGTGGGGTTTCTGGGCGGGAAGCTGACATTCCCGTACGAATCACACTAGCGAAGAGTGAGCCCATCCCGTCAATACTGCGCCGCGCTGCGTTAAAGCGTGTGACGAGAGTGAGGCGGCATGATCGACGCCGGCCGATGTTGACCCACATGCCTCGGTCCCGAGGTATCCCTAAGAGTAAGGAACACCGATTCAGCATGCCATGCAAGGGGATGTTCATGATCGGACTCATTGCCGCACCCTTCAATGCGCGGCGCCGTGCCACGCTCGACTTTCGACATATAGCAAACCAGAGTCCGTGGAATGACGGAATCTGATGCACGTACAAGCAGCGAGCCTCAGCAGCGAAGCCCGGTAACGTGGAAACTCTTTCTTGGCCTGTCACGCACTCCCCACGGAGTGCTCGATCTTGCCACCCCGGCTATGGCGGCACTGCTGTGGCTCGGTCATTTCCCCCCGACTTCCATCGTGATCGTGGGTCTGATAACCGCGTTTTCAGGGTATACGGCGGTGTATGCCTTGAACGATCTGGTCGATCACCGCGTGGACAAAGAGAGACTTCGCGTGCGGGATCGCTCTTCGAGGCGGTTCGATGTGGACGAGATCATGGTGCCGCATCCTGTGGCTCAGGGAATGCTGTCGTTTACGAGCGGGCTTTCCTGGTGCTTGTTCTGGGCTGCGCTCGCGCTCGTAGGCGCGTGGTGGCTGAATCCCGTATGTGCCGTACTGTTCGTCCTTTCGGCTGCTTTGGAGGCAATCTACTGCAAACTCCTTCGGATCACGCACCTCAAGATCGTCGCGTCGGCCGCGGTGAAGTCCATCGGGGGACTGGCCGGAGTGCTGGCCGTCGATCCCCACCCCTCGCCGGGGTTTGCCGCGGTGCTCATGCTCTGGCTCGCGGCCTGGGAAGTGGGCGGTCAAAATATTCCCAATGATATGGTAGACATGGAGGAGGATGCCGGGGTTTCCGCACGCACCACACTCACCGTGAAAGGCGTCCATGAGGCGGTATTTCGGCTTGTGGCGGCCGTATCCATGGCGGCCGCGTGTGGTACGGCCGTGTACTGGTTTGCCGGGGACGGAATCGGTATGCTGTATCCCGTCGGCGCGGTCCTCTTGGGGTGGAAACTTCTCCTGGAACCTGCGCGATGCGTCTATCACGATCCGGGAACCACGTCGGCGGAAACACTCTTTAATCGGGCGAGCTACATGCCGCTGTGTTTCCTCGTGCTGGTCGTGGTCTCCATGTATATAAGACTCTAAACTGTCCGTCGGCCGCCGATCCTCGTGTCAAACGAGGCATACACGGCCACATTGACCTCATGCCGGCACGCGCATCGGCAGGGAACCGTCAGGGAGGCGCCCATCGATCTCCATTCCACGAAAACGCAGATGCTGATGAATTGGCCGGAACGGGTGTGGATATATAGCCCGGTTCGGGTTTTCTTTCAGAAGCGTGAAGTGAACAAATGGTTGAACCTGACCGGTCCGGTACCGGTGAGGAACGCGCTTGAAATCGGCTGCGGGCTGGGCAAAGGAGCTCAACTCCTGGTAGATGAAATGGGCTTTCAAAGGGTCTTCGCGTTCGATCTGGAAGATCGTCTGGTGCGCCGTGCCAATCGCCGCTTGCCGGACCGGTATGCGGACAAGATCACGTTCTTCACGGGGGATGCTCAGGATCTCCCTTTCGAGGATTCGGTGTTCGACGCGGTGGTGAACTTTGGAATCATACATCATGTCCTCGATTGGCGGCGTTGTATTCGCGAATTAAGCCGCGTGACCCGCCCCGGAGGCTTGTTCTATTTTGAAGAAATCTACCCGGGACTATACGCCAACTTCATCCTCAAACGACTCGTGAAACATCCGACCGAAGATCGTTTCCACGAAGATCAATTCCTCGACAATCTGGCTGAAAACGGTTTTCATTTGTGTGAGGGCGTGAGGACGGGATCCAGGCACGGTATTGTGGGTGCGGCGCGAAAGCACATCGCGTCCGCGTCGGAATAACCGAAAGGTATGGTGTGGAACCGGTCTCGACGGATCTTGCCGGAAGATTCCCGCCTCTCAGGTATGACGGCGGGCGGCGGCACCGATCCTCCTGCCGCCCTTTGCCAAAGCATTGTACGCGCGGATTTTTCCTCGTCTTGTCGGGCTGTTGACGGAAATGAGAGATAATTGTGAATCCGTCTCACACTTTGTGCGTCCTAATGGATAAGGAGGGACGAACCATGAATACCATGACGGATCACGAGTCGAGGCTTAAGGAACTTATGCGTTGCTGGAACAACAGGATAGATCGACTGAGATTTGACGCGGAGCAGGGAGGTCCCGAGGTCAAGAAGAAGAACAGCGAAGAGATAAGCGTGCTGGTGCTCAATAGGGAAGCCGCTCGCAGGGGCCTCTTGACTCTCGCCGACGTTGAACCCTGTTTTGCCGAGCAGAACGCGGGTGCATGACGGTCGGTGCCGCCGCGCGGCGGGTCCTTTCAGGAGGCCCGCGTACCTGTCTCTCGTTTGCACCGTACTCACTCTGACGGGACGATTGTCGTTGAAGTCGGCAATGCCTCAAGAAGCTCGAAAGGTCTCAAGCATGCAAGACTTTCTGCGTGAGCTTCGTGATTTGCACATGCCCGTTATGGAGCGGGACTTTGAGAACTATCTCAAAGACGAGTCACGATTCACAGGGCACGCGTCCGCGGTAGTTCGGGTCCGAAACGCCCGAGACGTGATCGCCGTGGTGAGGCCGGCCAATCGGTGGAGCATACCGCTGACGGTGGTCTCCGGGAAGACATCGGTGACCGGAGGGCCAGTGCCGCTGGGAGGGGTGGTACTCGACGTACGGGGTCTGGATTCCATCGACCCGGAAGATCCCACGCGAGTCGGACCGGGCGTGATCCTGAGTGAATACAAGCAGTGGGTGGAAGCACGAGGTCTCTGTTATCCCGTAGATCCGACATCGGAGGATTCCTGCACCTTGGGGGGCAATGTCGCGTGCAACGCGTCCGGGGCATCGAGCTTCCTGTACGGCCCCACGCGAACGTACATACAAGGGCTTACGGTAGTGCTTCCCACGGGAACCCGGCTCAGTATCGACCGAGGAGATGTGGTGAGCAGAGACGGGATCTTTCATGTTCCGGGAGTGCTGTTGGCCCCGAAGCAGGAAGATGAATTGGTGATACCCGTGCCGAGAACGGGGGTGCCTCCGTGGCACGTGTGCAAGAATTCCGCCGGCCTCTTTTCAGAGGATCCCATGGATCTGGTCGATCTGTTCATCGGCAGTGAAGGTATCCTCGGGATAATCACGGGCATCCGAACAAGGCTGCTGCCCCGCAGGAATCCCCGTTTCTCAATTATATTCTACCCGCCGGACCTTGACACGACCGTTCTGATGGTTCAGATCCTGCACCGGTTCAAGAGATTCTTCCACGACGGTGAGGTCGCGTTGGCCGGAGACATCGACGAGGCTCTTGTGGGACTCACGAGCCGGCCACAGGAGAACTGGCAGGATCGCTTCTCGGGCTTGGTGCCCACCTGCATCGAGTGGTTGGGCTCCTCCACGGCTCCCATTCTCTCGGCCGATCGGTCACGAAAACTCGGGAACTCGTATGGCGCCTTGTGCGTGGAACAGGAGTACCCCCAGGGAAGCGATCCGACGGACACGGCTTCGCAATGGAATGACCTGCTGGAGGAGATCAACGGTTTCATGGGGGACGGTCGACGAACCGTAGTGAGCGAAGTCGCGGTCGATGAGAAGCATATACGTCAGATCAAAGAGGAAAGGCACCGCATTCCGGAAAAGATGAACGAGTCCGTCAAGCCCGGCATGGTGAAAATCGCCACGGATTTCGCCGTGCCGATGAGCCGCCTCAAGGACCTTCTGTCCCTGTACGATGCAGAACTCCCGAATGGAAAATCCTACGTGTTCGGTCACATCGGCAATGCGCACGTCCACGCCAACATGATCCCGGAAAACGATGACGAAGCACGGGAATTTCGCAGCATTTATCTGAACATGGCTCGAAAGGTCTGCCGACTCGGCGGCAGCGTGGCCGGAGAGCACGGCATAGGGAAACTGAAACGCGAAGTCCTCGCAATGATGATCGGGAGCGAGGGTATCGAGGAAATCAGGAAAGTGAAGAGAGTCCTTGATCCCAAAGGTCTGCTCAATCTTCAGAACATGGTTTCATGGGTCTGAGCAAGGATCTCCGGGGGCAGCGCGTGACGCGTCCTACCCGTGGCTTTCGCGGAAACCGTCCGAGCCCGACCCGCTCTTTCACGTGTCCACGCCGTAGGAGATTCTTGGGGCTCTCTTCCGCCGGGACAACCTTCGGTAAAGGGTACTAAGGCTGATGCCGAGGTGTCGAGCTGCTCGTCTCTTGCCTTCCGTAGTTTCCCCGAATGTCTGAAGGGCCGTCTGAATGTGCTCGTATTCCATTTGAGCAAATGTCGTGAGATCACTGCGGGTCGAACCGGTCGAAGCCGCTCCCGCGAACTGCGGCCGAAAGGTCGAGGGCAGGTCCCGGATCGTCACGAGCCTGTCCCGCACCATGTTCATTGCGAATTCCACCGTGTTTCTCAGCTCCCTGACATTTCCGGGCCAATCGTAACCCATGAGAAATTCCAAAGTTTCGGGAGAGAAGCCCCGGAAGTTGCGTCTCGGTAAGATCTTCTTCAACTGTTCCGTGAAATGTTCTATCAGGAGAGGAATATCCTCGACTCGTTGCCTCAAGGGCGGCACGACCAGAGGAACTACCGCAAGACGGTAATACAAGTCCTTAAGGAACCGATTCTCTTTCACGGCTTGCTCCAAATTGATGTTGGTCGCGGCCAAGACTCGGACGTCCACTCGTTCCTTGCGCTCGTCCCCAAGTCTCTGGAGTTCTCCCTCATCAAGAATCCGGAGCAGCCTGGCCTGATTGTCCAGAGAGAGGCGTCCCACCTCATCCAAGAAAATGGTTCCACGGTGGGCAAGCTGGAATTTGCCGGATTTCCCCTTTTTTCTCGCTCCGGTGAAAGCTCCCGGGGCGTACCCGAAGAGTTCGCTCTCAAATAGAGTATCGGGAATCGCCGCGGAATTGACGGTTTCAAAAGGCCCGGCCCACCGTCTGCTCGCCTCGTGAATGTGGCGTGCGGTCACCTCCTTGCCCACGCCCGTTTCCCCAAGTATCAGCACGGTGGAATCGCTTTCCGCCACGGATGAGGCCTGATCCTTGAGCCGGACAATCGCTTCGGACGTCCCAACAATCACGGACGGGCGTGGTGCGCTGAGAGGGCATCCTTTCCATGTTCGACGGGACCGTTCCATATGGCCGAGCACAATCAGCCGGCCCACCAGGTCACGACCGTCGGATACCGGAAAGTCTTCGCTCCTCAGATCCTTCAGTCCTCCGGCCCAATCCCGGTCGAGCCGCCCGGCCCCGGGACTCCCCGACTTTGCCGATTGCCTCACGGGCGGCGAACCGCCGGCATCACGTACGATCTTCCCCAAAGGCAACAATTGCTCGGATCTTTCGTTCATGTTGAGGATACGGTAGTCGGGTGACGTCAAGATAATCCCCTCGTCAATGGCATTGATGAACTCCCTGGTCTTGGGATGACTCAGAATCCGGTGCAGGTCGAGATCTTCGGTCTCCCATACGAAATCCAATCGCTGAGACAATTCGGACAGAGACGAGGATCGCTCGATCATGGCCCTTCGTTGATCGTCGGAAAACCCGAGGAAGCCGATGAGTCCCTTGATCCTATTGTCCTTTATGATGGGGCGACACATGACCATGGAGTAGGGGCAAAGGGTCCTGTATTCGCAGCGATAACACTGCTTGGTGTAACGTGGTTCCGTGACCAGTTGGCTTGCCGCGTCTGTGATGGTGACGTCCACGTATGAGTCCGTCGGTCGCTTGGACCCGATATTGGCGCGATAAGGCCCGGTGCCGGCCACGGCCACCTTCATGTCGTCGACAAAAAAGACCTCGACCCCCAAGGACAATTGAATGACCTCGGAGAGTGCCTGGAGGGTTTTTTGATGACGAAGGAGATCGCTCATGGTCGTGTTCCCCCTGTCGGATGAGACGTGAGACGTCTTGACATGGTAATGCAAATTGGGGGGATTTGTCAAAATGAGAAAAGTTCCCACTTTCTCGCCTCCTGTTGTCATTGTGCGAACCGCCGGCACAATAATCGCCTCCGCACTTTCATCACACTGCAAGCCTCTATGTATGGCTCCGGAATCATGACCGAAATGTGACGCCGTGTCGGTCGCACAGTCCCCACATTGTGGCACGAAACTTGCCTCTTACCAATCCGGTCGGTCTTTTCAGAACATCCCCTGATTCACGTCGCATTCGGGATCCCATCCCGTGGCGGAACCCGCGAGATTTCGCCGATACGCCGCGTGAGCCACGCAGACCGAGCGGACGTACTCGGCCCGACCGGAAAAGGCGAACCCGCGATGGATTCCCTATAGTGAAGGACGACCGCGCGGCAGTAAGAGAACTTTCTTCATCATGTTGCCGCGGGACAAACAGTTCATGGGTTCCACGACATTTAACCTGTAGGTGGTTCTCCGAGAAAAGCCGCTGAAGAAGGATCGCCGGTTGAACACCGTGCGGCACGGGGCCGATTACGGAACGGTTGGGTCCGATCGATTGGCCGCAATGCATTCCCGCACGAAACAAGACTCTTTCCCAGGGAGGAATGGATATGGTCCACGATGAATACTACAAGCTTCTGGCACCCGAGTACAAATACACCCGGGCATTTTGCACCGAAGATGAAATCCGGATGGCCGAGACGATCCGGAAGTTTGTGAACAAGGAGATCATGCCGGTTCGCCGGGATTTGGAAGGCGGCTGGCACCGGGATGAGGAGTTGGCTGTTCGGACCCAGCACGCCTTGTACGCAAGACTGGTGGAGCTTGGGGTCACCAAGTCCAGCCTGCCGACGAAGTACGGGGGACTGGGCCTTTCACCGGTGGTGCGCCAAATGGTCAATGAAGAGCTGTCACGCGGGGACATCGGTTTGGGAACCTTGGTGGGAAAGATCCATTGGATCGTCTCCTTTATGCTGGCCGCACAACGGGATGACCTGCTGACGGAGTTCGCCCCCCGCATCGTGGGCGACGAGTCGTGGACCGCGTGCGTGGCTATTACGGAGCCTGCCGGCGGTGCCAATTTGGAGGACCCGGCGCAGGAGTTTCGAACCGTCCGGACCATTGTCAAGGAGGACGGGGGCGATTACGTGATCAACGGTCACAAGATTTGGCCCGGTCCCGCCGGGCCTCTCGAGCGCTTTCAGAGCCCGAAAATGCAGGGACACCTTGGCTATTGGACCGTGTGTACGTCGGATCCGGCCAAAGGACCGGAAGGTGTGGCTCTCATCCACATTCCCCCCGACGCCGAGGGCATGACTTTCTCAAAGCCGTACGAAAAGATGGGGTTCTGTTGGAGCGACGATAACGTCGACATCTACTTTGATAACGTCCGAGTTCCCAAGCGGTACAGGATCGATACCGAGCCGGGACAGGGCGCGCACATAGTCAAGGGCTACGTCATCGGGCTGGGACGGCTGGCTGGAGCCGCCCGTCTGACCGGATTGTCGCAGGCGGCCCTGGAAATCGTCCTTAACGCGGCGAAGCACCGGGAGATAGTCGGCCTGCCTCAGCGCGAACGCTCTTTGTTCGCCACGTATTTGGCCGAAATGTTCCGGTCCATCGACCTGGCTCGACAGTACTACCTCTCCGTGACCTGGCAGGTCATGAACCCCGACATATACGGGCCTCCATGGTCGCCGGAGATGCTCGCAAAATTCTCCGCGGCCCGCTCTTTCGCCGGGGATTGCGCGAAATTTGTGTGCAATGTGGCCATGGAGATGATGGGCTCGTATGGGTACGCCTACGAGTTCAACCTGGAAAAGTACATGCGCGATTACAAGATCGTGCAGATGTGGCTCGGAGGGGCGCACAGAGATCGCCTGGACATCGCGCAGGGGCTTTACGGACCGTTCAAGTGGGGCGGCTTCGAGGAGTGGGAGAAGAAACAGGGTTTGGGAGGATGAGCAGTGCCGCAGCGTGCGGCTCGAATCTCGTCGCCTCAGGAGGGAGACTCATGTGGGAACAAGTCAACGATCTCATGGTGGGGGCCTGCGACCTCCATATCCACGCGGGGCCCGACATACCGCCCCGCCGGCAGGACATTCTCGAGGTGGCACGGGACGCGGCCGAGGTCGGTATGAAAGCCCTCGCCATCAAGGATCACAATACCATTACGGCAGACAGAGCCTCACTCGTCCGGTCGGTCCTGGGCGACGGCGTGCTTGTACTGGGCAGCATCGTCTTGAACCATTCGGTGGGTGGATTCAATGCAGAAGCGGTTGAGAAAGCCCTCGACATGGGGTCCCGGATCGTGTTCATGCCGAGCATGGATGCGGCCTTGACCATCGAGAAAGTCCGTGTCACCGGCGAAACCCCATGGCTCTTGCCTTTTGTCAAGCGAAAGAATCCGCAGGACGGCTTGACGGTTCTCAATGAGTGGCCCAACGGGGATCGAGTGATCCCTGAGGTCCTTGAAATACTGAGACTTATTGCCGAGCGAGACGCGATACTGGATACCTGTCACCTGTCGGCACGAGAGTGCATGTACCTTATTGATGCAGCCAAGGAGGCCGGGGTCAAGCGCATCATCGTCACCCATCCCAATTGCAGCGTCAATCTCATGACTATCGACGAGCAAAAGGAACTGGCGGCAAAGGGGGCCTTTCTCAGTTACGCGTTTCTGACCTGCATGCCTCTGTTCGACCGGCAGCATCCCGCGGAAATAGCGGAGATGATGACCGCGGTCGGTGAAGAACGGTGCCTGCTGTTCTCGGATTTCGGTCAGGTCGTCAATCCTCCGCCCGTCGAAGGATACAAGATGTTCTTGGCAAGCCTGTTGGCGGTCGGACTCAAGCCGGAGGCCATCAGAAAAGCTGCTTCGGAAAATCCTGCCCGGCTTCTGGGCTTGACGTAACCGCTCGCCCGGCCGTCGAGCCGAAGTTACCCGTTTGAAGACGCATTTGGATTGGATCAGGTAATGCGACTGAGCATGAAAACCACACGAAGGAGGAATAGCCATGAAACTTCGATTGCTGGATTATGGATCGTTGCAGGCCGACTTGGGCTGGACCATGGAGGCGGCGGGCGTCTCGACGCACAGCGAGAAGGCTCCGCCAAGCCCTCGCCGTGATTTTCAAATGATCGGCGCGCTGTTGGAACACCCCAAACACGGGGTGATTTTGTACGAGGCCGGGCCGGCTCCCAATTGGGCCGATCTTTGGCCGCAACCGGTGAAAGAAGTATTCGGCATCAACCGGTACAGTGACGAAAACCGCCTGGACAATCTTCTGAAGAAGGCCGGGTATGACGTCAAGGACGTCGCCGCGATCATTCTCGGCCACATGCATCTGGACCACGCGGGCGGTCTTGAGTTCTTCAGAGGCCTTGACGTTCCGGTCTATGCCCACGAGGAAGAGATCAAGTACAGCTTTTACGCCATCGCCACGAAACAGGACTTTGGTGCCTATCTTCCCCACTACATTGACAGCGCCTTCAATTGGAAACCGGTGTACGGGCAGGAAGTGGAGCTTTTTGAGGGGATTACCCTGTACAATACCTCCGGACACACTCCGGGCACCCTGTCCATGAAAGTGGACCTGAACAACAATGAGTCCTTCCTCTTCACTTCGGACACAATGTTTTTCAAGGAGAACTTCTTCGACGGACAGCCGACCGGCTGGTTGACCCGAGACATGGGTGCCTGGTGGAAGAGCCTCTCAAGGCTCAAGCGTATCGAGGAGCGTTATAACTGCAACGTTGTTTTGGGCCACGACGGCGACATCTTCAAGACCTACGCGGATAAGGGCATTCTGGGCGGGTGAAGCAGTTTCGCGGGGCGACTCCCCGGGGGTGGCCCCGCACCGTCATGCCTCCACTGTACCGTACGGGCCGGAAGCCCCGTGAGCAAGTCTCTTGGTATCGACCCTTTTTCTCCGGTCGGACCGTGGACAGGTGTGGCGTGTCCTCCTCGACCGATGCTCGCGCCGCGTTCTCCCGTCAGGAATTCCGTCCTGTCGTGACCGTGCCGAAGACCTCGGAATCAGTCTTCCTCGGCAAACGGGTTCCGCGCCAAGCGACACGTGCAGTTGCCTTCATCGCCGCTGTTCCACTGGTTTATCAGTTTCTTCAGGCCGTTCCTGTCGAGGTCCAAGAGCTTCTTGACTCCCCCCTGGGTGATCAAACGCATCTTGTACGCGAAGAATACCGCTTCCTCCAAGAGCGCGGGGGTGAACGGAAGTCGTTCCTTGAGCAGGCCGTGTCTGTCCAGAAGGTTCAGTACTTCCTCGTATGAGGCGGTCAATTTCTCGGGGTTTGTTGCCGTCTGCATGAATGCGCTCTCGCAGTTTGATATGGCAATCTCCCGAAAAATATAATCATCTCGAGAGACGTTCAGCAGCGAGAGTCACGTCTGAACAAAAACACGCGTCACTCTCGGTGATATCTTGCATACGATTTCGTAATTGATGGTGTTGCCGTTGGCCGCGATTTCGTCTGCCATGATTTCCTCGTCGACCTGCCGTCCTATGAGTACCACCTCGTCACCCACCCGAGCGTCCGGGATGTCGGTCACGTCGATCATCATGGTGTCCATGCAGACGGTTCCCACGACCGGGGCTCTCCGGCCGCGGACAAGCACGTCGCCGACATTGGATTGAAACCGGGGGTACCCGTCATTGTACCCCACGTGTAAGGTGGCGATTCGACAGGCTCTGCACGTGACGAACCGGCGATTGTACGAAATGCACCGGCCCGGGGGATGCTCCTTGATCTGCGCAATCTTGGTGCAGAACGTGACCACCTGCTCCAGGTATATCAGGGACCGGACGGCTTCCGACGGGTACATTCCGTAGATGCCCAGACCGGGTCGCACCATGTTGTAGTGAGTCTCGGGGAAACGGACCAATGCCGCAGTGTTGGCCGCGTGAACGTATCGGAACCGCCGGCCACTTGTTTCCATTTCACTGAGCAGCCAATTGAACGAGTCGATCTGCTTCCTCGTATAGTCGTCGGAAGCCGGATCGTCCGCGCTCGAGAAATGGGTCATAATGCCCTCAACAGCCAAATTGGGCATCTGCATTACCTGCTCGATAAACGGAGGAGCCTCGTCCACCCAGACGCCGGATCGTCCCATGCCGGTGTCGATCTTGACGTGAACGGGAATCCTGGAGCCTCTTCCTGCCGCGTCATTCAGCGCTTCGGCCAATGCCGGCGACGAGACCACTGCGCTCAAACCGTACCGAACGATCTTGTCCACTTCTTCGACCAGCACGTTAAAAACCAGAATCGGCGCATCGATCTTGTTCTGTCGGAGTGTGGTGCCTTCATCGGGAAACGCTACGGCAAGATAGCTCACACCGTTCTCCAACGCGACCTTGGAGGCCCTGATCGAGTCGTTCCCGTAACCGAAGCTCTTTACTACGGTCATCATCTCGACGTGTTCGCCTACAATTCCCCGAACCGCCTTGATATTGGCCGCGATGGCATCGAGATTCACCAGGAGCCTGGTGGGTCCCATGGAGCCTACCAGCTCTTTTGCAATGCGTTCCAAACGGAACCACCTGGATCCTTTGAACAGCACCACGTCATCGCGGTTCATGATCTTTTCGAGTTCGACCGCGGCTTCTTTGTTGCTCCTTGTGTTTATGACCCGCTCCGGATTCATGCCCGCCGGAACGGCCGATTGCCCGATGAGAGCCGCGGCTTCGCCCACCGTGATGAGGCGGTCGACTCCGGTTCGGACCACATCCTTCCCCACCGCCAGATGTTCTTCCCGACTGTGCAGACCAAGATCCAGCATGTCGCTGAGAATTGCGATCTTGCGTCTCCCTTTGCCTATCTTGGCCAATACGTCGAGCGCGCCTTTCATGGATGCCGGGTCGGAATTGTACGTATCGTTAATGAGCGTCACGCCGGTAACGGTGGTATGGGTCTCAAGCCGCATGGGCGAGGGCCGAAACCCCTCGAGCCCTCTGACGACGGCATGGGGCGACGCGCCCAGGAGGGTCGCGGCCGCGGCCGCGGCCAATGCATTGAGTACATTGAACAGGCCTTGTACGGGGATGGTGACGTCCAGGTCCCGATCGAACAGGCGCATGGTGAAACGGTATCCCTTATCGGGAAGCGATTCGATGCCCTCGGCCCGCACGTCGGCCCATTTGGACAAGCCGAAGGTGATGACTCGAGATTGGAATCGACCGAGAACACTCATACTGAGTGAATCATCCGCGTTGAGCAGCAGAAATGAATCGAGGCCATGAAGGTGCTTGAAAAGCTTGCGTTTTTCTTCCAGGGTCCGTTCCAGGCTGCCCAAGCCCCCGATATGGGCCTTGCTGATGACCGTGAGGACGCCGTGATCGGGCTTGATCATTCTCTCCAGACGGTCCATTTCGCCGGGCAGGCTGATTCCCGCCTCTATAACGGCCACTTCGTGCTCGGGTCGGATGCCGAGAAGACCCAGTGCCGCTCCCACCTGTGTATTGTACGAGAGCGGGGACCTGTAGGTTTTGCGTTCCAGGCAGAGGACGGACGCGAGCATCTCCTTGACGAGCGTCTTCCCGTTGCTCCCGGTAATTCCCACTACGGGACAGGAAAAGTCGCCTCGATATGTGGCAGCCAGGTCCTGCAACGCGGACAACGTGTCCCGGACCTGTATGAGCGTGGTTCCTTCGGGCAGGGACTTCTCGAACAGATCCTCCCGGTTGACGACCGCGGCTCTCACGCCCTTTTCGAGGGCCTGTTCCGCAAAGTCGTTGCCGTTGAAGTGTTGTCCCTTGATTGCCCAGAATATGTAATCCTCACCCATGGATTTCCGCGTATCAATAGCCACGCCGGACAACGGGCCACGGACGGGTCCCTTCACTCGTATGGGCTTGATGATGTCTATCACCCGTCCCAGATCAAGGAATCCGACATTCCCGATCCCGTGCTTCTCGACATTGTTCGACCTGGCCGCACCGGAAATGACGCCGTTCGTTTCCGAGCAGTACGTGGGTTCCATCGATTTTGGTTCAACAGCCATTGCCCTACTCGTCTTTCGAGCCTGGAGAGCCGTATGAGGCATTACTCTCCCGCAATGGCTCTACCACGACGCGACCAAAAAGGCAACAGATCGTCCCGTGTTCGGCAGGCCGTTCTACGGGGATAACGTGCGGGAGCCGGGTCTCGGCAAAAAGTCCCCTCCACGGTCCTCGCGGCCTGATGGTTGCGCTCGGTCCTTCCATGTGCCATAAACGAAGGAGCGGGGCTCTCGGTTTGGGAAACGTTGCCGCGACGCGAGGAGGTCTCTCTCTTGACCGAAACCAGAGAAGAACACGACAAATCCGATTTCCCGGATGACGGCCGGCTCGATGAGGGTCCCGTAGAGATCCCCATAGACGGAGTGCTGGACCTTCACACGTTCTCTCCTCGGGACGTGGGGAATCTTGTCGATGACTACATCGAAGCATGCCTTGCCGAGAACATACTCGACCTGCGAATCATTCACGGCAAAGGGAAGGGAGTTCTCCGCGATAGGGTGAAATCCATTCTCTCGCGGCATTCTCATGTGGAGACTTTCAGTGAGGCCCCTTTGGAAGCCGGCGGTTGGGGAGCGACCGTCGTGCGCTTGAAAAAGGATTCATGACCGATGACTCTTCTCTTAACAGGTGCGTTCCATGCATGACCGGTTCACGCGTACATCTCATGACAAAAAGGGATTCGCCGTACTCAAGCCCTTCGTACTGATTGCCGTCTTCATGTTCCTGGCCGCAGGGTTGCTGATCGCGATGGAAGTGCTCGGGTCGGGGACTCCCCTCGTGGATTGGAGCTGGGTCTTCTACGCCGTGGGAGCCTCGGTTCTCTTTGTGGTGCTGGCACTGCGCGCGAGAAGCAAGGGAGGCGACGGCGACAAGACCGATCATGTCGATGCGGAAGAGGAGCAGGCGGAGGCAAACGAGGAAACGGGCGAGAAGCTGGACGATCTTCGTCGGAAAATACGGCGGAGAAAGACGGACAAGGGGTCGTGATCGCGGCGCGACATATTGTGCCCAATATGCCTCTGTCAGTGCGGCTAAGTGCTCTTTCGCATAAACATGGTCGCGCATTGTGTGCCGTTATTCCCGAGAGAAGAGGCTGTCACGCGTCGTCCCGGCCTACGCCGGGGAGACGGCGGGCGGAGCCCCGCCATGAAGAGAAAGACGGGCGCCCGTCCCATGGGGCAGAGCCCCTCGGTACGGTCCAGCGTGGCCCGGGCCTCCGTGCCCGGAGTCCTGTTTGTGCCAAAGTGCCCATCAGGGCAAGTTGACAAGGTGTGACCGTGTTTGGTTAACGGAGCACTACGCGACGAACCGGCAACGTGGGGGAATGTCGGTCCGTGAGATTCAATCTTCTCCAGTAGCTCACACATAGGCTAATCGCGATCTATGCTCACCACTGAAGATTCTCTTTCTAACCGCTTCAGCATGTCCAGCTCGCGACGATACCGATCGCCGACCTCGAGGACGGCCTCGATCCATTCGCGTATCACCTTGCCCTCGCTGGTCACGTACGCGATTCGGGTGTCCATCATTCTCGTGAGAGTGCCCATGACATCCATGAGCAGGTCCAGGTCATGGCACTCCTTTTCCGTGGTGATAACCGGAGTGTGGAGCTGCTGGGACCCGTACGTGTCCCACGGAATTTCATCGATAAGAGTCCTCACGGTCATTCCCAGGATATGAATCGCTCTGAAGTCCATTGTTTGTGGCATCCTTCTTTAGGCGTATGACGAATTGACGGTTGAAACAGCCCTATCCTCCTCTTCGCAGACGTCGCGCCTCATTCCCGGGCGCGTTTCACTACGAGTTGCGCGCAGTTAAGTATGTTTTCCTCAGTGTACATGGTCATCTCGTCTCTGTAATAGGTCTCGAACACGTCACCGGCAATTTCGTCCGGGTCCCTCGGATCCTTTCGGATCTTGTCCCGCAACTCCATCGCGAGTCGCCGTGACTCATCGAATGCCTCGTTGATGTGTATGCCCGTGAGAGGGCCCTGGTGCGCAGGTCCGACCACGGCCGGTTCCAGGGATCGCAGGCGATCGAGCGTCTCCATGTAATCCGAGTAACCGGTGAAGAACAAAGGAAACACGCCCCTCCCCGGGTATCTGAACCCGAGCGAATCCGAAAGCAAGAGAGCCTCGATCTCCGGAACATGAACCGCCACGGCTCCGGGAGAATGACCCGTGACGCGAATGAAGCGAAGGGTTCTCCCTCCAAGATCCATTTCGTCGCCGTCTCTTGCCGTGAGACAATTCTCCAAGCTGGGAGGCTCGTCCACCGGCGGTCGTCCCGGACGGATGCCGTGTGATTCCAGAAACTCAGCGATTCTTCCGTCCTCCAGAATAAGTCCTTCGGCCGCCTTTGGGTGGTCAAGAAACTCACGCGCGCCGTCCGGCGCAACCACGAGCGCCTCGGGGTACCTTTTCCGCAGTCCGGCCAGCCCGGTCACATGATCGGCATGAGGATGAGTGACGACGAGAAACGTAGGAACGATTCCGACGGCTTCCATTTGGCCGATCACGTCGTCCACGATTGCCGAGACTCCAACCTCGATGAGGGCGCCGGCTTGTTTCCCTTGAACAAAGTAAAGGTTGAAGAAGTAGTTTCCCAACATCCACAAACCGTCCGCCAAAGCCCGCGGAAACTCGCCTGCAGATTTAACGTCGAATGTCATACCATCTCCCTTGGAATGTACGGCATTACCGAGACCGAACGAGCCGACGATCGTCTCGCCGCGTTCCGGTTTTCCGGCCGGTCGACTATGGTTCCACCGGTATGAATATAGAGTGGAAACGATCGCGAATCCAGCATTCTCACCGAGTGGAATCGTACCTGCAATGACCTCGCTGCGCCGTCGGGGCGTCTCCGACACGTCTTTTCCTTCGCAATCGGATAATGCAGTTGCTCCGGGACCTCTTCTCGTATTAGAACTATAGTCGAGCAACACGGAAGAGGCACGATCCCGATCCCTTGAGCGGCACACGAGGCTGTTCAAGAAGGATTCGGCATTTTGAGGACAGAATCAGGCAGGCACATGGAGGTACGACTATGGGCTATCAACCAGACCTGACCGGCCGTGTGGCCATCGTGACCGGGGCAGGGAAGGGTATCGGAAAGGCCGTCGCCTTGGCGCTCGCCTCATCCGGGGCAAAGGTTGTGGCGGCATCCAGAACACAGGAGGAACTTGACGCAACGGCCGACGAGATCCGGTCTCAGGCCGGTGAGGCCGCAGTAATCCCCACCGATCTGACCAAGAGCGATCAGATCGAAGCTCTGGTGGAGGGGACGGTGGCCTCGTTCGGACGCATCGATATTCTGGTAAACAACGCGGCACGAAGTTTCTTCCGTCCGCTCATGGACCTGCGGGAAGACGGTTTTGACAAGATCTTTGACACCAACGTGAAGGGAACGTTTCTTCTGAGTCGAGCCGCGGCAAAGGTCATGATGAAAGACGGCGGCGGGCGCATAGTGAACATTACCAGTGTTGCGGCGGAACGCGGGGGGCCCATGATGGGTGTGTACAACGCGAGCAAGGCCGCGGTCAAGATGCTGACCATGTGCATGGCCACGGAGTGGGCGCCGATGAACGTTCTGGTCAACGCAGTGGGGCCCGGCATGACAAGAACCCATTTCAGCCGCCCCATTTGGGCCAACCCCGAAATCGAGCGACAGCTGGTCTCTCGGATACCGCAGGGAAGGTTGGCGGAAACAAGCGACATAGTGGGTGCGGTTCTCTTCCTGTGTTCGGAAGGCGCGGCATATATCACGGGCCAAACGATCTACGTCGACGGCGGAGGACTGGCCAATACGTGATCCCAACGGCCCTCACGCGGAGAGATACGTAAGGATGGAGAATCATATGAACGGCGAACATGCCTGGAAGCCCTTTCGGGAAACGGTGGACGCTCCGATGGAGCGGGCCCGGGCGTGGAAGGAGCAAACGGGCGGCAAGGTCATCGGACATCTGCTTCCGGACGTCCCGGAAGAGATCATCCACGCGGCAGGGGCGCTTCCCACGGCCGTTGAAGGAGCCGGCACTCAGGGCACTCAGGCTCAGGCACACATCCCGGGATACACGTGCAGTCATGCCATGGGGGCCATTGAACAGGGAATGCGGCACGATCTGGACATACTGGACGGAATGATCATTCCCTATGTGTGCGATACGACCCGTAATCTATTTCACATTTGGAATCATTGCTTTCCGAACAAGTCGAATGAGTTTCTCCGGCTGCCCAAGCGGCTCGATTACCCCGGTGCCGCAGAGTACCTCAAGGCCGAGTTTTCCCGCCTCGCGGACTCGCTCTGCAACATTACGGGCAGGCCGAGGGATGATGAAGATCTTGCGGCAAGCATTGCCCTGTACGACCGGAGTCGTGCCGCTCTTCGCAACGCGTACCGCAAGCAGCGGGAACAGCCGGCAGTGTGGACTTCGGAACGCGTTCAGACACTCTTCAAGTCCGCGGCCAAGGCTCCCCGGGAAGATCACCTTCGATGGATGGAAGCGCTCCCGTGGGACGAGCAATCCCAAGACGCGATGCAGCGAGTACCCATCTATGTGCGCGGAAAGGTGTGGGACCCTCCGGGCATCCTGGATCTGTTCGACAAGATCGGCCTCTTGGTCGTTGAGGACGAGATGACGACCGGGTACCGAGGCGTCGCGACGGATGCCGGGTCCGATGGAGACCCCATTGACGTGCTGGTTCGGCGACACCTTTCCCTGACGCCGTATACGGGCTATCATCAGCAGCCGGACAAACTGGTGAGCGGTTTCCTGGAACGGGTTCAGGGGAGCGGAGCACAAGGAGTCATATTCCTTAACCCCAAGTTCTGCGAAGCTGCGGGTTTCGATACCCCGGACTTTCAGAAGGCCCTCGAGAATGCCGGTATTCCGAGTCTTGTCCTCGAGAGCTCATCACGCGGCGTATCTCTGGAACAGATCCGTGTAAGAGTGGAAGCGTTCCGTGAGATGATCGCCGAAGACTTGCCCTGAAGAAGGAATCCTCCATGCAACCCATACAGGCGCTCAAACACCTCAAGACAATAACCGCTCAGTACTTTTCCTCCGCTCACATGGCGAAACGGAACAACAAAGCCATCGTGTACCTCAACGTGTTCACCCCGGTGGAACTCTTCTACGCTCTGGACATGGTTCCCGTGTACCCCGAGAACCATGCCGCCATCATCGGAGCTCGGAAGATGTCCCAGGAAGTATCTCCTGCAGCGGAAAACCTGGGATATTCCATGGACCTTTGTTCATATCCGCGCTGCGACATCGGCTCGTTCGTGATGCGGCTCAGTCCCACATGGGGGCTGCCCAAACCCGACCTGCTCGTCGGTTCCAACGGGCAGTGCGGCACCATCACCAAATGGTTCGAGGTACTCAGTCGGATGTACGAAGTTCCCATGGTACTCATTGACGTTCCGCACTCGGGCAACGGCGAACGAGACCCGGCTGCGGAGCGGTACGTACGGTCCCAATTGGAGGACTTGGTCGGAGTCGCGGAAGGGATATCGGGAAACTCACTCGATCAAGACAAGTTCAAAGAAACCATACGCATTTCCCAAGAGGCGTCCCGACTCTGGACGAGAATGCTGGAACTCGGCACGGCCGACCCCGCTCCCATGACGGTGTTCGATCAATTCGTTGCAATGTTTCCCATTGTGTCCCAACGCGGCACCCAAGAGGCGGTTGACTTCTATTCGGAGCTTGTCAACGAGCTGGAGGAGCGAGTAGCGAACAAAGTCGGAGCACTGGATAATGAACGGTATCGTCTGTTTTGGGACAACCTTCCCATTTGGCCCGAATTGCGTCCGTTGTCCTCTTTTCTCGGTGAAAGGGGAGCAGGCCTGGTCGCGTCCATTTACACGTGGGCCTGGAGCCGACTGGGCGTAGGAGAAGACGATCCCTTCGCCGACTGGACCGAACAGTATCTGTACACGTTCAATTTCCATATGTCCAAACGAATCGACATGTACGTGGAGTTGGCAAAGAGATACAACCTCCACGGGTTTCTGTACCACTCCAACAGGAGCTGCAAGTATATTTCTCAGGACATTCCCGAAGTTCGGGCCGCGGTCACCGAGAGAACAGGCATTCCGGGGGTGATCCTCGAAGCCGACCATAACGACCCCAGGCTGTATACCGTTGCGTCCCTCGAGCGCCAAATAGACAGTTTCCTCGATCTCCTTGCTCAGAAGCGGTGATTCCGGTAAGGTTTCCCATGGTGCTCCATGCCGGCCGGTTGAAGTACCGTTGATCGCAACGAAAACCCATGCTCCTCCGACAACTTGCCGCTCAGGGAGCCGGTGGCCGTGGAGCGATTACCGAACCTCAGCAGCGAAGAAAGTGTGCCCGCGAGGACATGAATCGGATTTCCGGGCTTATTCAGGTAATGTGTGTAGTGTCGGTCGTGGTGTTCCTGGGTTGCAGTGAGCCTCCAACGCAGGAAACGCAGCCCGCCGCGGTGCCCAAGATCGAGGAATCCTCCGAAACGAAGCCTATCGAGCCCGCTTCCGCTCCTCGTGGGACGATCGAGGAGATCAAGCGACGCGGTGAACTTCGCGTGGGCATGCAAGAGGGATACGTCCCATTCCAAATGCTCGACGATCAAGGCAAGCTCAAGGGATTCGACGTGGACACGGCTCATCTCACGGCCCGCAGCTTGATGGTAAACCTCCGCATCGTCAGGAAGGAGTGGCAGGATCTCATACCATCGCTCTTAGCCGGTGAAACGGACGTGATCATGTCGGCCGTGACCGTGACCCCAAAGCGCAACGAGAGAGTCCTGTTCACCATTCCCATCGTCGAGACCGGCAGAATGTTCGTAGTGCATCTGTCCAACGCGGAACGCTTCCGGAACTTCGACAGTCTCAATATGCCCGGAACGTTTGTCGTATCGATTCCGGGAGGTCTTGGGCCGTTGCGACTTCGTACCGTTCTTCCGAAGGCCTCGTACAGAGAATTTCCGGACAGGAAACAGGCGTTGGCCGAGGTTCTTCAGAAAAGGGCCCATGCCTATATCGACGGCGAGTTCTTTATCCGCACGGCCGCGGCAAAGAATTCCGAATCGCTGGCGGCACATTTCAAGCCTTTGACGTACGAGCCCATTGCCTGGGCCGTGCGTCCCGACGACGCCCATTGGTTGAACTGGTTGAACAACTTTGTCCGCGTGATTCGTAAGGACGGCACGTTGGACGGGATCAAGAAGAAATGGTTTCAGGACTACTATCTGGATGTCCACAACTCGCCGAGGTTTCTCCACTAAGGAACCACGCCGATTGATACGACTTTCACGTCCGAAAATCCGAACGATACCCGAAAGGTCTTCCGTACATGACAAAGGACCCGCATGAGACCGTTCGTCCCTTCCTTGTTGATTCGCATGCGCACCTGGAGCTGGATCCCCTGGTAAAGGACCCTGAGGCGGTGGTTGCCCGAGCCGTTGCCGCCGGCGTCGCCGCGATCGTTACCGTCGGCATCGATCTGGAGGATGTGGAGGAAGCATTGAAGATTGCAGACCGCATCGACCGTGTGTATGCCGGCGTGGGCTTTCATCCGCACAACGCCAAGGATGTGGGAGACGGCAGTCTTGCGAAGATGGAGGCGTTGGCTCGACACCCCAAGGTGGTGGCCTATGGAGAAATTGGATTGGATTTCTTCAGGAACCTGTCGCCTCAAGATACTCAGCTCCGTGTGTTTCAAGACCAATTGGCCCTGGCCAAACAGATCGACAAGCCGGTTATAATCCATTTGAGAAACGCCTACGGGGAGGGCCTGGAAATGCTCGAACGCGCCGCGCCGTTCCCCAAATCAGGCGTCATTCACTGCTTTTCGGGAGACGAAAACGATGCGAAGCGGGCACTGGAAATGGGCTTCTTCATATCGATTCCCGGCACCGTCACGTACAAGAACAACACCATATTGCGGGACATCGTGAGAGGCCTCCCAGATGACAGGATCCTGCTGGAGACCGACTGCCCGTTTCTGGCGCCGGAGCCTCTCAGAGGCAAGATCAACGAGCCGGCTTACATGGTGCATACGGCGAGGAGGGTTGCCGAAGTCCGCGGGGTGCCCCTGGAGGAGACAGCGCGCCAAACCACGGCCAATGCCGCTCGTTTGTTCGGAATTTGTCTTCCCGGTTGAACCGGGTTGTTTTTTTTCTCATGCAACGAGTTTCCCGATGCAGTCATGTCCATAAAATTGTAATTATGTGTTGGATAGTTAGTAAGAGAACTTAATGTAATGTAGGCTTCCAACTTCATTTGTGTTCCCGCTTGACACCGCATCATACTCATGTTATTATCCTTTTCGCTACCCAACTTAGAACGAAACAGCCATTTCGCGGTTCTCGTCCTTTATGATGAGTTTCCGCATGCGGGTTTGTCTTCCGCCATGGCCTACCGGCCAGGGAGGGCTCTCGAAGAAGCCGAACCCAAACCCGCCAGGTGCGTCCATCATATGGGCTGATGTTGTATTGCCGGATTTTCCGGTTTGAGTCGACAGGTAAAGGGTGTGGATATGCGTTTGGTTCATGTGGCCGTGACCGCTGCAATCGTGCTCTCTTGTGCAATTTCAGAATCCTCCGGTCAGACCTTGCCGCTCGGGAGCAGCGTACAGAAGAGTATGGGGCAGTACTTCTCAATCGGAATGAAGAAGTACGTCAACAGTTTCACTTCCTATCAATTTCCCAATCCGTTTCCACCGGCCCAGGATCCTCTGAGCAGACTTGAATTCCCTATCGATCAATGGTTCGTAGGGGCATACAGCGGCTATGCCGCGCCCGGCTGGACTTTGACCGCTCAACTCTGGAGGAGTGTGACCCGGGAGAGCGGCCTCATGATGCAGGACAGCGACTGGGACGATGAGACACAACCATTCCAGAAGACGATATTCAGTGAGTCAAGAATCCGGCTTAACCGCGGTTACCTGGTGGACGTCGGTCTGGATGTTGTCGTGCCCATGATCGGGACGCGGAGTGCGAGGCCGGTATTCGGCTGTCGTTACCAATACTTGGACTTCACGACCCATGATGGGGAGCAGATGACTCTGGATGGGGATTCGGTCGCTCTGCCCGGTGACGGAATAGACTTCCGACAGACCTTTTATCATTGGTACATGGGTGCATGTGTCAGTACGGGGATTGATCTGAGGAGCCTCTTCGGAGCACCGATGCCGTTTGTGATGCTTGATCTCCAGCTCGACTATGCTCTGGTAACCGCCAAGAACGAGGACCTTCACCTGCTCCGATTGGGGAATCGCGTCACGGAAGAGAACACTCGGGGGCATTGCTGGCACGTGGCGGTCGGTCTCGGCATGTTCGTGAGCAATACCCTGACCGCGCGGCTGGAAGCCGATTTCAAACGGTTGCTGACCCACGGAGGGCATCGGTTGACAAATCCCTTTTTTGACCTCGATTTCTCATTTAACGGGTCGCAAGTGTGGTCGGACCAGGCTTCAATCTCCGCGGTCGGCGAAATGCGTTTCTAGGCGATCTTGGGCTCCAAGCCGCATTGGGTCGTGAAGCGCCCCCCGCACCGCTTCGTGGTGCAGTCCCGGATCCGGAGGCGGCGTGTCCGGAGGTGCGAGGGAGATGGGTTGAGGCAGGGAATCGCCGTCGATACGTACGGTAAGTCGCTGTTTGGAAAAAGGTTGTCTCGGCTTGCCACACGGTGTGTACGTCACCAATCACCGTGCGATCCGGATCGGGTTGCGGCCGGTTCCTCGGCCTGCCCAAGGAGAGAGACCGCGTCGTCGCTTTACTCCTTCACAGTGCCGGCTTGCCCGGCGAACGTGAAGAGAAACCACGACACTCTTTCAGGGAGTAGTGTTCGGGAGGGACATCCGAGGGGATTGTGTTATTCGTGTCCGCAACCGTGACGGCCGACCAGCTCGAGCCATTTTTCCATGTCCAACCCGCAGGCATAATGGTCGCTTCCGAGGCTTTGAGTGCAGCATTCCTCGAACACCATGTCGGTATTGACCAGGCAGACCGGCCAGCCCGGCACATGATGTCTTAACCCGCCCTTATCGTTCACACGATAGACCATGAACGCCTTTTCATCGCAGCTGACCCGGTACCGACAGCCGTCGTGCTCGACGATCAGATTCCGTCCCAAGAGGCCCATTACTCGAAAACGCTCCCGTATGCGAGAAAACACCACTTCCGCAGGGACGGTACGGTCGCTTCCCCGGTATTCGCCATGTAAGTCGTCGCTGCTCATTATTATCACCCGCCCCCATGGACGTTAACAGGAGCATTTTTCACCGAAACATGCCTTGTGCCTTTGAAAAAAGTCCTCCTGAGAAAACCGGTGGCACTGCGTGCCCCGGCACTCCACTCCGAAACTTGCACACACCGAACCCATCAACGCGGATTCCACCAGGTCCTTCCCCATTACCAACCCTTTAATCAATCCGGCTCTGAATGCGTCGCCGGCACCCGTCGGATCTTTGACCTCGCGCGGCCTCGCGGATGCAACCCTTTGTTCGTCTTCCCGGGTTCGGATCACGGCACCACGTTCGCCGAGGGTCGTGACTATGGCCTGAGTGCGTTGGAGTATGTCGCTCTGTTGAAGTCCCGTGGCCCGCATGACCATCTCGAGCTCGTAATCGTTGGATATGAACAATTTGGATCCGGTGATCATCTCCACAATGTTTTCCGCCGACAATACCGGCACTTGTTGTCCCGGATCGAATATGTACGGTATGTCCTTCCGCTTGTATATCCGAGAATAGGTCAACATGTCGTCCGTGTTTCCCGGCGCGACAATGGCGATCGTTTCGTCCGGCGCGGCTCCGTCGATTTGGTACAAGCACGGGT
Organism: Desulfomonilaceae bacterium; assembly: GCA_031082285.1. Taxonomy (GTDB): domain Bacteria; phylum Desulfobacterota; class Desulfomonilia; order Desulfomonilales; family Desulfomonilaceae; genus JAVHLK01. The sequence goes on from JAVHLK010000002.1 coordinate 24,096, forward strand.
ATTTCATTGCGCCGGGGTTGAATCCCGTAATTTGATTGTCGGCCTGGTCGGTCGTGATGTACGCACCCGCGGTAAATTCCTCAGGTACACGGCGGATTCCGTCCAAAGGCAGGCCGAGTCCTTTCAACCAACTTTCGTAGCTGTCGAAATCCTTGCCCACGCACGCAAGGATCGTCGGCTTTTCTCCCAACAAAGCCAGGTTATAGGCGATGTTTCCGGCCGTTCCGCCGAACTGCTCCTGAATGCCGTTGACCAGGAAGCACACGTTCAAGATGTGGATCTTGTCGGGAAGAATGTGGTCGGAAAATTTCTCCGGAAAATCCATTATCCTGTCGTAGGCCAATGATCCGGAAACGAAAATATGCATCAGAAATCTCCTCAAGGCGAATTATTCCGCTCGGTGACAATACCGACCCCTCCCCGGAAGGTCGATGGACCGTCACCAGGGCGTTGGGAGTCGTTCCGGTAGGAATTCTCGTCGCATTCAACAAACAAGGATACCGTGACCAGGATATGTGACCGCCTTACGAGTGTCAAGCCCGATTCACTGCCGGCATCGGCCGGCAATGGGATACGCGGAAATAATCGGCCCAACATACTGAAGAAGGGTCGTCGGGCAGGACGGTCGGTTATGCCGCGACCGACCAACTTAGGGGCGCCGCTCGCTCTTGGACTTCACGAATTCCACGAACTCGTTCACGTCCGGTCTCACTGCGGGGCCTTGCCAGTAGAAGTAAAGGGGCCTGAGAAGCGGATAGGTTCCTGTCTTCACAGTGTCTTCGGACGGTAACACGGTCGGTGATTCCACGTCCTTCTTGATGCCCACGATCTTGGCCATGCCCGCCTTCTCGCCTCGCCGCGCATCCAGCAAGGAGGCATATCCAATCGCATCGGGTCTCCTTTGGACCTCTTTCAAGAGTTCATGATACCGTTGCTTGATGACTGCCTCACTGGCCAGGTAACCGTCATTCATCACAAAGGACTGGAGAAACAGCGCCGTCCCGGAGTGCCGTTCCGTGGACACCACGACGACGGGCCGATCCGGACCTCCGACGTCGGTCCACGTCGCATACTCGCCGGAGAGCAACTTACCGAGTTGTTCAAGGGTCAGTTCGGATACGGGGTTGGTCGGGTTGACCAGAATTACGACGCTGTCCCAACCGACCAGAGATTCCACCGGTTTCATCCCGCATATCGTTGTCAGCTGTATCTCCTTGTCGTTGATCTTTCTCGACGCCATTACAATGTCGGCCGCCCGGTCGCAAAATGCCTCAAAACCTTGATCCGTCGTACCTCCTTGTACTACCACCGAGACATCGGGGTGACTCTTGCGGAACTCCTGTCCGATTTTGTCGCACATATTGACCATCACATTGGCTCCTTTGAGCTTGATGATCTTTATGGCCTCCGCAGGGGAACAATACAGAAGCGACGCCGTCATCATAAGCATGAGAAAGAACGTGATTAGATACAGCGGTTTACAGAATCTCATAGTGCCGGCTCCTTTCCGATCGAGCCCGATCCGGACTCCGCATCGTTCAAACCTTGATGAAGTTCCGAAGGCTGCACACGGCTCTACAGAGTGTCAACCTTTCGCTCTCTGAAGTTGATTGTTCGTAAGCCTACAGATCCAACCGTATATAGAAGAGGGAAGTGACGTCACCTTAAGGATTCGGGTGACGATTCTCATGCCGAAGCACGCACCGATTCATACATCCATTACACCATATTCCACGGCTCTTGCCAACTCTTTTGCGAATCCCCGCCTCACCATTTGGTCTCACTGGGGTGAGATCCCTCTTTCGGAGATGTCATCGCAGGTTACGTGAAGCATTCTCCGTCGCGGGGAAAAGGAGATTGCGGTGTCGAACCGGTCTTCACAACCGCACGCGTGCGGGGTCCCTTCGCCCCGCGAGAGTGAATGATTCCCAACCGGATTCAATTTTGCTTGGGTTCCTCTCCTGGACCAAGTAACATTGTCGGGAGGATTTGATGCCGTCCGTTATGCCCGTGAAGGTGCAACGAGAGAGGCGAGTTCGATCCCATTGTGGGGAACATTCCGCCGAGAGGCCGCTGTCAAGTCTTCCTCTTTGGACTCCGGCCGGGGAGACGCTGCCTGTAAAGGCTCGGTAGCGTCCCGGCGTCCCTGCCGGGCGCTCTCGGAGCAGAAATCCCGCGGAACGCGGGAAGGCCGGCGCTACCAAAGCAGGGAATTTGACCGAGGATTCGACACCGTATTTATGAAACCCTGCTATAAGGAGTCGATCAAGTGCGACTTTCCCATATCGATCCGGCCTGGGATCTCATCGTCATCGGCGGCGGGATAACCGGGGCCGGCGTGTTTCGTGAAGCGGCCCGATCGGGGCTGAAGGTCCTGTTGCTGGAAGGCAGGGACTTCTCCTGGGGCACGTCGAGCCGATCGGCAAAACTGGTTCACGGTGGATTGAGGTACCTCAAGGAGGGCCGGATACGCCTGACGCTCGAATCGGTCAGGGCTCGACAACGACTGCTCGCGGAAGCCCCCGGGCTTGTTGAACCGTTGGAGTTTCTTATGCCCGTGTACGAGGGATACGGTCCCGGCAGGTGGGCACTGAAAGCCGGCCTCTCCGTGTATGATCTCATGGCGCACAAGAGGCAACACAAGTACTATCGGGCCGAGGAGTTTCTCCAATTGGTTCCTTGTATCAGAAGCGAAAACCTTTCCGGCGGATTTCGCTTCTTCGATGCCCAGGTCGATGATTGCAGGCTGGTCCTGCGCCTCATCAACGAAACCCCGGCGAACCGCGGAACCGCCTTGAACTACACTGAGGTGAAGGAAATCCGTCGATTCTCCGGCGGAAGAGTCGACGGCGTCACCGCCAGGGACGCGGAAACGGGAACAACCAGGGAACTGTCGGCCCATGCAGTCATCAACGCCACCGGAGCCTGGGCCGAACGGCTTCATCCGTCTCCGGAGCCTCACCGGCACTTGAGACCACTGCGTGGAAGCCATCTTATCTTTCCCCAGGCAGTCCTTCCCGTCGATAGAGCAGTGAGTTTCATCCATCCATCGGACAAGAGACCGATCTACGCATTTCCTTGGGAAGGTGCCGTGCTGTTCGGCACCACTGATGTGGATCATCGGGAAGATCTAAACGAGGAGCCTGCCATCACCCGAGAGGAAGCGGATTATCTGATGGATAGTCTGCATTTCTTCTTCCCCGATCCGAGAGTGTCACTGGAGCACTGTATCTCCACATTTTCAGGAATCAGATCCGTATTGAGCGAAGGCAAACTGCCGCCGTCCCAGGAGTCGCGCGAACACGTGGTGTGGGCCGCCGACGGCCTGGTCACGGTGACCGGCGGTAAGCTGACCACTTTTCGGAAGTTGGCGTGGGACACTCTTGAGGCGGTTCGACCGTTTGTCGGAGGCGTCGCGGTATCGGGAAAAAGGGATCGCGTATTTTCGCCGTGGCCGGACTCTCCTCCCGGATCTCACGTCGACGGCCAAGAATGGCGGCGTCTCTGCGGAAGATATGGGGAGCAGGCAGCCGAACTCGTCCGACAATCGGACCCGGGTCTTCTTACTCCGATACCGGGAACCCGCACATTGTGGGCTGAACTGCCCTTTGTCGCGGAACGTGAGCAAGTGAGACACCTTGCGGATCTTCTCTTGAGACGAGTGCGGATCGGTCTGTTGACCCCCCTGGGGGGGGAGGCTCTTCTCGACGAGATTCAACGGTTATGTGAACCCACACTGTCGTGGGATACGAAACGTTGGGGTGAGGAGAGACAAATGTACCTCGAAATGTGGGGAAAAGCCTACTCGGTACCCGGGGGATTTCCACATCGGCGTGAAGGGATGTGAAAGACCTGTTTCGTGGGCAGGCCCCCATGGCTTCATGCATCGCGAAGAGCGGGGGCGCTCGGGGTTTCAATACCTTGCAACGATTTCCTGCGTATCGGCCCAATTATCGGTCCTCTGTCCGGGAGGCTCCCGAAGTGGTCGTTCACACAACTAATTGACATAACTTAGCAAAAAGGCTATCGTGAAATTTGTGCACGTTTCGTCCGGCGCTGACTCGGGAAAGCCTTGACGGCCTTCCGGTGAGAAAAAAGGTCTTGGGAATGCGGGTGACGGATGGTTCGTTACGGAGTCCTCTTTGGCGTTCTCCTCCTGCTTCCGGTCGTGGAATCGGTCCGTGCACAAGAAAGTCGCTCGATCCCGACGGCTTCCGCCGTGTCCGGAATGCCGTGGCCGAGCTGGATGGATTTGAAGAGAATCACCTATGCTCCGTCGTTCAAATTGGGCTATCAGCGCATGGGTATGAGTCTCAGTGCACCAATACCCTTCCGACTGTACGTGGACGGCGACGACACCTACACGAGCGATTCGGTCCAGCTCAAATTGCCGGACGTCAATTTGTGGATCGGGGAGGTCGGTATCGACGTCCGAGTCACCCCTGCGATGGTGCTGTACGTGAACGGGGCCGGAAACCTTCTCCAGAACCTCGTTCTTTCCCTGTCCGGACGATCCGCGGCCGGCGTCGACGAGTCCACGTGGAGGACTCATTCATTGACGTGGATGGAACTTGATGGAGGCATACGCTACCGTCTGGGGAGCCTTTTCGACGCGGCGGCGGGTGTGCGATGGGACCATTTCGATCTGACCGTAAGAGATCCCGACATCATGACCAAGGTGAACGTCGGCGCCTACCGAAACGTAAGTTTGCTTACCAGCGACGTTCTCAGCGGAGTGTGGATGCCTTATGTGGGGGGTGAACTGCGCTTTAAAGGTCTCAGGGCTACGCTGATCGGCGCCCCTTTTGCTCCTGTAATCCTTCGCGTTCGCACCCGATTGAGAGCCGACATCCTGCCCGCACACGATTTCCTGGGCGAGAGTGCCATGACCATGAAGAGCACCGCCATGTTTGCGGAAGCAAGGCTGGAATACGAGATTCACCTTGCGGAAAAGACCATGTTGAAGCTGTGGGGCAAAGGCGGTTGGCTCTCCGCTCGCGGCGGAGGGAGGCTCGAAAGCGGCTACGGTACCACGCATTCCGGATTGACCGTCGGCATCGGCAGCGATCGGCAACTGAGGTTCGGCAGGTTCACTCTTGGGGGTGGGATGGCATTGAACATCACTTTTTGAGGTAAATACTCCGAAAGATACAGTCAATTACGAAAGCCGCGAAGAAGCATTCCGATGGCAAATGTGGTTCGGGCGCTTAAGGTTGACTGTTTATCCGAGTCTAACGTATGCTCTGAACGCGGGAACCAAATGAGCAGACTGCAATCCGGGGACAGTTAAGTTGACCGCCGGGCGAGGTGTTCGTTCTTAAGCAGCATCGGCAAGTCGTCAGAATCTCATTCAAGGAGTATCTTTCATGCCCAGGAGGATCAGTATCCACGAATTGACTTCGGATGTTCGAAGCGGAATGGGTTATTCCGCTCTCAGTCGCAAATACCGCGTTTCCCGTCAGAAGCTTGAGGAATTCTTGCAGAAATTGGTGGCCAAAGGTCTCCTCCAGGAGTCCGAGATAGCCGGCATTGCTCCTCACGCTCCTACGGCAATAATGGATGCGCCTCCTCAGGTCGCACCCCCATCGCGTGGAGGCGGAGATCCGACTCCGGCTCGCTCTCGCCTCCGGGCGGCACCTCGAAGGACCGGAGGGCCAAGCTATACGATCGCGGAATTTGTTAAGGCCACGGAACAGAACGATCGTGCGGAAGGACTTTTCGAGTTGGAAGGGGACCGCGTGCTCGAAATCAACCTCGACGGCACAGTTTGGACCAAGATGGGGTCCATGATCGCGTATGTGGGGATCATCAAGTTCACCAGAGAGGGTGTGTTGGAGCACGGCGTGGGAAAGCTCTTCAAGAAGGCCGTCTCGGGAGAAGGCGCCCGGCTGACCAAGGCCGAAGGCAAGGGGACTCTCTACCTTGCAGACTCGGGCAAGAAGATATCCGTGCTGAAGCTTGACAATGATTCGATCTACGTCAACGGCAATGATGTTCTCGCGTTCGAAGACTCGATCCAGTGGGATATCAAACTGATGAAGAAGATCTCATCAATGCTTGCCGGAGGGTTGACCAACATTCGGCTCGAGGGTACGGGCATGGTCGCGGTCACGACTCACCACCAACCGTTGACTCTTCGGGTTACACCGGAGAGGCCGATAGTCACCGACCCCAATGCGACGGTGGCGTGGTCGGGGTCTCTGGAGCCGCAGCTGAAAACCGACGTATCGGTAAGGACTTTTCTGGGAAGAGGCAGTGGAGAATCGATCCAAATGCGGTTCGAGGGAACCGGCTTCGTCGTGATCCAGCCGTTTGAGGAAACTTATTTCCAGGGGTGAACCGAGACCCGGGAGGGGAGAGATGAAGGTACTCGTTACCGGCAAATTGCCTGATGAAATCATATCCACACTGAATCAACGCCATGATGTCGTTGCCAACCGGTTCGACTTCCCCATGCCGCGAGAGGAAGTCATCGAACAGGTACGGGACAAGGACGGCCTTCTTTGCATGATCACCGACAGGATAGACGACGAATTGATGGAACAGGCTCCCGGCCTTCGGATGATCGCAAACTACGGCGTCGGGTACGACCACATCGATCTGGCATCGGCCACTGCTCGGGGAATATGGGTCTCCAATACTCCGGGAGTACTTACGGATGCCACGGCCGAGGTTGCTCTTGCTCTGATCCTCTCCGTTGCCCGGCGCGTCGTGGAGGGCGACGCGATCGTCAGGACAGGAAAGTTCGGAAACTGGGCGCCTATGCTCTTTCTCGGCACGGAAGTTTCCGGTAAGACTCTGGGCATTGTGGGCTTGGGCCAAATAGGCAAAGCGGTGGCTCGTCGTGCCGCCGGCTTCTCGATGCGCATCCTGTATCACAATCGTTCCAGAATCCCCGAGGACGAAGAGAAGGCATTGAACGCGACGTACGTGGATCTGAAAACGTTGTTGTCCGAGTCCGACTTCGTGAGTCTCCATGTATCGCTCAACGAGCAGAGCCGGCATCTGATCGGCCCCGAGGAATTGAGACTGATGAAGCCCACCTCCTATCTTATCAATGTTTCGCGCGGACCGGTTATTGACGAAACCGCACTCGTGGCTGCGCTCCAAGATGGACGGCCGGCGGGAGCCGGGCTCGACGTGTACGAAAACGAACCGGAACAAGCTCCGGGTCTCACGGACCTTTCAAATGTCGTGCTGCTTCCCCATGTGGGAAGCGCCACCGTTGAAACCAGGAGAAGAATGGCTTCCCTGGCCGTGGAGAATCTCCTGCAGGGACTCGAGGGGACCCCTCCACCCAATCGCCTGAACTGCGGCTTCCGGTAAGCAGTCACGATTCGCTCCGTGGAAGCTCGTTCACGGCCTTTCATGAAGCATTGAGATCGCTTTCCCGCGGTCTGCGCGGAACTGCGCTCCTCGCAATGATGGGAGCGAGCGGTAGGAGCGTTGAGGAAGTGGGTTAGGATCGCCGCGAAATTCAAAGCGCGTCACTACAGTCGGCATCAGTCCAAGACGTGGAAAACGAACCATACGAGGTGATAATGGAATGGGGGCTTTTCGTAGCCAAAAAGATCGTCAGTGCGCTGTTCTATCCTGTTGGGATCACGTTGGCGCTTCTTGCAGCCGGCATTGCGGCCTCTTTGTGGAAGCCTCGCAGCAAGTTCGGCGTACTTCTCGTCACCGCGGGAGCATTGTGGCTCCTCGTCTCCTCAATGGGGATCTTCGGAACGTTGTTCGTCATGGGCCTTGAACGATCTGCGGGACCCTATGCCGATCCTCAGGAATTGGCGGCACGAGACGTGAAATACATCGTCGTGCTGGGAGGTGGAATTCGAACCAATACGGTGGATCCTCTGGGAGCGGCCGATTGCGATTCATTCTTCAGGGTCATGGAAGGCATACGTCTCTGGAAAGGGATTCCCGGCGGCAAGCTCGTGGTATCAGGGGGCCGATTCTCTCCGGAAGACATAACAAGTGCCGAAGCCATGGCCTCGGTGGCACGCGGCCTGGGTGTGCCTTCGCAGGACATCATTGAGGAGACCCGTTCGCTGGACACCCTGGACGAAGCGAGGTTCCTCAAGCCGCTGTTGGGCACCAGTCGTTTCGCCTTGGTCACATCGGCATTGCACATGAATCGGTCCGTCAAGATCTTTCAGAGCTTGGGGATGAACCCCATCCCGGCTCCGGCGGATTTTCACGCGGCAGACTTCCGATGGGGATTTGCATCGTTCCTTCCCGGCGCCAAGGGGATGCTCTTGACGCAGAGGGCAATTCATGAACACGTGGGCACGCTGTGGTTACGGATCAGGAACCCCTTAGGGTCTGTCCCGAAATAATTGTTACGTCTTTCCGGCTTCCTAGACCGGACTTGAAAGACCGGTCTACTCTCATACCGTCCCTCCGGGACGTGCCGTGATTGTCGTGAATTGCGGGATTTTGCGACACTTTCTTTAGCGCCCAGGGTCCGCCTCGTCAATGGACGGGTCGCTCGCGGTATTCAATCGTCTCTTGGCACGAGATGCGGTTTCTTGATCCGCCGGCAGAAAAGAATACCGGCACAGAGGCCGACGATACCAAGACGGAGCCGGTCTCCGTCAATATGTCAGCGGACTTCCGCCGTCGGATACTAGATCTTCTTGCACCGCCATTGCCACGAATTGTGGTCTCCCGGATCCTTCATCGTAAGTTCGAATACGATCTCGTCTCCTTCGTTGCAATCCTGTGCTTCACAAGGAAGTAACCGCGATCCCCAGTGCGTCTTTCGTTCAAGCGGCGAAGTGCTGAACGAGATTTCCTCGTCAAAGACGGCTCTGAAATAGAAACAGCAACCGTCTAAGCGTCCTCTTCGCTCCCTGCGCATCCCGCGGAAGGGTCTTGTACTATTGAATCAGCACTTCTAGTATGGAAAAATCGTCGTCCAGTTCGTGAGACAAGTTCAAATCGACAACATGGCGCAACAGCTCGTCCAAGACGGGTTGGTTCGAGGACAGCTTGCGGGACATGAACTCGACAAACCGGCCGAACCCCCACATTGCGCCGTTTTCCCCTTCGATCTCGAACACACCGTCACTGAATATGTAAAGGCGGCCGGGGCCGTCCAATTGAACCATGTGTTTCTCAAAAGCCACATCCGGCATGCCTCCTATGAAGAGATTAGGCGTATGTAACGTACTCACTCGCGGATTGCCGTCCGACAGGCCGGTTGCCAGCAATGCCGGAGGGTGCCCTCCGCCCGAATAGACCAGAGTGCGGGACGATCTATTGTAGATTCCGTACCAGATCGTGAAATACATTCCATCCTGCTGTTCCATGGGGAAAGCTTCGTTCAGAGCGCTCAAGACCATGTCCGGCTGAGTGAAGTCGGCATCCTTGAGCGTGTGTGAACGCAGGACGTTGATCACCGTCACCGAAAGCAGAGCAGCGCTGACGCCATGGCCGCACACATCGACGAGATACAGTGCAAAGTGATCTTTGTCCAGCCAGTGATGTCCAAACAAGTCCCCTCCCAGGGCGGCTGAAGGCTTGAATCTCCAATCCGTGCACACGGATCCATCCCGAATGGGCTCCGGAAGAAGCGTCCCCACGTACTTGGCGGCCTCGGCAAGGAGGCGGCGGGATTCGGCCAGGGCTTTCTCCAGTCCTTGCTGTGCGAGCTTTCGTTCCGTGATGTCTCGGGAAATACCCGTTATTCCTATGACGCGACCGTTCCCGTCGAAAATGGGCGACTTTATGGTCTCTATCCAGGTCTTGACGGGTTCCTTACGTACCAGGGTCTCCTCGATGCGTTTTTGCACGCCCGACTGCATCACCTGTTCGTCGTCGCTCCGAAAGCGCTCTGCATGCTCTTTTCGCCAGAAATCGAAATCCGTCTTCCCGATTAAGACGTGCCGCGAGAAACCGCATGCTTTCTCAAAAGCCTTGTTCACCGCCAGAAACCGGCCCTCCTTGTCTTTGAGCCATGCCATGTCGGGAATATTGTCCAGGATGGCCTCTCGAGTAATGCGCGTCACGTGAAGAGAGGCTTCGGCTTGTTCTAATTCTTGGACGCGATGCTGCAATTCGGCCAGCTGCCGCATCAATTCTTGCGTGGATTCGTTCTCGTCGGTCATTCGCGTGCTCACCCCGCAATCGAGTGTCCGGAGGCGCATGCGTTCCACGGACAACCTGCTGCGGTTGAGTCCGCCGGCAGCACCCCGTTCGCTCGAGAGTTGATTGTCCACACCGTGGAACCGCGGTCAAAAATACCGTTTGCGCAGCATCTCCCAATTACTCTTGGTCCCAAGTCCCGGTGCGCAATAGTCTCGCTGAGCCTGTTTAGTCGGTCCGCTCCTCCCAAAAGATACCGATACTGGTGCCGTTGCTGGGGCGCATCGGCATCAGCTCTTTGGTTGCGGCTTCAATTGCAGGGACTTGTACTCGAGAAACTCCTCCAAGCCGGGACGGCCGTTTTCCCTGCCGTTGCCCGACTGCTTGTACCCCCCGAATGGGGCCTGAGGGTTAAACGGACCGCCGTTGATATCGACCTGCCCGGTACGAATGCGTCGCGCGACTCGGACCGCCCTGTCCTCATCCTGCGACCATACCCCTCCTCCAAGGCCATAGATTGAGTCGTTTGCAATGCGTACGGCATCTTCCTCATCTTTGTACGTAATAATCGACAGGACCGGGCCGAAGATCTCCTCCTGCGCGATCGTCGCTTGACTATCTACACGGCCGAATACGGTCGGCTTGACATACCAGCCCTTTTCAAGGTCGGCCGAGGCTTCCGGGCCTCCGCAGAGCAGCTCGGCTCCTTCTTCGATTCCCTTGCGGATGTAACTCCGCACCCGTTCGAGCTGGGTTTTGGACACGAGCGGCCCGAGCTTGCTGGTTTCCGCGAAGGGATCGCCGACGGTGTACTTCGCGGCCTCCGCTACGGCGAGTTGTGCCGCCTCCGCATACTTCGATTCGGGTACGAGCATTCGGGTATGCGCGCTGCAAGTCTGGCCCGAATTCAGGAAGCAGGCGCTCACCGTCCCTTTGACCGCGGCAGGGAGGTCGGCATCCTCGAGGATGACCGATGCGCTCTTGCCGCCCAGCTCCAACGTGACGCGTTTGACCGTTTGAGACGCCAACTCGTATATGCGCTTACCCGCGCGTGTCGAGCCGGTAAACGATACCAGATCGACCTCGGGATGGCCGACAAGAGCTTCGCCCACCAACGAACCGTGCCCTGTGACGAGGTTGAATGCCCCATCGGGCAGACCCGCTGCCGCGATGATTTCCGCGAGGATAAACGCGTTGACGGGAGCGACCTTGGAAGGCTTGAGTACGACGGTACAGCCCGCGGCCAGAGCAGGGGCCACCTTGCAGGCGATTTGGTGCAAGGGATAGTTCCATGGGGTGATTGCGGCTACGACCCCTACCGGTTCGCGCAGTACCAGGGAATTACCGATACGCTCCTCGAACGGGAAATCAGGCAGGATCTTTGCCATCGTGCCAAAGCTCATAAGCGGCAAGCCTGCCTGGATCTTCGTCGCCAACTTGACGGGCATCCCGACTTCCATGGCGATCGTTTGGCCGATCTCGTCGGCACGTTCCTTCAATCCATCCCGGATTTTTTTCAGCAACGCGGCTCGTTCGGTCACTGAAGTCGCGGCCCAATCTTGGAAAGCCCCGCGAGCTGCACGGACGGCCCGATCGGCATCCTCTACCGTGCCGTCGGGGACCTTTGCCATGACTTCTTCGGTTGAACTGCAGATCACATCAATCGTTCCCGTCCCCGTGGACGGCACCCATCGCCCGTCAATATATAACTTGTCTCGAACCTGCATGAATGTAACCCTCCCATAGAAACAGTGATTAGCTTGACCCGACCGGCGAGCTCGCCTGCCGGAACTTCAGACTCAATGCCGTGCGTCGGTCGTTCGCAACTCAACCGGGGCGGTGTCGACGTTCGACCCTCAGATCGAACGTTATGCAGTCTCGATCTCCTCAAGACCGAGCTCCTTAACCATCCGGTCCCGCATGACGAACTTCTGCACTTTTCCCGATACCGTCATGGGGAATTCATCCACGAACTTGATGTACCGGGGGATCTTGTAGTGAGAGATTTGGCCTTTACAGAACTCCTTGATCTCTTGCGGATCGGCCGTTACGCCGTCCTTGAGTCGAATCCACGCGCACAGTTCCTCTCCGTACTTCGCGTCCGGTACGCCCACCACCTGGACCTCTTGAACCTTCGGGTGAAGGTACAGAAATTCCTCGATCTCACGAGGGTAGATGTTTTCTCCTCCGCGAATGACCATGTCCTTCAGGCGTCCGACAATCTTGCAGTAACCCTCTTCGTCGATGACGGCCAGGTCGCCCGTGTGCATCCAACCGGCCTCATCGATGGCCTCGGCCGTTCGCTCCGGGTCGTCCCAATAGCCCAGCATGACGCAGTAGCCTCTTGTGAGAAGCTCGCCGGCCTCCCCAACAGGAACGATTCGGCCCTGTGCGTCAACGACTTTCGCCTCAACGTGCGGATGTATCCGTCCGACTGAGGTCACTCGCCGCTCCACAGGATCGTCCCCGGAGCTTTGGAAGGTTATGGGGCTGTTCTCGGTCATTCCATAGGTGATCGTGACCTCATCCATGTGCATTTCGTTCACGACCCTGCGCATGACTTCTATCGGGCAGGGCGTTCCCCCCATGGCACCCGTACGAAGGGAACTCACGTCGTATTTCTTAAAATCGGGATGATCGAGTTCCGCAATGAACATCGTCGGCACGCCGTGCAGCACGGTGCACTTTTCGGATTCCACTGTTTGAAGTACGGCCAGGGGATCGAATGCCTCACCGGGAAACACCATCGTGCCCCCGTGGGTGACCGTGGACAATACCCCGTGGCACATGCCGAAGCAGTGGTAGAGAGGAACGGGGATGCAGGTCCGGTCCTGTTCGGTAAAACGCATGAATTCGCCGATGAAGAAACTGTTGTTCAAGAGGTTGTGATGGGTCAGGGTCGCGCCTTTCGGACGGCCCGTGGTCCCGCTCGTGAACTGCACATTGATGGGATCATCGAACTGAAGCTCACCCGCAAGGCTGACAAGCCGCTCTTGGTCTCCGTCGCTCGCCATTCCCGGAATATCCGCGAAACGATACATCCCCGGCGTCTCCTCGTCCCCGATCCGGATCACGGTGCGAAGTTCGGGAACTTTCGCGGCATGGAGCCTGCCGGGCTCGCAGGTGTCGAGTTCGGGTGCAAGCGTTCGAAGCATCTCGATGAAATTGCTGACCTTAAACCCCGATGCGGTGACAAGTGCCTTGCATCCGAGCTTGTTCAAGGAGTACTCCAACTCAACCAAACGGTATGCGGGATTGAAATTCACCAGGATTATGCCTGTCTTGGCCGCGGCGAACATGGTGACCACCCACTCGGCGTTATTGGGAGACCAAACGGCAAGCCTGTCCCTAGGTTTGAGGCCCAGCCCGAGCAGGCCCGCGGCAAATGCATCGACTTGTCGCTTGAGGTCCGCATAGGTCCATCGAATCCCCTGGTGAATCACCACCAGGGCTTCAGCATCGGCTCTGCGGGCCGCCACTTCATCGAATAATGCCCCAATGGTACTTCCAATGAGCGGTTGGGAGCTCGCACCGTGAACGTAGCTCTGGGTCGGCATGGACATGGTTGCCTCCTTGAAATGTCGTCTGATGACGGAATCAGCGCGATCGCGAGTCTCACCTCATTACCGGTGGAGCTGCACTCGAACAAAAACGATTCTTCCCGGCCGGCTTCCTGTCATATCCGAGTTGTTCGGCAACACCCTGACGTCTTGGATAACAAGATTCCGCAAAAACCAGTACCGTCTCATGGAGACGCCTAATGGTGCGGGCCGTGCCGCACCATCTTTTCCCTCAGAATGCCTCTCAGGGCAGCCGCTATGGTCTCGGCGAGAGTCTTTTCGTCCATCCCTGTCTCAAGTCCTTCTACAAGGACATCCAGGCTCGCCTTGACTTCGTCGTTGGGTCCGGGTAATGCCACGATCAACGACCCGTTGTATCGTCCCACGGCAATTCGGATTCCGTCCTTCACATGTCTGCCCGTACCGATTTCGAAGTGGCAAATGTAGGGTGTGGCGGCATCGGAATCCAATGCCCTGACGGACTCGACCGTGTGATCCTTGTCCTCGGCCCCCACGCCGCCGGTGGTGACGATCACGCCATATCCCTCCCGGTCCGCGGCTTCCCGTAATTTTGCCGAGATACACACTTCATCGTCCCGTAGAGTTCCGCCCGATGTCACCTTGTAACCTTTTTCGGCGAGGCATTCCATGATCGCCGGCGTGTTGGTGTCTTCGATTTGGCCGTCGGCCACCTCGCTCCCCGTGGAAAAGACGATCACTCTTTTCGAGATGTTGCGTAGTATTTCCGCGGCCATTTGCTCCGATTTGAACAAGGCCTCTCGGGCAGTCGGCTCGTCAATGGCAATCCATCCCAACATGCCGTCCGACTGTATGGAGGTTTCCTCGGACACGCGGACCCCGGGAAGATCGCCGAGACTGCCCAGCAACCGATCCTTCATTCCCAATACGTTGTGCGCATTCACGCACGTATTCAGAATGTCGAGCGTCATCGCTTCGTCCCGGTAGTCGACGACAAGCACTTCACTTCGCTGCAACCCGAGAACGTCCGCGACGCGAGCTGCAATGTCCGTCAGATTCGCCTTTTCTAAGACGATGTTCTCAATGCGCATTTCCGTCTTGCTCAACAAATCAAACGTCGGCATCGTAGACTCCAAGGTCGATGCCCCTCTGCTTGAGCCACATGGGCAACAATTCCTCATCTACTTGCCGACCCACCTCCGGGGCCTTCTTCACCAGGAGATCGGCCATCGCGCTACTGCAATTGATGCAACCAAAACTGCCGTCGAAGACGATCACTTTGTCGGTCGGATAGATGTCACGGGCCATATCCATGGCCCTGTTCAGATCGGGCGCGGTGCGGGCGGTTTCGGAAATGTACGGGTTGCAATGATCCGCCTTCCACAGAGCGGCATGGTCTTCGCCCGCAATGATAATGGGCGTCTCGTCCAGACCCAAGTAGTTGATGCCCGGCCAGGCTTGGTTCATGACGATGACCTTGCAGGCGGGATTTATGAGCATGGGAACGATTTCTCCCTTTTCGTTCTTCTTGAACCCCCCCAATACCTTCGCGTTCGTCAGGTCGAAGAGATCGTCGTGTGCGTGCATGAAAACCCCGAAGATGGTTCCGCCGGCGTGAAGGTAGAAACCCCATCTCCCTCCGTCGAGCACGGCAATACACTCATCCACCGCATGAAAGAGCCGCATCATCTTGCCGTATTTTTTCAGGTGGCTGACGGTGATTCTCTTGTCCAGGGCGGAAAGATCCTTGTCCGCGTCCACGGTCAATATGCCTGCCGGAGAATGCCTCAAGACGCACGAAAAAGCATAGCGTTCCTGGATGAACGGTGAATTGAAAACCGCGATGGGCAGGAAATTGCACGATCGATTCGCAAAGTTCATATGGTAGATGGATCGCGTTTCAAAACGTACATAGGACATTCCAAACGGCTTGAAAGCCCTCTGGATCTGCCGGTGATAGTATATCTCTCGGGGATCGTCGTAATAGCAGTGTACAAACCAATTGCCGTCAAATGCTTTCCTGATTCCATATACGGTACCGATCTGCGTCTCAATGGGAACGTCCTTGTCCCAGGGACCGTACCCATATACCTTGCCTTCAAATCGTCGTTTCAAATCGTACTGCGCGATGAACTCATCCGATTCCCGGAACCCCTTGTACGCTCCGACCATCAAGCGAATGTCCTTACAACCCGTCTTTGCCCGGATGCCGTCTCTTACGGCTTCGAGCATAACAACGTACGGTTCGCCGCCCATGATGCTGAAGCCGTGCTCGGAACTCAGCACCTTCACCGTGTCTCCCGGCTTAACGAACGTCATGTCGATCGGCGCCAACGCCTTATCGGCAGCCTTTCTGACGGCGGAAAGGTCATCGCCGTCTCTGTATATTCGCTCGTTCACATCGGGGAAGAGTTCCTCGACTTCCACGGAAACCATGTCCTCCAACAGGTTCACCGCTCTCTCTTTGGGTTTGGGTCCGTAGAAGGTTTCCATGATCCGCGGCGGAGCGACGGCAGGTCTATACATGAGAGCCCTCCTTTTTGTCGGACGTAGAACGTCGTTTGGTCAACCTCTTCCAGTCCTCTCCCACACAACAAGACGGATAGGCTTGATCGATCCGTTCGACAACTTCTTCGGGAACATCAGCCAGGCCCAACGTCAGTTTGATCCACCGCCGATCGGGGGGATTCTCCACTTCGATTCCACATGCCTCCAAGGCCTGGAATATCCGCGTGGCACAGTAGATGCCGCAGCCGGATCGCAAGCCCGTCCTCGCGCACACGTCTTCAGGAGTTTCGGCTCCCTTGAGAATTGCTGCAATCGTCTCCTGCCCGGTTGTGCGGCTGCATCCGCAGACCGGCATGTGCGGAAGGATGCCGGCCTTCGCGCAAAGCGTCTTAATCTGCGACTGATCGAGATCCGTATGGTCCACGAATCTCAACACTTCCGACGGCCTGGTGACACGGCTGATCGCGTTTTCTTTCTTGCATCGGTCGATGCAGCTCTGACAATCGATGCACCGATCTTCGTCCACAACCGCGGACGTCTCTTCGACCATCCGTATTGCGCCGGCAGGACAGATCGGCACACATTGGCCGCATCCGCTGCATGCTTCTTGGTCAACTTCGGCCACGAAGCCTAATCGAATCATGACTATACCTCCGCGGAAACTGAGAGATTCCGGAACCGGGAATGCCGCCCGGCGGTTTGGTCGACGCTCAGAAGGGTATCCCGACTCCTGCCGAGAAGGTTTCACGGCTCTCAATGCAACGCTCGGCAAACAAAAGAATGCCTCAGGTCACACAGGAGTGTCTTCTAAAGGGTCGCCGGCCCAAAATTCTTCAATGGAAAGGTTTCAAGGCCCTGCGGCCTTCAGTCAGTCTTACTGATTTCAAGACCGAGTCTGCGGCAGTTTCGTGGGTTCAGGCCTCTTGAGCGAGCACGGCACGTCTCTTGAGGCATCTGCGCTGATATCCTTGATGACCATTGTAGCTACACAGACAATGTTGTCAACGGTTTTTCCGCTCCGTGTAAGCCTTCGCCTCCATGCGCTCCCGGCTCTGCCGAATCGGCGGGAGCATATCTCAACCAATCACTAAACAAGTCCGGCCCCGCTCATCGGACTACCGGCGTGCACGGCGTGAGCGAATAGTTACGGAGATTTTCACTTGCTACTTGCCTCCGGCTCTTTTCGCGATCCTTGTATGACAATCTCGTTTCTCACCCACACAGCTTCATGATATTTCTTATGCTTTTCCTTGATCTCGTTCGCAACGCGTTCCTGAGTGAGAAGGAGTTCGTCGGGATGCCGCCCCGCCCAGTTGCGACTCTTCTCTTTGATCTCTTGCTCGACTTTTTCAGAGAAGTCCTTCATCGGACGAATCTCGAGATGATAGATCACGTATCCGGTTTTTTCACGACAGATGTAATAGATAGTCCCGTTGTCCGCGATTCGAATGGAAATGAGCTTACCGGAGGTCGGAACTTTGGTGTAGGTATTCTCATAGCGGATTGCTCCGTACTCGCCCAATACGCTCTCCGCCAAACCGAAGTCACTCGCATGGGTCGTAACGGACGTCAAAAGCACCCAGCTGATGACAAGTACTCCTAATTTCATCCTTACCGGCCTTCCCATACCG
This sequence comes from Desulfomonilaceae bacterium, assembly GCA_031082285.1. Lineage (GTDB taxonomy): Bacteria > Desulfobacterota > Desulfomonilia > Desulfomonilales > Desulfomonilaceae > JAVHLK01. The sequence continues at coordinate 41,860 of JAVHLK010000002.1, forward strand.
CCCGTCATGCATGTAAAGTGAAACCGGGCGGCATACGGCGAAGATCACTCCATGCCCAGGATACCCTCGAGCACGGACGTCAACTGCATGAAGTCCACCTTCATCTCTTCCACGATATTCCTCGGCACGCCTTCATCGTATTTCAGGCCGAAGAACGTGCCGATTTCCACCCCGTTGGCAAGGCAGTACCTTGTCAGCGACGCCTTGGCCATGCTCGCGATGAGGTGTCCGCCGGTCCGGGCCGCCCACCGGAAGTGCGGACCGTCTCCGCCGCTGTCTCCCATAACTACGAGTTTTTCGGGTGGAATGTCCATCGATCGGAGTACCGTTTCCGTGTTGGTAGGTTTGTCTTCTATTTCGCGTATCTCGCACGTCACATAGGTGGAATCGGCATCATCGAACCGTAGCATCGGGTTCGCCGACACGACCGGCACGCGCGGGATGAGACCCTTCGCGGACGCTCGCTGAAAATACGCGAAGGTGCCCGTAGTGTTGATCATGAATAGAATGTCATTGTCCAGACACCACCGGATAAGCTGGGGCACCCCGGTATAGGTACGGAAAGAGGCATCCAAGTATTCGTCCATCTGTTTTACGGTCAAAGGGGCCGGCACCAGCCCCTCGATTCTTCGCACCGCGTCGGTGAGCGATATGTCGTTCCCCGTGTAGTGCTGAAAGATCGACAAGAGGTCCGGTTTCAATTCCGGATAGCTGAACCACAACGGATCGAAGGGACCGTTGGGCGACAGACATTCACTCCAGTCGGAAGAGACCATGGCACGATACTTTCGACCTGACACGTCAAACTCCTTGCGGAAATCAATTTCCCGAGGCCTTTTTTTTCGGACGAGCTTCGCGGATGTTTCGGGCCGAAACGGACCGCATCGCATCGTTCGGTTGAAACCCTTTATCGTGATTACCTGGTTTTTGCTTGATGTTCAACGACATAATCATTATAATTTCGATCCTACTAATCCTGCCGCTGGAGGCGCCGCCATGGCCAAACTTAAAGACCTGGTATCTCCCGAAGAGGTGTTGGAGGCCATCCGAGGTGGAGCGTTAAAGCACGAGGTCATCAAGAAGTACAAGACATCCGAACAGGAATTGGCTCGGCTCCTTCTTCCGTTGTACAGGGCCGGTGATCTCAGCAAGGAAGAATTTAACGATTTCTTTAAGGGTGTCCCCCTTCGACCGCAAAATGCTCCATCGGAGCCCGAAACGCAAGAGGTCGCCACTTTGGCCGCTGAGGACGAACCGCCGTCGGCAATTGTGAGATCGCTGTCTGCGGAACCCCAGGCGGAACCTCCGGTCGACCATCCGCCCGAGCCCAAAGAGGCGGTGGAAGAGCACGACATCGTCGAAGAACATGTCGCGGCCGACGAACACAAGCACGAGGTATCGGAACCCGTACTCGAGGACGAGTTCCTGCCTGATCTCCCCTCATTAGAAGAGCTTCCGGTCGCCGAGACGAAGGACATGGAACCGTTCGCGGAACCGCTTGCTGCAGCCGTCGCGGGCGGGTCCGGAGTTCCCCTGGATTCCGCGGGAATGTCCTCGGTTCTCGAGGCGATGTTTGCGAAGCTCAGTTCCATCGACAACCGTCTTGCCGCGATCGAGAAGAAGCTCGACGGCACCGGACGGTAAGTAGGCTAAGTGCTCTGATTCTGAAATACGGTGACACATTCTACAGCCGTTTCCGAGTCTGAGCAACGGAACCAGAGCATTCCGGGCACGGAGGCCCGGGCTACGAAAAAAGTAGGGAGCCTCAAACCACTCTTGTGGGACTCCCGCGTTCCGCGGGATGCCCGCCGTCCCCCCTGCGAATAATGTCAAGACCGGGCAGGGCCTAGGAACGAGGAACGGAGTGCGGTAGCGCCGGCACGAACGCAGATCCGTCTTCCCGGCGGAGGCCGGGATCCATGCCGAGATTGGGCCCCGGCCTCCGCCGGGGAGACGGTGCGCGGCTCCGCCCGTCATTGTCGTGGGACGGGCCTCCGTGCCCGTCGTCTTCCGGAGGGCACATCCTTCAAATATCCAAATCGCGGATCTCCCTCGCGTGTTCCTTGATGAACATGAACCTTTTTCTTACGTCTCTTCCCATGAGCGTGTCGAACACCTCGTCGGTCCTGGCCGCGTCCTTCACACTCACCCTGAGTATGGTTCTCGAAGCGGGATCCATGGTAGTACTCTTCAGCGTCTTGGCGTCCATCTCGCCGAGACCCTTGAACCGCTGAATTTCAACTTCCTTGCCGTTGCGTTGCTTCAATAGCTTGTCCTTCTCGCGATCCGAAAAGACGTACCGTATGTCGGTCTTCTTTCCCGAACCGATTCGTATGCGATACAGGGGCGGCATGGCCAAGTACACGTGGCCCTTTTCCACGAGCGGTTCGAGATATCGGTAGAAGAACGTGAGCAGCAATGTTGCGATATGGTGACCGTCAACGTCCGCGTCGCAGTTGATGATGATCTTCCCGTAGCGCAGGCGAGAGTAGTCGAATGCCTTGCCGATGCCCGTCCCAATGCTCTGAATCAGGCTCTGGATCTCTTTGTTGGCCTTGAGTTTGTCCAGGGATGCCTGTTCGACGTTCAGAATCTTCCCTCTAATCGGCAGAATTGCCTGAAACTTCCTGTCCCTGGCCTGTTTGGACGACCCGCCGGCGCTGTCTCCCTCAACGATGAAGAGTTCGGTGTTGTCCCGAGAGGTCGACGAACAGTCCGCCAGTTTTCCTGGAAGCATGAGGCGGCGCGTGGCCGCTTTGCGGCTCACTTCGTCCCGTGCCGCGCGGGACGCGGTTCGGGCCTGCGCGGCCAGTGCGATCCTGTTGGTCACGGCCGCGGCCTGACTTGGGTTCTGATGCAACCATGTTTCAAACGCGGTTCTGATCAACGGGTCGATCTGTTGGGCCTCGCTGCTGTTCAGTCGCTCCTTGGTCTGGCCCTGAAACTCCAGATTCCCCGTCAGATACACCGATACGACCGCGGTCAGCCCCTCGCGCACATCCTCGGCCGTAATCCCCTTTACGCCCTTGGGCAATCCGTTGCGTTTCTCCATGTACGTGCGCACCGCGCGAGTAATGCCGTTACGGAATGCCGTCTCGTGCGTTCCCCCGTTGGGAGTGGGAATGGAGTTGACGAACGAAAGTATCCGGGATGTGGTGTCCACGGTCCAAGCCATGCAGATTTCCAGGCGTAAGCCGTTGTCGAATTGATAGTGGAACGGGTGAGCATCTATCTTAGGGCGCTCCTCAACCAGGTGGCGGAGGAAGTCCCTGATCCCTTCCGAATACACAAACTGCTCTCCCACACCCGCGGATTCATCGGTAAGCCGAACCTTCAGGCCGGCAATGAGAAATGCCTTGATCTGCAGCCTTTCTCTTATCAATTCCTTGGAAAACGCGGTGTCCGGGAATATCTCTGGATCGGGTTTGAATGTGACCTTTGTGCCGCCCCCTCGTGCCGGATTGAGTTTGCGAAGCTTGGATACGGCCGTCCCACGCTCAAACTCCTGACGGTAAACGAATCCGTTTCGCTTCACCTCAACGACCATCCATTCGCTCAGCGCATTGACGACCGAAGCTCCCACGCCGTGAAGACCGCCGGCAACCTTGTACGTGTCGTCATCGAATTTCCCGCCCGCGTGAAGGTTACAGAAAATGGTCTCGACGGTATTCTTCCCTGTTTCGGGGTGTCTTTCGACGGGAATTCCTCTCCCATTGTCCGACACGGTGATGCTGCCGTCGGAATTGAGTACTACGTCAATATGCTTACAGTGGCCGTTGAGAGCTTCGTCAACACTGTTGTCAACGACTTCCCATACCAGTTGGTGCAGTCCCGGAGCCCCGGTCCCTCCGATGTACATGCCCGGCCGCTTGCGGACCGCCTCAAGACCCTTGAGAACCTGGATGTCATCGACTGTATAAAGATCACCCATTAATCTTGCCTCACCCCATCATTAGCCCGTTCCATGCTCACGATACCGGAGCAGTATGCTTTTCCTTGACCGGCTCGATTGGCCTGGGGAATGCCTCCCATGGACATGACCTTGAGCTTCCCCTTCTTGGGTTTGACTGCCAATTTGTCTTCGGGATTTCCCGTTTCAAACGCGACCGCCGAGGAACCCGGCTTCAATTTGATGATGCGGACCCCTTGAGCCGGCCCGGAGAGTACGGGTATTTGCTCGAGCGGGAAAACCAATAGGTGACCCGATGTGGAAGCCGTTGCCATGAGGGTCCCCGTCTCCGGAATGACCCCCAGCGTCTCGTCGTCGCCCCGAAGATTGACCAGTTTCCTTCCCATGCGTTTGGTCGGCTCACGAAGGATTTCATAATCGAAGCGAAAGCCTTTTCCGGAGCGCGTCACGACCACCCCGTGATTCGGCCCGGTCGGTAAGTTCACTTCCGGTTGTTCTTGTGTTCGCTCCGGCACGTGGAACATCTCGAACTGGACCTCATCTTCGTCGAGGGACGCGTCGGCTGTCCCAACGTCATCCATGGGTTCCGTCCCCTCCGCTTCAGGCTGAACCGGATCGGGAGCTATCATGCCCACGACTGATTCTCCATCGCCGAAGCCCAGCAGATTGCCGATCGGCTCACCGAACCCGGTGGTGGCGGGAATGTCGATGGCACGTACGACATAGACCTTGCCCAAATTCGAGAAGAGTGCCACGGTACGGCCCGTGTTCACCCGTACCAGACCAAACAGACCGTCCCCTTCACGGAACTTGAGCGCGGATGAATCCTCCACCTCGCTCTTGATGCGCCGGATCCACCCCTGGCGGGACAGAATTACCGTGGCGTCCTCGTGATCCACAAACTCTTCCGGATCGTACTCCAGAGCCGTGGCTTCACCCTCCGAAACAATACCGGTACGTCGCGCGTCCCCGAATTTTCGAGAGATTTCCGCCAGTTCGTTGTCGACTATGAGCCACAAACGCTCCGAACTCGCAAGATCGCTCTCTAGTTCTCGCGCTTCACGCATCTTAACGGTAAGTTCCTCCAGAAGCTTGCCTATTTCCATGCCGACGAGCTTGTAGAGGCGCATCTCCAGAATGGCATCCACCTGTTCGTCATCCAGGGCAAAGTGGTCCTTGAGCCCTTGCCCGGCTTCCTGTCTGCTCCGTGCCGATCGGATGATCGCGAGGGCCTTGTCCAGATCCTGAAACAGGATGCGGAAACCTTCCAATATGTGGATGCGCTTCTGAAGGATGTCCAGTCGGTGCTGCAATCGTAGGACCGTTTTTTCGTACCGGAAGTCGAGAAAGTACCTCACGATTCGGTCAAGCCCCAGCCGGTCCGGCACCCCCTGCGGGGTGATGGCAATAAAGTTGATCAGGAAATTGATCTGCAACTCCGTGTGCTTGTACAGGAACGCCATTACCGAGTCGGGCTTTACGTCCGCGCCCTTGAGCTCCAGCACGATCCTCACGTCCTGGGTGCTCTCGTCTCGGACGTCATGAACATGCTTGAGCTTCTTGTCTCTTATCAGTGTCGCGATACGCTCTATGAGCCTGGATTTGTTGATCGAGTACGGAATCGAAGTGACGATGAGATGCGCTCGCCCGCGGCCCTGATCTTCGAGTTCAAACGTCCCCCGAACCGTAACCGATCCATGTCCGGTGGCGTAGATCTCGGCAAGCCGGTCGGGCTGATCCAGAATCTCGCCCCCTGTCGGGAAATCAGGGCCTTTGATGTGCTTGAGCAAACCTCGTGTATCCAGGTCGGGGCTCTTGATTGCGGCTCGACAGGCTGAGATCACCTCTCGAAGGTTGTGCGGCGGGAATGAGCAGCTCATGCCCACCGCGATTCCGGACGATCCGTTGAGGAGCAGATTGGGCATCGCGGCGGGGAGCACATCGGGTTCTTGTCCCATGCCGTCGTACGTGGGACTGAACTTCGTGGTGCCTTGATCTATCTCCCTGAGCAGAAGTCCCGCAAAGGGACTCAAGCGGGTTTCCGTGTAACGCATGGCGGCCGGCGAGTCGCCGTCCACGGACCCGAAGTTTCCCGTGCCTTCAACGAGCGGGTAGCGCAAGCTGAAGTCCTGCGCCATCCTCACCAGAGAATCGTATGCCGCCTGATCGCCGTGCGGGTGAAACTTACCGATGACTTCTCCGACCACCGCGGCGGATTTCCTCATCCTGGACGCATCGCCCAGCCGCATACCGTGCATCGCGTACAGGATGCGTCGGTGTACGGGCTTGAGTCCGTCCCTCACGTCCGGCAACGCGCGGGATACAATCGTGGAGAGGGCATACGCGAGGTAACGCTTCTCCACCTCGTCATGGAGCGCGGTCTCGACGAGACCTTTGCCTTGTGGTGATAATGATTGTTGCACGTGTGGAATTTCCTTGATCAATCCTTTTTCACAGCTTGGATTCCTCTACTACATCTTATGGGATGTTTCAACGGGACCACAAGATAGCGTAGTCATAAGAAATGGCAAGCACAAAAACAACGGGGGGAGATTGGGAATCAGACACGAGAAAAACAAGAAAGGACCATACACGAGGGAGCCTGTTCGAGTAGGGGCCCCGCGTGTATCGCGGGATGCCTGCCCGCAGAGAGAGAAGAGAGGGCAAGCAGAATCCGGGGAAAGGGGCCTTTTGAAAAAGGTCCCCTTCCCCCGGACCCCCATCCCCATAAACTTCCAACTCTTCGTAGCGATGCCGGCGACCTGGCGTTCTACGGGAATTCCGGGGACACCATACATAATTCGAGACAGCCGGGGTACACATTACTGATTCCGTCGACGGGGGCCGCTCTTTCATAGCATCGTTTCCCGGCTCGTCTGTCGTGCATCGTAGTCCTCGGCCGTCCACCCATGTCGCTCGGCGTGGTACTCGCTTGACGGACTCTTGTGGGGGTGAAGCGTTTGTGGTAACGGTTGAGACGCTGACCCGTCGGAACCCGGCACAGGGACGACCCGAAAGGCCGGGAAAACGTCGCCGGCAAGAAACGGAGTTATGTCCCTCGAAAACTGGGCGTCAATGGGCTGTTTAACCATTACGCTGTGAGTAGACTTTGCCTTGATTTCACGGCCCGAATAAGAGGATCAGGCGTTTTCCAACCGGGCGAGTGGGGTTTCACGCCACGTATGCAGTTTTCGTGCGCCGCAATGCCCTGAGACGACAGGCGAGAGTGAACTGGTCGAGGATATCATAAGATGCGAAGTCGAACAGTCCCCATGCGTTTTTCAAAGATCAGGCTCGAGAATTGGAAGAACTTCGCAAGCGTCGACATCTCACTCGAACAGCGCGCTTTCCTGGTGGGGCCCAATGCATCGGGGAAATCCAACTTCATTGATGTACTTAGATTCTTGCGTGATTTGGCCTCTGTTGGTGGCGGCTTTCGCGAAGCCGTACGCAGGCGCGGCGGTGTGAGTGCGATCCGCTGTCTTGCCGCGCGACGCAATCCGGATGTTCGAGTCCGCGTGGTCGTCGAGCCTGCCGGCAACTCGCCGCGGTGGGCATACGATCTCCGTTTCAATCAGGATAACCAGCGCCGACCAATTGTGAAACAGGAGACGGTATTGCGAGATGGGGAGACCGTGCTGGATCGCCCGGACGACGAGGACATGGAAGATCAGGAGCGTCTGACCCAAACGCACCTCGAACAGGTGAATGTGAACCGTGATTTCCGAGAAATCGTGACCTTTTTCCAGTCAGTGCGGTACTTACACATCGTTCCACAACTCGTACGTGAGCCGGACCGGTCAGTAGGGAGAACCGGCGATCCTTTCGGAGGAGATTTCCTCGAGCAAATCGCCAAGACTCCGGAGCGTACGCGCAACGCACGCCTGAGAAGAATCCAAGATGCGCTTCGTGTTGCAGTTCCACAACTACTCGAAATTGCATTATGGCGCGATGCACGGGGCACACCGCACCTGCGCGGGAAATACGAACACTGGCGTCCACAAGGCGCATGGCAGACCGAAGAGCAGTTTTCCGATGGTACCCTCCGACTCATGGGCCTCCTCTGGGCGACCATGGACGGAAGCGGACCCTTGCTTCTCGAGGAACCGGAGCTTTCTCTTCATCCGGAAATCGTTCGTTTCCTTCCCCAGATGTTCGCTCGTATCCAGCGGAGGTCGGGACGGCAAATCCTCATCAGCACTCACTCAGTTGACCTGCTCCGCGATGATGGGATCGGTCTCGATGAAACACTCTTGCTGCGACCGAGCCGAGAGGGCACCGTCATCGAGCCGGCCGGCAAACTTGAGGAGATCAATGACCTTTTGCAGGGCGGCCTCACGCTCGCCGATGCCGTGATCCCCAGGACACGCCCCGATAGGGTCGAACAACTCACGCTATTCGGGGATTTGTGAGATGCCTGGTGCCGTGGTCATCTCTGCTGCCGTGGAGGGAATTGTAGACGAGTCCGTGATTCGCAGGCTGGTCACATACGTGGGCGCGATTCCCGGAAGCATCTGCGGAAAGACCGGCAAACAGGATATCCGTCTGAGGATTCAAGGGTATAATAGCGCTGCTCAACGCACCCCCTGGATTGTGCTCGTCGATCTGGACAACGATGCTCATTGCGCTCCCCCCTTGCGTGCTGCGTGGTTACCCAATCCTGCGCCTCAGATGTGCTTTCGAGTTGCGGTGCGTCAAGTCGAAGCCTGGTTATTGGCTGATCGCGAGAGGATAGCCTCGTATCTCGCAGTGCGACGCGATATGATACCCGGCGATCCGGAATCCCTGGCGAATGCCAAAGATACATTGGTAAATCTCGCTCGCAAATCGCGGCGCAGGGAAATTCGGGAAGACATGGTGCCGAGGATTGGGAGCGGCAGAAGTGTTGGTCCCGCGTATTCGTCTAGAGTCATCGAGTTCGCTTCGAGACATTGGCGGCCCGATGTTGCACGCTTGTACGCTGAGAGTCTGTCTCGCGCCGTCGAGTGTTTGAGGTCTTTGACAATAAGCCGGCGGTGCTAGAGAGAAAGCCTGTTTCGGCCGAAAGGAAATGTCCGGGCACCAATCGTTGATCAAGCATTACACCGGTCCCGGATTGCTGAATGCGAACAATCCCGTGAGTCAAATGGAAGGGAATTCGGGTGACACATTACTGATTCCGTCGACAGGGAGGCCGCTCCCTCATAGCATCGCGCGCAATTCCTGGGACACCATACTTGCTCGCAGAAGCAAGCAAGAGTCGCGCATGGTGTACCCCGAAGTCGGCGGTCTGATAGTCCGGGTTGAATCCGTCGAAAAGCGGGTGAGGACCGAACAATGATGACGATACTATTCCTCGGTCTCTGCTTTCCAATAGAGGTTTCTGAGCCGATTCAGGAGTTCACGGTCTCGCCGGCGGACAACATCATTCGGTGAGCCGTGGGCATTTTCTGCCGTGTAGTCATAGAATCCTTTGCCGGTCTTGATGCCTTGATGACCCTGACCGGCCAGCCTCAGCAAAGCGGCGGGCGGTTCCGTAGAGGACTCGATGAGCGGCGTCAGGTGTTCATATACCTTGAGCCACAGGCCCACGCCGCCCATGTCCACGGTCTGAAGCGGGCCAATACTTGCAAGACGAAATCCGAGACTTCCCTTGACCGCCCTGTCGATATCCTCGGCGCCGGCCACCCCCTGGTCGTACAGGCTGAGCACTTCACGGATCAGGGCCATTTGAATGCGATTCACTATGAATCCCGGGAGCTCCCTGTCGACTCTCACGGGAAGCTTCCCGAGCTTCGTAAGCAGCCGATACGTGGTATCCATGGTCTGTTCGCTTGTCCACTTGGATCTCACTACCTCGACCGCGGGTACGATGTGCGGGGGATTGAACCAATGGGTTACGACCAATCCGGCTCTGTTCCTGACGGCGCTTCCCATGTCCGCCATGGTTAGGGACGAGGTGTTGCTCGCCAGTATCGCGTCCTCAGGGCAATACGTTTCCACCTCCGAAAAGAGGCGCCGTTTGAGCGCCAAATCCTCAGGTGCGGCCTCAGTGATGAACCGGCTCTCCGCCACGCAACGCTTCAGATCCGGCGTTGTCGTCAGTCGGTTGAGGCAGGCGTTCACCGCTGCTCCGTCGATCAGGTCGAACTGAGCGAACAGCTTCAGGTTCTGTTCGATGAGAGCCGCGGCCCGGTCAAGAACCGACCGGTCGACGTCGAACAGTGAGACCGGATACCCGCCCATGAGGAAGCTTTGAGCAATGCCGTGCCCCATGATGCCGGCTCCGAGTACCGATACCCGGCGAATATCCTCAAACTTCATGCCGATACCCTCTTTCGCCCCATTATGGCGATCCCACGAGCACTAATAGTGCGATTCATAAATGCCCACGCCCCGACCCTCAACCAGAGGGCGAGGGGGCAAGCGGATTTGGCACATTGAAAAATGCAAAGCCAATTGCGAATCGGCGGACTAGACCTGCACTTTGAGCCGGTCCCGCAGGACCCCGATGATCCCGCCTCTGAACCCCAGCACCGCGACCATGAAGAGGACGCCCATGAAGAAGCTCCAGCTTTCGGTGTAGTTGCTGATTACGTCCCTGAGAAGAATAATCCCGAATGCGCCCAGTGCCGGACCAAAGAGGGTGCCCATGCCGCCGGCAATGGTCATCACCACCACTTCACCCGATGTGGTCCAGTAGAGGGAACTCAGTGGGACGAAGTTCTGCAAGAGCGCATAGAGCCCGCCGGCCAGACCGGAAAAGAACCCCGAAATAACGAAGGCCATGAGCTTGAAACGATCAACGTCGTATCCAATGCTCATGGTACGGTTCCTGTTCTCTCGCAGAGCCTGCAAGGTGCTGCCAAAGGGAGAATTGACGACTCTGACCATGATTGCCGTAGAGATGACAACGACGAACAGAATGAAGTAGTACAGGTTGATCTCCGGCCCGAGGTCCAAAGGACCCACCGAAGGCCGGGGGACTCCCTGGAGCCCGTCATCACCTCCGGTGAGTGCCGTCCACTTGAATGCAATGAAATAGAACATCTGAGCGAACGCCAGCGTGACCATGGTGAAGTAGATTCCCCTTCGTCTGATGCTGGCGAAGCCGATCAGAAAGGCGGCCACACTGCTCACGAGAACGGATCCGAGCAGTGCCAGCAGTACCGAGGGATACACTCGGATCAGGAGAATGCCGGCCCCGTACGCGCCAATACCGAAAAACGCCGCATGTCCGAACGACAGCATGCCCGCGTAGCCCAGCACGAGATCGAAGGCCATGGCAAAAAGCGCGAATATAAGAATCTCACTGGCCAGTCCCTCGTACGGAGCGATGAAGGGAAGGGCCGCCGCCAACAGGAGTACGGCCAACACGGTCAAGTTCTTCTTTGAAAACAGGCCTCGCTTAGTCATGAAAGGCCTCTCTTCCGAATAGACCTCGAGGCCTCGCCAAGAGAAACGCGGCCATGAACAGGTAAATCAGCGTGTTTGCCATGGGAGGCCAGACCATGACTCCTACCGAGATGATTTCTCCGACGATCAACCCTCCTACGATGGAGCCTGCTATGCTCCCCATCCCCCCGATCACCACAACGACAAAGCAATCGACCAGGAAATCCATTCCCATGAGATGCCTGACATTCTGAATAGGCGCGGCCAGTACGCCGGCAAGACCGGCAAGACCGGTTCCGAGCGCGACCACCAACGTGATGATACGATTGATGTCGATGCCGAGCGCATCCACCATTTGGCTGTTATCGGTACCCGCTCTGATGACGGCCCCCAGCCTGGTCTTCGTCAGAAACAGCCACACGGCGATGGAGCACGCTGCGGTAATTGCTATCAGGAACAGTCTATACTTGGGGTAATACATGAACCCGAGATTCACCGCACCCGACAAGGATTCCGGTGTGGGGAACGGAACTCCCATGCTTCCGAAGACCATCCTCACCACGTCCTGTATGACGAGCATCAGTCCAAAAGTGAGCAGCATGATATAGAGCGGCGGCATGGCGTACAATCGGCGAAACAACAAGACCTCGCAGGCGGCCCCGAACAATGCCATGATCGCGGGAACGCAGATAAGCGCGACCCAGAAGTTTGGGACGAGGAACGTCATGATTGTGTAAGCCGTGTACGCGCCCAGCATGAAAAAGGCTCCGTGTGCAAAATTGATGATCCCCAGGGTACCGAAGATGATCGAGAGGCCGAGCGCGAGAAGAACGTACAGTGACCCCAAAATGAGCCCGTTGAACAGTTGCATTATGACGAACTGGAAACTCATGGCGAACTCCAACACCCCGGCGACCGAGGGCAAGAAGGCGGGTGCTCCCCGCCTCCGTACGTACAGGATTTTCCGAATACGGTAACGTTTTGCCGACTGTTCGAGAGTGCCGCGTGCCGCGCCTTCGCGCGGTCACACGGCTCTACGCCGGTGCGGCGTTTCCCAAATACGGTCGCATATTTCTTGGCCGTCTCGACTTTGGTAGGGGTCCCGCGTTCCGCGCGGGATGCCTGCCCAGGGCACCCACACAGGGGTGCCCCTACAGAAATTGACAGCCTCGCGTTCACAAGAATACGTGACCGCATTTACGCCATGAAGCACCAAGGTGAGAAAGGTGCACCCGTCATCGATCCGGCTAGAGTTTACTCCATCTTGCAGCCGGTTTCCGAGGGATCCATGTAAGCTTGTTCGGGGGGGACCATCCCCACTATCTCGAAATAGTCCCATTCTTCCTTAATCTCATCGGGTCGTTTGGCTCTCAGGATGTATGCGTTGCCCGTCTGCATGTGGTCTTCAGCTCTAATGTGGCCGGGGTTGGCCAGCAAGTCCTTGAACTTGTGCCCTTCCAAGGCCTTTATGACCGCCTCGGCATCCTTGCTTCCGGCTCGCTTAACCGCTTCCAGGTACTGGATCACGGCACTGTAGGTCGCTGCGTTCATCCAGTTCGGCGGCCTGTTGAACTTCTTCCTCCACTTCTCCACGAATTCCTTGGCGCCGGGGTTGTCGCTCTTCCAGTACCACGCACCGGTCACGTAATCGTCGGCAAAAACTTCCGGCCCGGCCGCCTTGATGTCGTCAATGAAAAGCAACGCGTGGACGATCTTGGCCTTGTTCTTCAGTCCGAACTCAGCGGCCTGCTTCGTGGAATTGACTCCGTCTTTGCCCGCGTTGAGCAGTACGAGGACCTCGGGATTCGCGTTCATGGCCTTGAGAATGTACGGACTGAAATCGGCGGTTCCCAGAGCCACCATTTCGTTACCAAGCAAGGTCCCGCCCTTCTTCTCGAGTGCGGCCTTGAAGTGCGTGAGGAGATCGTGCCCCCATGCATAGTCCGCGGTGATCGTAAACCATTTCTTGCCAAGGTTTTCCCCTGCCCAGAGACCTACTGCAGTAGCGAGCATGTAATCATTGTATGCCCAGTCGAACGTGTAGCGATTGCAATCGGGGCCGGTGTGCCGCGTGGTTCCCGATCCGATGCTGAAGAAAAGCTTCTTGTGGAGCTTGGCTTGGTTTGACACGGCCAGGCCTGCCGCGCTGTTCGGGACGTCGAAGATTACATCCACCTCGTCCTTCTCGTAGAGTTCCTTGGCCCTCTGGTTGGCGATGTCGGGCTTACACTGGTGATCCTTGCCGACGAACTCTATCTTCTTGTCCAACAGCGTGCCGCCGAAGTCTTCGATTGCCATCTTCGCGGCTTCCACATTGGCGGCGGTTATGCCTGCGTACGGACCCGACATGTCGGTGAGAACCGAAACCTTAACGGCTTCCGACCCGATTGCCGGGAGACATACGACAAGCGACAATCCGAGCGCCATAGCCAACGCAACGCGAATCCTCCGACCAAGAACCCCCAATTCCCTTGTCATGATTCCCTCCTTAAGTGTGGTGGGCTGAGGAAACGGCACTCCATGCGGATGCCGCCCTGATGGGCAGGAGCCTTCCGCCGTCCGTTTCCTCCTGCGGTGCTCACGTTTCAGTCTTTTCACTAGACGCCGAGGTACCGCCTCTTCACCTCTTCATCTTTGCGAAAAGACTCGCTATCTCCCTCGTAGACCACACGGCCTTCGTAAACGACGTGGTGCGTGTCCGCCACTTCCACGGCAAAATGGGTATTCTGTTCCACCAGCAGAATGGCGATGCGCTCTTTCTTGATCTCCGCAATTATGCTTGCGATTTCTCGAACCAGCAGAGGAGCGAGCCCCTCAGTGGGTTCATCGAGGAGCAGTACATTGATATCCATTGCAAGGACGCGAGCGATGGCCAACATCTGTTGCTCGCCCCCTGACAGCTGCGTGCCCATGTGACGGCTCCGAGCCTTCAATACGGGGAAATGGCTGAAAATCCGTTCCAGATCCCAAAGACCTCGCCGGTTCTTCCTCACGGGTAGGGTAAGGTTCTCCATTACCGTGAGCGAAGGAAATACCGCACGCTCCTCAGGAACGTAACCCACCCCTCGTGCCGCGATCCGGTGGGGTCTGAAATTGGTTATAAATGCATCGTTGTGCACGATTGTGCCCTCCCTGGCGCGGACGAGCCCCATGATTGCCCGGAGCGTCGTGGTCTTTCCTGCTCCGTTTCGTCCGAGGAGCGTGGCGGTCCGTCCCGCAGGGATCTCGAAGGAAATTCCCTTGAGCACGTGGCTGTCGCCGTAATAAGCATGCACGTCTCGAAGACCGAGCACCTCAATAACCTCCAAGGTAGGCTTCCTGGACTCCCTCATGTTCCCGGATTTCAGACGGCGTGCCCTCGGCCAATAAGAGCCCCTGGTAGAGTACGGTAATCTTGTCCGAGATCGTGAGTACCACGTCGATGTTGTGTTCAATCAGTACCACGGGGAGCCTCTGTGAGATCTGCCCAATGAGAGCCAGGACGCGTTCCGTGTCTTCGCTGCCCATACCGGAAGTGGGTTCGTCCAGCATGATCAGATCCGGATTCGTGGCTAGAGAGATGCCGATGTCAAGACATCTCTGGAGCCCATAAGGGAGGTTCTTGGCCGTCGTGTCCGCCCACGGGTCAAGTCCCACCTGTGTCAAAATCGTATCGGTCGTGGTTTTGACACCAACCAGACCATCGCAAGACATGAGGAAATTGTACCGGGATGAGCTTCTCGATTGAGCGGCAATTCGGATGTTCTCTCGAACCGACAAGGCAGGAAAAATGCTCGTGATCTGAAAGGACCTTCCGATGCCCATTTGGGAAATCCTGTGGGGAGGGAGGCCCGTGATCTTCTTTCCCCTGTAGTAGACCTCACCCCGATCCGGAACGAGGAAACCGCTGAGCAGGTTGAAGAGGGTAGTCTTGCCTGCTCCGTTGGGACCGATCACTGCGTGGACGCCCGCACCCACTCTCAAGTTTATCCTGCCGACCGCGACAAGTGCGCCGAAACGCTTCGTCAGATCTTTCGTTTCCAGGATTGGGGATTCGTTTGTCTTTTCAGTCATCATGGTTGGTTGCCGTATCCCACCGAAGGGACGGTCCCGGGCTGTGCGGATCCGTCCAAAGATGACCGACAAGATGCCGGTTCAGCCGTCCAAGCGACACCGTACCGACGAACCGCGCGGCACCCCGGTATTCAACGATCGAGTACGAGACGGGCATCCCGCGCTGAACGCGGGAGTCCCACGAAAGTGGTTTGAGGCTCCGAACTTTCTTTCTTAGCCCGGGCCTCCGTGCCGATTGCTGCTCCGAGAGCGCCCGGCATCCCGCGCAGAACGCGGGACGGGACGCTACCGCGCGGTTGCAGGAATGTGCGACCGTATTCATGCCACTCAGCACTAAGCTTTTCCGGCGCCATACATCTCCTCCGCCATCCGGACAAAGAACTCCAGTGATTCAGGGTTGCTCATGGAATCCACATTCACGGCCAATTCCGTCGGCACCCCCGAGAGAATCTTCTTCACCGGCACTTCGAGCTTCTTGGCATTCAAGGTCTTGGGCACCTCTGCAATGGCGAAGACCTCATCAGGGACATGTCTCGGCGACAGGGCTTTGCGAATGGCATTCTTGATCCCGGTCTTGAGCTCGTCGTTCATTTCAAAGCCCGGTTTGAGAGCTACGAAAAGCGGCATGCGGTAGTGTCCGTCCGGTCCCTCATAGCCGATGATGAGGCTCTCCAGCACTTCCGGCAGCTCGTCGACCACGCCGTATATCTCGCTGCTGCCCATGCGAACGCCCATTCGCTTCAAGGTTGAATCGGATCGACCCACTATCACGGCACTTCCTCCGGAGGTTATCCTCACCCAGTCACCGTGCCGCCAGACTCCGGGATAGGCCTCGAAATAGCTCTCTTTGTATCGTCGATTGTCGGGATCGTTCCACAGGTACAACGGCATGGAGGGCATCGGCTCGGTGATAACCAGCTCCCCCACCTGATCCGTGAGCGGGTTGCCGTTCTCATCAAAGGCTTCGGCCTTGACTCCGAGGCATCGGCACTGGATCTCTCCGGCTCTCACCGGCAACAAAGGACAACATCCCACCAGCGCTGAGCACGGATCCGTGCCCCCGCTGACGGACCCGAGCAAGAGGTCTCGCTTCACACTGTCGTAGACCCATTTGAAGCCCGCCGGAGAGAGTGGCGATCCAGTCGAACCCACGGCGTTCAGTGCGCTCAGATCGTGGACCTTGCCGGGTTCCAGCGCTTCGCTCATGCACGCGGTGAGGTATGCCGCACTAGTGCCGAAGACGGACATGCCGGATTTTTCCGCCATGTCCCAGAGTACGTCCATGTCGGGGTACCCTGGGCTGCCGTCATACAGGACGGCCGTAGCACCGGTGAGAAGGCCGGCCTGCAGGATGTTCCACATCACCCATCCGGTCGTACTGAACCAAAAGAATACGTCGCGGGGTTGAACATTCACGTGGAGTCCGAGGAACTTCAGGAGCTCGATGAGAATCCCGCCATGACCGTGAACCAGTGGTTTGGGCAGTCCCGTCGTGCCGGACGAATACACGACCCAAAGCGGGTGACTGAACGGAACCTGTTCGAAAACCAGCTCACCACGCTCCCTGAGCAGATCCTGCCAGAGCAGAGCGTGTCCGATACCTTCGGCCTGCGACGCGGATTGGAGGTACGGTACCAGGATCGTTCGTTCGAGCGTCGGCAGAGCCTCCTGAAGCCGTTCGACTACGGGACGACAGTCGAACCGCTTCCCCCCGTACTGGTAACCGTCCACGGCAAGCAGTACCTTGGGTCCGATTTGTCTGAACCGATCGGTAATACTCCGGATTCCAAAATCGGGTGAGCAACTGGACCACGTGGCGCCTATTCCGGCACACGCCAGGAACGCGACCACGGTCTGGGGGATGTTCGGCATATAGGCCACGACACGGTCACCCGGCACTACTCCCATGTTACGCAGCGCAACCGAGACCGCGGAAACCTGTTCACGAAGTTCGTCCCATGTTGTCTCCGTAAGAGGGTGAATCTCCGACTGGAATTTAAGCGCCGGTCGTCCGGTGGACACGTTCCTAAACACATGTTCCGCGTAATTGAGGTGCGATCCATCGAACCACGAGGCACCAGGCATACTTCTGGTGGACAACACCCTGTCGTACGGCTTGGATGCTTTAATCTCATAGTAATCCCAGAGGGATTCCCAAAAATCTTCCAGACTGCCGGTCGACCATTCCCACAGTTCCTCGTATCCCGCGAATCGGAGCCCTTTCTCTCTGTGAAGCCAGGCCAGATAATGGGTAATGTTCGCGCTTTTCTTCAGCGCCTCCGAAGGCTTCCACAACAACTCGCCTTCCACTATGTTTCTTGATTCCATGGTTCTTGCTCCCATCAGTCTTGCGAGCAGAGCATCCGTTCCCGGAGATACACGTACCTTACACCGCGGTGGGAGAGCCCGTCACACACGGCCTGTCCGGAAATTGACTCGTGCGGGTACGACCGGCGAGACCCGGCGGGGACCGTCGGTCGATTCAGCTAATCGAAATTAGTGAAGACCACCACACACTTGGCCTCTTTCGGTCCGGTCACGCGACCGAAATGCGGCAGGCTGGAGTTGAAGTAAATGCAGTCCCCTTCTTCAAGGTGATATTCTTTGTCGTCTATGACGAAGTCCATCGAGCCTTCCAGCAGGAGAATCATCTCCTCGCCCTTGTGCTGGAAAACCTTGGTCCCCTCGGCACTTGGAGGCACCGTCAATATGTAGGGATCCATGTGTCGCCGGGGGAACGTTGGTGCCAAGGGTTCATAGCTATATCCGAACGATGAACCGGGACGGGAGATCGCCTGACGCAGGCTTTTCTTCACGATTGTCACGGTGACCGCCGCATTGTCCTCGGAGAACACCTCGCCGATGTGTACGTCAAGGGCTTTCGCCAGCGTCATGAGTGTAGAGACGGGCGGCGCGGTTTTCGAGTTCTCCACCTTCGAGAGATAGCCTTTGCTGTATCCGCTCTTCTCGGCGAGCGCGGCAATTGTTAAGCCGCGGTCGATCCGCAACCGTCGGATACGTGGACCGATCTGTTCTTCACTAATCATGTCTGCGGACGCGGCCTCCATGGAATGACGACAAAGGGTGGGGGCGTCTCGCTTGAGTCACCCCTTTACCTAAATGTTTCGAGTGGCTCCAATCCACCCCCGACACCGAAGATGCCGGTAGATGAACCAGGCCGGCGGCCTGGAAGTAGTGAACCAGCTTTCACCGTCCTTAGGAAACATGAGGTTTGCTTATGGGAAACTAGTTACAGCTCGACCGAAAATAAGTCAAGCTTTTTTTGACAACTCCGCGATTCACCCATTATTGCCGAGCTTCGTGATACGGTCCTGCCGAAAATGTCTGCCGGCCGAACTTCACGCTTGTCTCCAACCGAACGCACATGATACTATATCGGACCGTTTGCCGAAACGCGTGCAGCTCCCTCACAGGGCGTCCCAGGCCCGACGCACGTCTTCCCTCGGTATCGGAAGACCGCACGAACAGCTTACATGTCTTAGAGAAAACGATGTCGTGCCCGACCGGGCACTTTGGCGCTGTATGTAAATCCGTATTCGGTACGGGTGACCCGTTCACCCCGACACTCGGTTCCAGGAGGATGCCCATGGCGGAGATGAAAGGAAAATTCATATCACTTGCATGTTCTCTTCTCGAGACCAAACCGGATGCCAAGGCCGCCGCGTTGACCTCGGTCAAGCACATGACCGGAAAAGAATGGAACGAACTCGATCCCGAAGGCTGGTACGATACCAGGGTGCTTGAATCGGTGTTCAAGGCCATCATGGACCATACGAGCCCTCTGCTCGGCTGGGCGGCCATCAAGGTCATCGGCAGAGGAGTGTATCCGACCATTCAGAGCACCGTGGGGCTGCCCACTCACCTTACTTCCCCCGTGGAGTTCGTCAAATTTGAGGCTCAAGGATTCTTGGACAACCATCGAGGCGCGGATGTGGTTCCACGAAAGATCATCAAGGCCGAACCCGGCATGGTGGTCATGGAAGCGCCGTCCCCCGGGTACAACTGCAGTTTCATTGAGGGGGTCTACGAAGGCATTCTCATCATGTGCGACATTCGAAACGGCAAAGTCAAGCAATCCCGATGCGTCACCAAGGGCGACCCGACCTGCGAATATGTCATCGCATGGTGACGGGCCGGGGCCTGTACCCGCCGGCCTCATCGTGATGATGTGATCGTCGCGACGGAAAGTGGTCCGTCGTTGCACTCCTCGCAATGACATCATCGACGATGTCGTTGCGAGCGAGGCATTTCTCGCTGTCCGGGATTCTGCGAGCCCCTTCCCATCGGTGAACCGGAGAGGCCGACCGCGGGGCCCCCGAGACGTTGGGCTACGCAAGCAAGCTGATTCCGGACTTCTCGAACATATGTCGGATATCGTCCTCTTTGAAGTCGCTCCGGATGAATACGACCCGATTGAGGAAGTTGTTATCCAGAGGACGTCCGTTGAACGGTTCTATGGTGTAAGATCGGCCCACGTGACTGTACAGATACGGCCGGCCGGACTCGAAGAGAAACCCCTTCGCTCGTACCACGTCCGACGGGATGTTTTCGGCCACGTTCCGAAATTGAGCTACCGACCCTGAGAGCCACCGACAGGCCATGGAGATCAATCGGTCGGGCGGGGTCACCTGGGCGGCCGCGTCATCCAGAAACCGATCGACCACTTCCTCCAATTCCTCATCGGAAAGGAGGGGCTCCTCATTGACCTCCGCGGTGACTTTCGCCTCAGGACGGGATTTCGGAATGTCGAACACCCGAGCAAGGTCCACTTGAGCGTACGTCGTTTCGATAAAGGTTGCCGAGGGATTTTGTGAAAGTATGACCTCCTTCACTTTTTCCGTCGTTTCCCTGTCGGTGGTGTCGACCTTGTTGATGATGAACTTGTTCGAGGCTTCGATCTGTTTTTCCAATGCGACGAAGACCTCGTACTGTTCCAGAAAGTACGCGGCGTCTATCAGACAGTATTTCTCCAATGATGCGAAGTTTCCCTTAAATACGGGATTGAAGAGATCTCTGCCGATATCGGTGGGATTGGCGACCCCGCTGGCTTCCATGACGAGAATGTCCGGCTGGATCACAAAGGCTATTTGATACAACGCTTTGATGAAATCTCCTTTGACGCATGCACAGAATATGGATCCTCTGCTGATTTCGATCATTTCCAGCTCAGGGTTCTCAACGAGGGCTCCGTCGATGCCTTCCTCACCAAACTCATTCATCAGTACCATGAGCTTTACGTCAGGAGGCGTCTCCTTGAGCATGCGATTGAGCAAGGTGGTCTTTCCGCTCCCCAAAAAACCTGAAATCAGGTACACGTGAACTGCTGCTTGAGTCATTTGTCCGCTCCGGATATATACTTTCTGATCTCCGACTCTATTTGCTCCACTGAGATCGCCTTACCGGTGCTGATCACGTTCTCGTCGATTACCAGGGCAGGCGTGACGTAGACCTTCAGGCGAAAGAAGACCTCCTGATCCGTCACCTTTTCCACGGTAACGGCTTCCTCTCCCCCGATCCGCTCGACCGCCTCGACGGCATTCCGATACAGGGTGTCGCAACGTTGGCATCCGGTGCCCAAGACCTGAACCTTCATGGTGCTTTCCTTTTCGGCAGCGTGGGCAATACGCCTCACACAAGAAGAATCATAGAGTAACTGTTGTACGAATCCTTGACACTTCCGGCCAACTCCACCAACCGTCCCAGCCTCCTGACGGTCTGAAACACGTCTATGGAACATGCTTCCACGGACGGTCGCTTCTCGTTGGGAAACTTGCACCTTTCCGGGTATGAGCACTTCTTGCAGAGGGCGCACGTGTCCGAGGGAAGGCCGAAGGCCTTGTAGTACCCCATCAGGAAGAGCTTCCTTTCGAGCGCAATCGTTGCCTTCCACTGCCGTATTTGCCGGCGCCGTTTTTCCGTGGAGTTTCGATAAAAATGCTTGTTGTTGCTGCGACCCAACAAGAGCAGAGCCAGTGAGTATTCGGAAAGAAGCTCTCGTGTGGCGTCCAGGTTCGGTGATGCAGGCGGACAGCACCAGCTCGTATTGTAATTGGCACAACCGTAACGACACTTAAGTCCCACCCATCGAGCCGTGACGATCTCCGCGGTGCGGAGCACTCGTGCCTCATCGAACCCCAGGTCCTTGGCCATGCCCTTAATCTCTTCGATGACCTCGGGTTCCATCGTGATCGGGATATTGTCGTCCGGTCTGCACGGCATGTCATGGACTTCAACCGAGTCTTCTTCCCTCGCCGCGGTCCCGCATCTCTTGACGTCCCGCCTGTTCTTGTCCAACACCAGGGCCATTCCTTTTCGACTCAAAGCCTCCTCCCTTCCTATCCGAGTTGTAAGGGTAGGTCTCAAACAAGCTCCTACGTGTGTTCAACAGGACGTGACCGCCGTCTTCTTCGTCTCCTCCCGCGCAGACTCGAATTCCATGCTCACACGGGCGGGCACGTTCAGTCCCAATTCCACCTCCGCCGCCTTGATCATGGCGCTCAAAACCGGACAGCCGGCATGAGACAAGGCTTTCGATCCCTCTATGAATACCCGGTTCCTTCCAATTCCTCTGCTCAGGACGTCGCCGATTCCCAGCGACCCCATCTCTTTCACCCTGAGAGCGAGGGCTTGAACGGCCTCGCAGCCGGATTCCAGTTCGATGCGTACCGCACGTCCCTCCTCTCGACGAGCAATAATTCTCGTGACGAATCCGCAGGACCCGGGGTTCACTCTCACCACCGTCACACGTCGTCTCCTTTATTCAGGCACTCTGAATGGCCGCCATCAATTCTTCCCGAGGCGGGATTTCGCACTGAAATACGATCTGCCCGTCGATGGCCACCGCCGGCAGGCTCCTCGCCTTCAACTCGGCAAAACGAGCCACGCCCTCCACTGTACGGAGGCTCCATTCCCGGTACTCAATGTCATCCAAGATGTCTTGCGGCAAACCCTTTACCGCGGCGATCATATAGACGCACGCGTGTCATTGGGCAAAGTCCGTGACCAAGACTTCTACAACCGGTTTGCGTTTCATACGGACTCCTCGATCGAGCGCATCGTTCAAAACAGACTAAGTTTCTAAAGTTTGGACTGAATTCTAAGAGAACAATCCCTATAGAAACCATTATAATTGCCGTGTAGCTCACGTCAAGGCCGTGAAGGTCTCGACGCGCGGATTTTCCCGCTGTACGGGCGTTGATTGAGTACGAGGGAAAAGGGCGGGGAAAGGCGATCCCACTCGTGCCTTTCCCGTTCCCCGACTATTTCTGGTGGAGAATCTCCGGCGGCACCACACCCTCCAGGTGGGGGAACTCGTCTTTCATGTGAGGCACCTGCATGGCTTCCATGAACTGTTGTTGGAAATCTCCCTCTACCGTGAGTTCGATGTACTCGACGTTTACGGCAACCCAGTTCGCTTCCTCCCTCTTTTCCCGGTTCAGCAGTGCCGCACGGGCACCGTCTCCGGCCGCGTTGCCCACGGCCAGCACCCGGTCAAGGTCGCAATCCGGGAAGAGACCCATAATGAGTGCTTTCGTTTTGTCGACATGAGTACCGAAGGCTCCGGCTATCTTGATCACATCGACCTTCTCGAGGCCCATCCGGCGCATCATGAGCTTGCAACCCGTGTACAGAGCGCCCTTACCCAACTGGATCTGGCGAACGTCCTTCTGCGTGATTACCACGTCTTTGCCGATGGACGTCTCGTTTGCCCACGCGATCACGAATTCAGGCTGTTTCGTGTCGGGGTTTTTCCGGTACCGGTTCGACTTCTGACTCTTACTGAACCGGCCGCTCTTGTTTATCACTCCCGCTGCGTAGAGTTCCGCGAGCACGTCCAGAATTCCGGATCCGCATATGCCCTTGGTCTTCATCTCTTCGGGTTTGGAATACGTGCTCCATGCGTCGCGGCCGATGACCTTGTAGTTCACTTCATGCGTTTCGGGGTCGATGGTGATACGCTCGATCGCGCCCGGGGCAGCGCGCATTCCATAGCTCAACTGTGCTCCTTCGAGCGCGGGGCCGGTCGCGCAGGAACAAGAGATGAGCTTTTCCTTATTGCCCAGGACAAGCTCGCCGTTGGTGCCGATGTCAATGAGGAGCTGCATCTCCTCGCCCTTGTACGGTTCCTCTGCGATGAGGACGCCCACATTGTCGGCTCCGACGAATCCGGCCTCATTCGGCAATACATGCACGTACCCGGATCGGTTTATTCCAATGCCCAGATCCCGGGCCTTGATGTCGAGACTCCGGTGGATAACCGGAGGGAACGGAGCGAGACCCACGAATTCGGGGTCAAGCTGCAACATTATGTGATGCATGGCGGTGTTGCCGACGAGCGTCATGTCAAGCAGGTCTTCAGGGGCCAGGCGCAGGTATGTGTCTCCGTTGCCTCCCGGGTTGCCCGCGACCGCGACCGCTTCTTCGACAACAACTTCTTCCTCGACCTCCGCCCCTTCGCTTATGGAGTCGACGCCGTCCTCGGCCTTCTTCTTCTTCTTTTTCTTCGGATGAGTGGATTCGCATCCCTGGACGATCAGGCTGTTCAAACCGTCGAACAGGTCCTTGCTCATGGTTTCCAGGCCGCCGGGATTCATCATGTGGTACGTGATTCGAGCCATGACGTCCTCGCCGTACTTGCACTGGGGGTTCATCATGGAAGTCGTGGTAAAGACTTCCATGGTTCGCAAGTTGCAGAAGTAAGCCGCCATGGTCGTTGTTCCCACGTCGATGGCCACGCCGTAGCAGTCTTCTTTCTTTCCGGGCCAAAATCGAATGACTTCCTTGTCCATCCATACTGCCGTCGTGACGGTCCACTTGCCTTCACGAAGGATTCGAGGAAGCGTCTTGAGGGCATGCCAGTCTACGGTGAGACCGGTCAGACCATGGTTCGCTTCGAGCACCCGACAGATGCGTTCAAAGTCTCCGGTCGGCTCCTCAAATGACGGCGGCTCCACTTCGACGTAATAGAGCTTCACCGCGGGATTCCACTCGATGGGAATATCCCTCGCGGCCTTACTCACCACCTGTTTGCCTGCCCGAGCTTCCTCAGGTACGAAGACGAGCAGATCGCCATGAACTTTGGCCACGCACCCAAGCCTGTAGCCCTGTGCCTTCTGTTCGGCATTGAAGAACTTGTCCTCTTCCTCCTGCCACTCGCTGACGTTTTCCTTCTTGGACGTGATGCCGAACTTCTCGAAGAAGCCTTCTTCGATACGTACCTTGCACTTGCCGCAGACCTTCTTTTCTCCGCAGAGCGCCTCTATGTCCACTCCCAGTTGACGGGACGCTTCTATCAAATTGGTTCCTTCATCAATCAAGCCTCGGCGTGCCGACGGCTGGAAGATGACCATGTGTTGCTTGTTCTCCATTCGCGTGTTTCCTTCCCTTTCACAACGATGACGCGTGGACGGCGCTCGTTCGCAGGTATTGGGCCGCACTTTGTGCAGCCAAGGCCCCGTCCGCGGCCGCGGTAATAATTTGCCGCAGAGGACTGACTCGTACGTCTCCCGCCGCGAAAACCCCGGGCACGGACGTGTTCAGGTTCCCTCCGGTCACGATGAATCCCTCACGGTCAGTCGTCAGCGCTCCGGCCAAGAAGTCCGTCACCGGGGCCTGGCCGATTCCTATGAAAACCGCCTCCAACGGCATCGTTATTTCTTCATTGGTGTTGACATTCACGAGGGTCAATCCGCTCACGTTTCTCCGACCCATTACCGCTTTGACCGATCGGGCGGTCAGGATCTGGGCCTTGGGGTCTTTCATGAACCGATCTACCAGCACGGGCTTGGCCCGAACCTCGTGCGAGCGGGAAACGACGGTCACCGTATCCGCATGCGGCAACAGGGCAAGCGCGGTGTGAAAAGCCGAGTCGCCCCCGCCGACCACTGCGGCGCGGCGCCTCTTCATGGTTCTGAGCAGGGGAGCGTCACAGGTCGCGCAGTAGAACACGCCGTTCCCTGCCGGCTTGTCTTCGCCCGGCACCCCGAGGCGCCGAGGTCGAGCCCCTGTCGCCACGATCACCGCCCGTGCGGCGTAGTGTGCGGAACCACAGACGAGGCGTTTGGTGTCAGCCGAAAAGTCGACACCGGAAACGGATTCCGGAACAGGTACGGAACCCGTCTCGTCCATGAGCTGCTTTATCCATGACGTCATCAATTCCGCGCCGGTGATTCCTCCCGGGAAGCCGGGATAATTGTCTACGCGATAGTGCCTGATGACCTGACCTCCGGGGGTATCCCCGCCGATTAATATGATGTTGTACCCCGCGCGATGGCTGTACAGTGCGGAAGTCAACCCCGCCGGCCCGGCGCCTATAATCGCCACGTCATACGTCATGTCCGTCATCAGCGCTCCTCCCGATCGAGAAGGGCCGCATCGATGGCCCCGCACAGTTCCTCCGGACCGGGTATGGCATCGAACACCAACCTTCCCGCGAACAAGATGGACGGCATGGGAAGAATTCCGCCGTGGATCTTGCACAACTCCAAGTATCGAGCCGCGTCTCGGGGTCTTTTGGTCTCCACGACACGTACCTCGATTCGGTTGCGGTACCATTCCGCCACATACTCCACCGCGGCTATCGCATATTCGCAAGGCACACAGTGCGGACCCTCCGAAACGATCTCCACAAGGAGCGGTTTCATGTCGTCTCCCAGGGCTTGCGATGCGCCGGTAGTGCTCCGGTGGTGAGACCGTGAACGACCCGCCGTGACCATGGAGCGGATTGGGCGGCGCAATGCCCGTCCTGATTCCACGCCGTCACACGCGAGCGTAGGCCTAACGGACGAGGCTCCGGCGATCGGAGGGCGCAAAAAACCTTCCTGCGTCATCGAGGTTCATCGGCCTGCAGACGAATCCCCTCCGCACCGCTCTCTCCATCTCATGAGGTCGGATGTCTCCGTACCAAGAAGCCGTTTAGTTCTGTGCGGCCTCTTCACCCAGCTTGCGAAGCTGACCGATCATCTTGATCGCCTCTTGGACCGCATTCCCGGCGCTCTCCGCATATCCGTCCGCACCAAAGAGCTTTGCAACGTCTTTGGTAACGGGCGCTCCGCCAAGCATGATGGCCACATCGGGGTTCTTCTCTTTGATCATGGCAATGACCTTCTTCATTCCCATCATGGTGGTGGTCATCATCGCGGAGAGTGCCACGATCTCCGAGTCGGTCCTGAGTTGCTCTTCGGCAAACTTCTCCAGGGGTACGTCGCGTCCGAGATCGTGGACCGTGAAGCCTCCCACATCGAACATCATCTTGATGAGGTTCTTTCCGATGTCGTGCACATCGCCCTGAACGGTTCCTATAACGACCTGCCCCTTGGGTTTGCCTGCGCCGTTCGAATCTTTCTTGAGGTGGGGTTTGAGGATGTCGAGGCCCTTGTACAGGGCATCCGCGCACATGAGAATCTCCGGAACGAAGTACTCTTGACGGTCGTACAGATCGCCTACGATCTCCATGCCGGCCGCAAGTCCGTTCATGATCGCGTCGAACGGGTCCAAGCCTTCTTCAAGTGCCGCGGTCGCGTACTCGACTACTCGGTCTTCCTCGTATTCAACGACTCCTTCGGAAAGGTTGTCCAAGATTTCCTTACGTCTTTCTTCCGATACCATTGGTTTCCTCCGTGCACCCACTCGGTGCTTTACACTCTGCCGACGGCAGGCGTCGGTCTTATCCCATATTTGCGGACCGTCTTTACCCACATTTCCACGTTTTCCTTCTTGACCTCGGGCCAGAGGTCGCACCCGGGCCAGACCGCATCGACTCCCGCGTCGATACAACCCTTGATGACTCCCTCGACCTCAGACGCGTCCATGGTGCAGAATGTGCCGTACGGGTCGAAGTTGCCGAGCAAGATCACCTCGTCACCGATCTTTTTGCGTGTTTCCGCAAGGGTGTTTTTCTGATCGAAGCTCAGGGCGTCCGCACCGCAGTCGTTCATCAAGTCTACGATCAGGTCCGTACCCCCGCAGATATGCAGGATCTTTGGGGACTCGAGTTCGGCGAAAATCTTCCGGAGATAAGGCTGAATCAACTGCTTCCACATGCGCGGGGAAAGCAGATCGGTCCCGGATCCCATTTCTCGGATGGTAATGTAATCCGTGCCCAAAGCCTGATATCGCTTGGCCACATCAATGACCACGTCAGTCATTTTCTCCATGAAGCCTTCTACTTTTTCCTTTTCCTTCTTGATGCCTTTGAGCAACACGTCGAGCTCGAAAACCTGGCCCCCCAGGGTGAAGGGACCCAGAACCCAGGAACCCACCGCATATTTCCCGTCGGCGATCAGTTTCTTGAACGCGTCTTCTACGACGGGCATCCTGGCCTTCGCGGCATAATCGGGGTCAATCTCGATGGATTCGTAGTTGTCCCACTTGCTGGGAACCGTTGGATAGAGAATGCCTTCGGCATCCGCGTACACCGTGCACCCGCGTCCCATTGCTTCGGGAATCGTGCACATGTCATAGGGGACCACGACCGAATCGAATCCGTAGATGTCTGAGGACGTGGAAGCGGAATCCGCGAGGTAGTCGGGCGAACCGTGAACCTCGGCGAACCGTATTCCCATTTTGTCGATGGCCTGAATCGTTACCATGCCCATTCCGCTGAACACCGGCATGGTGTCGATGGGCTCGCGTTTGAAGAACCTCTTAACCCGTTCTCTGGGGGTCATTTCCGGCATGAATCTGATCCTCTCGTTTTGTTGGTATGTCGGGAGACTCCATCGGATACGCGCCGCACCGGAGTCGTCATTCCCTGGTCGGACCCTGGTCTACATTCCCTTCAATTGCTCCACGAAGTCCGGGAACAGTTTGTGCAAAGGATGCGTATCGATCTCGGGTAACCTCTTGGTCTCGGAAAATGCCAAGGTGGCGGTGAAGGCATCCGCCATGGCAACTGCGGGAAATATCCGCTCTGAGCCGGTCATGGGACCCGAAAAGATCATGTCGTGCCACAGCGTGGATGACAGAGCTTCCAGCGCGGCGTCTGCCGCGGTCCATCCCTTGGAGCCCCACATCTCTTTCGCGGCCTTCCACATGTACGAACCGTTGGAGGGCGCACTACCGCATGGGAATCCCCATTTCTCCTTAATGAGTTTGTTGGCGATCGAGCACATCGCGGTCGCGGGACCGTTCATCACCGACGTGTCCACAAAGATGCTCTCAAACTTAGCGCCGACCTTTTCAATGGCATCGAGCAGCGTTTGAGTCCCGGAGATTCTTCCGGTAGGCATCTGGTCGGCCATGTCAAAAGCCACCAAGAGCACGTGTTTGACGCCGATGGAGGAGATCTCCCTGATCTCCGTTTCCAGGTCCTTTTCCCAAACCGTGAGGCTGTTGTAGAACATGCGGTCCAGAAGACCTTTTTCCGCGCAATAGGCCGCGGCCTCAATTTTGGGTTTCATGACCCACGCGTCAATGCAAAACGGCATGTCCGTTACGCCGACCACGAAGTCGATGTACCCCTTCAGTTCGTCACCCTTTGTGCCGACAATGTCGGCCATCACGGGACAGCCGGTTTCCCGGGCAAGCCTGTCGCAGGTCTGGAGGAGTTCTTGTGCGCGTTTCTCGTCAAACCCCTCCTTGCGCTTGCCCTCAAATATCTTGTCACCCTTCTGAAATATGGAAGGTACGATTACGGTGGGATATTGGCCCGTTTGGCCGCCGAATTTCACACCGCCGACCTCACACACCTTCTGCTCGGTCTCAAATGTAAACATTCCAGCTCCTTGTCGAGGCGGGCGGTCCGGCGCACCGGTATCGTCCGCCGAATGTGACGGCTCACGGTGTTCGCCACAGTCCATGCCGAAGTTCGGAGGTCTCCGACGTTCCCCGGTGAATCCGCCCGCACCTCTTCGGCACGGGAGGATTCGGGGGATGCCGGAGTCATGGCCTGGGAACCGTACACGAAGTATCGGTCGTATTTTTCCGGGTATCGCTGCGATTGCAGGACGACGGAGATCCGTCCGAGTCTATCGGAAGACTATTCCTTTCGCCTCGTATGGGCGCCCGCCTCGGCTCTGGCGAGGTTGGCCTCCAGGTTGTCGAAATCGAAGCCCTTGTCCCGAAGCATCCGGATCGTTGTGGCAAGCTCGGGGGTGGGAGCCCGTTCCGCCATGGCGTCAATCAGCTCCTCGTACTGGGGTATGATGGATTCGAAGAGGAGATCGCCCTGAATGGCTATGGTGGGCAACACCTTACCCTTCATCTCGAGGAACTTGCCGATGCCTTCCTTGTTCTTTATGGACCATTCCTTGTACTCGATCACGTCCTGAATTTCTTTGGGCAAGGCCGCGATCGACTCCATCATGTAACCGCACGCCGCACATTGGACGCTGTCCAGGGTGAGCACGTCTATCTTGATGGTTTCCGACATGAGCCCACCTCCTTCTTACTTCTTCACCATGTGGTGCGGATACTTTGCGTAGTAGGTGTTGTACCACTCGACGGCCTCGATGGCTTGATCCATGTGTTCCACCGGAACATCGTAGGGCATGTCTCAGCCGGGTGCGAAGACGTAGCCCGTGCTGCCCCCTGCAGCGAGGGACACGATCGCGTCTTCGCGTGGAGACAGCAGACCAAGGGACAAGGCCAGGGTGAGTTTCAGGTTGCCGCCGAACCCCACCCCGTGTTTGAGGGCCACATCGCGCACGTAAGGCAGGTTCAGCTGTTCATCGATGGCAAAGCCGTCGGTCCCGACCTGGGCCACCTCCTCCAAACACTTGGTGGCATCGCCGCAGATGAAGAAGCTCGATACTTTGCCGGCCTTCTTCGTTGCCTGGATGGCGGGCTGCGTGGCCGGCGTGACGAACTCCCTGAACGTTTCCGGCTTGATCTGCGACGCGACCGGATCGGTTATGGCGATCACGTCGCAACCGATTTCCTCCGCGTATATCCGTGCGGCTTCTCCGGCCACTTCTCCCGAGAAATCTATGATCTCTTTGGCCAGAGCCTTGTTCTTGTACACATCCGTGAAGATGCGCACCCCGCGAAGATGACTCGCCAGTGTCAAAGGGCCGCACAGTATGCCATAAAGCGCCGTGTCCGGCAGAGCTTCCTTGACTTTCTTGCCGGCCTCGATGATGACCGGCCATCTGCCGTCCCCGGGGCCCGGAATCTTGATTCCCGATTCGGCCAAGGTCTTCTTATCCAACGGGTGTCCCGTGATCGAAGGCGGATTGTCCGGCCACCATTTGTGTTCGCACCCCATGGATATGGCTTCCACAGTCAGGTCGAACAACAGAGGGATCCCATCGGCCTTGTATCTCTCGGCCGCAAAAATAACGCCCTTTGCAATCAAGTCCGGGTCCTTGAGAAACTTGTCGGCGGGCTCTCCAATCAGATAGGCGCTGTGGACACCCGAGTACGGGACCCACGGCACCTTTTCCGTCGGTAGGCCCTTAACGGCATTGATAACGTCCTGCTTTCCCATTGAAACCTCCTGGGAGATGGGGGATGTGTGAGAGAGTGACTATGACCTGTTACCCGCTCGGATCGGCAACGCTTGCCCGGCCTCCTGTCCGGGAGTCCTATTTGCCGTCGGAGCATACAAAGCCTCTGAAATGTTCGGTCAAAGGTTTACCGAAGGTAAACGCACGTATCGGGCCAGAATGTATCGGGATCCGCTCAGGGATGATGTGAGTCATGCGGACTAAGTTGTTGTTAATGATGAGTCTAAAAGGGGTCGGGGATCCTGTCAAGGTCTAATAAACATCTATTAAAGTCTAGTTTGCCGCCTCCCCTTCTCCCATCCACCGAACCAAAAAGATCCGCTCAATAAGCCCCCTTCGTCCACCATCCCCACCCGAAGACATGCGTCAACCCCGCGTGTGAAAATCCATGCATAGGCTTCCCCCAAAAAAAGGAATGCAACGCACTGCCCCCGCGCTCCTCCCGAGACCCTTGCCGTTCGATCCCGGTCGGGCTCCCGGACACGAAGTAAACAAATAGACAATTCAAGCTCTTATGCAATATCTATCTTCCGCAAATAGGCCGCCAGGTTGCGATCTCGGCGCGTCAGTCCCAACTTCCTGCGAATCGAGATCCGTTGCAGGCGAATCGTGTCCGGACTCTTTTCCAGGATGAACGCGATCTCATCGGTGGTCTTCCCCAAGCGTATCAGCTGGGCCACCTCACGCTCCTTTTCAGACAGTTTGAGGCTTGGGTCTTCGAGGTCCGGTTCCTTTTCTCTCGCCGCGCCTCCCATGAGTTCCTGGAGCATGAGCTTTGCGTGGCTCTCAACGAGGTTCGGCTTGTTCTTGGACTCCAACACGCGGTAGACGCGCTCCGTTATCCGTTGAGTCAAATCCATCACCACCTGTTCGCACGCTCGGACACGCTCTTCCTCGGCGTGCCTGAGCAGAGTGCTGAGCGCCGTATTCTTGTCCCGAAGCTCCTGACTCTTTGCGGTGAGCCTCTCTTCGAGGCGTTTGCGCTCGGTCAGATCGTGACACAGGCCCACGGTTCCGTACGGAGTACCCAAATCGTCCTTGAGGAGCGCGAACACGGAGAACGCGACGCCGAGACTCTGATCCCCTCGAACAAACTCGTATTCTCCCTTCCAGACGTCGCCGTCACGGAGCACGTCTCGCGAGGTCTGCTCCAATTGGTCTCCGGTTGTGTTCTGCGTGAGGATGTGAGCGGGTTGTCCGAGGATCTGTTCCTTGCGATATCCGAACATTCGTTCGCTGGCAGGGTTCCAGTCGATGATGTTGCCGTCGAGGTCGGTGACTATGATGGCTTCATCCATGTGTGAAAACACGTGACGGTATTGGTTGAGATGACGCTCCTCCCTGCGCATGGCCGTCACATCCTGAAAGAGAAAGCACACTCCGTCCCCGATCCTGCACAACCGGCACCGCAGCAGCACGCGATCGGGATCCTCGGCTCTCAATCGGAACCGGATCTCGAACTCGCCGTACTTGCCCGTGTCCAGGGCTTCGCACGCGTAACCCAAGAGTTGGTCTCGTGCCTCATCATCAACGAAGATCTCCGGCAGACAGCGTCCCGACTGGAATTTCTCGTTCAGCCCCAGCAGTTTCCCTGCAGCCGGGTTCATTGCCGTGCACCTGAAATCCGCGACGGCGCCCTGAGCGACCCGCACGGGTCTCATGAGGATGAGAGGATGTGGAATGGAGTTGAGCGTCTTGGCTGAAATGGTCTCCGTGGAAACGGTGTCCGCCGTTCCGGGGTGCTCCTCACGGCCGGCCCCGACCACGGCGATCACCGCGATGTTTTCCGCAGAGCCTGCGTCCACGCGATCCATCACCAGGTGCACTATGGCCGGCCGGCCGGGTGTTCCCACCGGGGGAAGCGCCTCCTCGCCTCGGCCGGCGCCGCCGGCGACGCCTTCCAGCGTGTGCCGCCATCGCAGCGCAACTTCGGGGGGGAAGGGCAGATCGGTTATCTTGCGTCCTATCACATCGGCAAGGTCCAAAGAGAGCCCAAGTGCCTGATTGACTAAGGACAGGGCAGTGTCGGAAATCCTCAGAAAGCCCTTGGCGGGGAGGTACGTGTAGAGCCCCAGCACAGAGGATTGGTACAGCACCTGATATTCGCGGGATTGAAGACTCTCGTACGGATCATAGAACAGGGACACGATTTGCCTGGCCTGACCGAGTTCGTCCGGAAGGACCAGGAGCGTCATCGAGAGAGTCACCACGTGATTGTCCGATCTCTTGATTCTGACGCGCAGTTCCTTTCGGCCCAACTTGTTGGCCCATGCATCTTCGATCGCACAGAGAAAGGAACCGATGCTGTCGGCATCGGGGAGCAGATTCTGGACCCATGCCTGGATGTGAGCCAGCTCCTCCACCGAGTACCCGGTAATTCTTTGGGCTTCCGCATTGCACGCCACAAAAAAACCGTCCCGTCGTATGCTGATCATGCCCACACTGTCCTGACGGTGCAGCAACGCGAGGAGCGCCTCGGTGCTCTTGCGAGCCATGGCCATGTTGCCGGCCACGCGCTGGGTGAGCTGCGCATAGTCTTCTCTGGCCTCGACCACCTCCCGGAGCTTTGCCACGCAAGAGATGAGGGGATCCGATCCCGAGGTATGACTGAGCAGGACCGGACGATAGTATCGCGGCAAATTGAGGCTGCTCCAGGAGAGCCCATGGTCCCCAATGACGATGATCTCGATTTCCGGGTTTATCTGCTTGATTCCCGTGATCAGCGACTTGAGATCCATGCCGGTGGGTTTGAGATCGATGACCACGATGAGGTGATGCCTGGGCTGCGCGGCAAGGATCTCCAAGGCGCTCACTCCGTCGGGCGCGGTGGTTATGACAAGAGAGTCCGATTCCGAGTGCAGTGCTTCCTGGAGAGTCAGGGATACCGAATCGGATCGGCCGATCCAGAGAAGGTTCTGACTAGACATGCACACCTTCGAGGGTGAGATTTCATGATCGCGGCCTTGCAAGATTGACATCGCATTCAGCTCAATTTATCATAACACGTTTTATTTCTTTCGAGGTGCCGCGATGGCCGAGACAGGCAAAATTCAGGTTTTCACCGGTGAGGGGAAGGGCAAGACCACAGCCGCCTTGGGGCTCGCATGGAGAGCCATAGGCCGTGGCCTGAAAGTCTTTATGGTTCAATTCTTGAAAGCGCCGGACACCTCTGGAGAACACTTCGCAGCTCACGCGTTTGCTCCCATGATGACCATCAAACCAATGGGCCGAAAAGGATTCATTCGCAGACGCGGCTGCGAACCGCTCGATACGGTCATGGCCGAGCTCGCTCTGGAAGAGGCCCGTACTGCCATGCTGAGCGGCGAATACGACGTCATCATCCTTGATGAGATAAACGTCGCAGTGAACCTGGGCATTATTGACGTGAAAGATCTCTTGGAGTTCATGGACGCAAAGCCTGAGAACATCGAACTCGTGCTCACCGGCCGGTATGCACACCCTGAGGTGGTGCTTCGGGCCGATGTAGTACTTGAGATGAGAAAGATCAAACATCACTTCGACGAGGGTGTCCCGGCCAGGGAGGGAATCGAGTACTGATTCCGGGCACGGGCCGGCGGGGATGACCACACCCGCGCACAATCATCTGCTCGCACATTCGTAAAGGATCGTTAATCCCGTACGTTCGATAGTCTTGCGGGGAGGGGCTTGATGCGGGCCGACGTTCGGCCCCCTTGTTGCAGCCGGTGATTTATTTTGCAACACGGCGCCGGTTCGCTTCCAGAGTGAGTTGTTCCCTCACGGCCCTGTAGCGTATCAATGCGCGTGTTTTACAACGCGACACGTTGTTGGACAGGTCCAGGGGAGCTAAGGATCCGGAAGTCATCGGAATGGCAAGGAATTAACCCAGCCGATGGTTATGGCACGCTATTTGCTAAAAGCATTTCACGCGGCGCCCAAAACTACGGTCGGTTCACGCCGATCCAAGGGCGGACCAGACGCGAGAAATCAGAGAGGAGGACAGAATCATGCGTGTCGTAAGCTCCAAATCCGAGCCCAGGCGCGAGGTTCCGGAACGAAAGGGTGAAAAGAGCCGTAATGCAAGTCCGCATGACATCACGATGGATCTTCAGAAACTCACGACAGACAAGGCCACGGACGAACTGAAACTGGCCGCGTTGGTGGAGACCACGCTTCGTGCAATCTACCCCTGTGAAGTGGTACGAGTCGAAGACGGGATCTTCACCGTGGACGTGGAAGCTCCGCTGCTTCAAGAAGCCAGGCTGGTTGAGGAATACAACAGGGCCGTGGGCAAGATGCCGGGAGTGAAGGCAGTGAGGGTGCACCTGGCGCCTTCCAACATCTGGGGACTGGGATAGGGGATTCGATGAGACGGAATCCGATCCGGTCTTTATTTCGGTTCATTCCTATTCTCCGAGAGGGGTCGGGAGAGTGCCGTGCTCACGGGTGTAAAGGCGTGTGATGTGAAGCATCAACTTTGGGTGGGGTCGCTGCCGTTGAACGGACTCAGTTCCGACGGAGCCTCGAAATACGACGGCAACCCTTTCCGAGACCCGTCGCGCGAGAGGCCGCCCCCCGTATAACGAGCCCATGTGTGTAATTATTGTGCTTGACGAATTGTCCGGTTTCTGGAAAATGCAACCGGGAGGAGCAAATGGCCATTATCACCATATCACGGGACTCGCACAGCCATGGTCAGGAAATCGCGGAAAAAGTTTGCCGTAAATTAGGCTATTCCTGCATTTCACGAGAGATTCTTCTCGAAGCGTCCGAGCATTTCAACATTCCTGAGATCAAGCTGAAAAGTGCACTCCACGACGCGCCGGCGGCCTTGGATAGATTTACCTACGGAAAAGAGCGGTACCTGGCGTTCATCCAGTCAGAATTCCTCGATCACGCCCGGAAGGACAACCTCGTGTATCACGGCCTGGCAGGGCACTTCATGGTTCGCGGAGTCGCGCATTGCCTCAAAGTGCGGGTCGCTGCCGACATGGAGGACCGTGTCAATCTGGAAATTCAGCGGGAAAATGTTTCTAGGGACGAGGCGCTCAAGACCCTCACGGAAGAAGACGAAGAGAGACGAAAATGGTCCTGGACATTGTGGGGCCATGATCCGTGGGACTCGATTCTGTACGACCTAATTCTTCATCTCAACAAGTTGTCCATCGAGAACGTGGTCGACATAATCTGCCTCACCGCGAAGATGGACCGTTTCGCCGCGGTCCCCGAGTCGCAGAAGGTCGTGGACGATCTTCATTTGGCCGCCAAAGTAAAAACAAGCCTCGTCATGAAGTATCCGTCCTGTACGGTCAACGCGGACGGCCGAATAGTTGGGGTCAACGTGGTGTCGGACATAACTCAGGAAACCGCCATTATTGAAGAAATAGAGCAGCTGACCACGGGGCTTCCCGGTGTGGATGAGGTCCGGGTATCCGTCACCCCCCACGGTTTCTGAGCGGACAATTGTATAATCCGGCTGAACGTCTCGTCGGCCGGGGTCATTGTATGAAGCCCATTGCCTTCGGAAGCCACAGAACCGTGCTGGGCATGTACGTCATCATCATAAGGACAGCGACCTGGATGATAAGAAAGGGTACCACGGCCTTGGATACGTAAATCAAATCCTTGTTCGCAATAGCCCCGGTAATGTAGAGACTGACCCCCATGGGCGGCGTACAGTACCCGATGGCCAGGTTGACGGTCATGATAAGGCCGAAATGCATGGGGTGGACGCCGAAAGCTGCGAGCATCGGCAGCAATACAGGACCCAGGATCAAGGTCGCGGAAATGATGTCCATGAACATACCCACCACCAAGAGCAGAATGTTCATGGCCAGCAAGAAAACAACCGGAGATTGAACGGTGGCGAGAACGGCTTCGGTGATCTTGCCCGGAATATTCTCCAGCGTCAGGAGTCTGCCGAAGCAGGTCGCGCCGGCAACGATGATTAGCAGAGTGGCCGAAGTCACCGCGGAGGAAACGGTAATATTCTTCACCTGGCTCAGTTTCATCGAACGGTGAATTAACAACTCCACGATAAACGCGTACACACACGCGACCACCGCGGCCTCGTTGGCAGTGAAGGCCCCGGAAAAGATTCCGCCGAAAATGATGACCGGAAGCATCAAGGACCAGAACCCCTCTCTGAGGATTCCCACAAGCTCGCGGGGCGACGGGACGGGCTTGCGCACGATCGACGTATCCTTGCGGAAGTAGAGGTAGCTGTACATACACGTGAAAAACATGATCAGGATGCCGGGAACAAAACCGGTGAGGAAGAGACCTTCCAGCGACACGTTGCTGATCATGGAATAGAGGATCATTCCTATGCTCGGCGGAATGATGACCCCCAGGTTCGGCGAGGTGGTCATCAGTCCGAGAGTGTACTTCTTCGGGTATCCGTTTTCCAGGAGGGAGGGGATCATAAAGCCGCCCAGGGCCACCACCGTGGCCACGGTGGATCCGGAGATCGCGCCGAAGAGCCCGCACGCCAGTACGCCGGCCATGCCGAGTCCTCCGGGAAGCCAGCTCACCAGGGCATTGGCCACTTTGATCAGCTTTTCCACAATGGTTCCCGCGGTCATGATGTTGCCGCAGAGGATGAAGAAGAGCACCACGACGAGAGCGAAGTTGTCAAGGCTGCGAAAGAGTGTCTGTGTGAGCAACAACAGAGGCAGATCGGTGAACAGCAAGAATCCGAGCACCGCGGTGAAGAAAAGGCACATGAACACCGGCACGTAGCTTGCCATGCAGCCCAACAGAATCAGAAGAATGATTACGTGACTCGACTCCATGAGGGTGTCTCTCCTAATCGTGCATCGTTTCCGGAACTTCCGTCGCGTCGGCGGGAAGGGAAATCGGCGTCTCCGTCATTATTCAGCCGTCCGTGCTTCGCGGCGCGCCATGATATCGCGGTACAGGACCTGGATGGTACGGATGAACATAGTGGCGCCCATTACGGGTATGATGGCGTACAGATAGACGAGGGGGATCTGCATTATAATGGTTTTTTGATAGGTCGCGGCCTGCAGCGCGGCCATTGTCCAGCCGTAATAGAGCATCATCGTCGCGAACACCAGGGTTGCCGCATGGCTGAAATAGCTCAGGGGGGTCTTCAGCACGGGGACCAGCTGTACCAAGGCGTCGATCTTGATCATCGACCCGTTCTTGATCGCAACGCCAAGGCCGATGAACGTGGTGTAAATGATGACTTCCCTGACCAACTCTTCCGACCAGGCCAGGTTGTAGTGGAAGCCGTAACGTAGCACCACATTGACGAACAGCGCCACGAGCGCGACCATTACGGCGATGAAGAGAGTCCACTCCTCCAAGAAGGTGAGGATCTTGTCCAGTACGTTGAGGATCTTTCCGAACATAGGACGATTCCTTCGGGTCGTTGGCACATGTCGGTCCCGAGCGGCGGGGCCGGAATTGAGAGACCCCTTTCGGCGGCGCCCGAGACGTCACAAGACCGGCTCGCCATTACCGGTTGCCGTGCGCATTCTCAGGCGTAAGGCTCGACGGGGGGCAATGATGCAGCCCCCCGAGTATGTATCTTCGATTTAGGGTTTGTAACCCATGTAGCCCTGGACCTCTTCCAGGTAATTGGCGGGCTTGTAGGTGTCGCCCGGATAGAGCTTGTTGATTTCCGGTGCGTACTTCTTGTGGACCTCGTCGCCCAATTTCCTCAACGTGTCCATCTCTTCCTTCGACAGGCTGATGAATTCGATGCCGTCCTTCTTGGCCTTCTCGATCTCATCAGTTTCCTGCTGCACGGTTTCTTTACGAATCTTGACACAGACCTCGCGGACTACGTCTTTGAAGGTCTTCTGCAGATCCTCCGGCAGAGAGGCGAACCACTTCTTGTTGAAGATCCAGATGAACAGGCCCTGTGCGTAGTTCACGTACGTATAGTACTTGGCCTGCTCGAACTTCTTGGTGATGTTGCACACACTGGGAGTGTGATCCAACCCGGTGATGACGCCCTGTTTCAGTGCAACGGGAACGTCCGGCCACGGCATCGCGACGGGGGTGAATCCCCAGGCCTTGTAGATCAGCTGGTTGACCGCGGCCTCGGCCGTGCGGAATTTCACCTTCTTGGCATCTGCAAGACTTCTGACCGGAATGGTCGTTGCCCAGCCGTAGTTGCCGTAACCCGTGATGTCGAGACCCATGATCCCCTGATGATCCATGGCCATCATGAAGTGATCGAAGATCTGTCCGCTTCCGATAAATTTGTCGAGTTTTTCAAATGAATCCACGAGAAACGGCAGGTTGATGAGACCGAATCGGGGGCCCAGGTTGGTGGCGGCCACGGAGCTGCAGCCCATTCCCTGGATGGCTCCCATCTGAAGTTGGTTGAGGACTTCCACCTCTCCCCCGAGCATGGAGAAGGGCTTGAAATCAAGGTAGATCTGGCCGTCGGTCCGTTTCCAGAGCTCGTCCCGGATGGCGAATCCGGTGTACACGCCTTTGAGAACCGGATGAGAGACGTTGGAGACGATGCAAGTGTACTTGGCACCCGAAGGATCAAATGCCGGCTTCCACTTGTCCAGAGGAGGCGCCTGCCCAAATGCGGGGCCGACCAGTAAACCAAAGCCGATCAAGCATACCGTCACGAAGATTGCCGATTCTTTTACCTTCACCTCAACCTCCTTTTGTGTTTGTGCTGGTCCCTAAGGTTGCTTTACCCCACCATAACCGAATATGATTGGCTGCCAAGTTACCGTCACATTCGTCATTAGTCAAGGAAAACCGACATTACTGTTCAACTTCACGAACCCCGGCAGACATACCGACACGCGTCTGCTCGTCGGCGGTCATGATGCGAAGCCCCACCTTCGACGCCCGTTCCGTGGAGCGATCAGTTCCGGCCTAAACAGGTCTGGTACTGGTACGGGGGAAATCTTGTCTGATGCGGAAACGGCCTCAGGGGTACGGGGCGAGAGACCGTACGGAATGGGAACCTTGAGGACATCGGGCATTCCATCGGGAGGGGCCTCAGTTCACTATAGAGAACACCGGCCGAGGAGGCACAACCGGAACTTGATATCGCATCATCTCGACGCGGAAGAAATGTGCGGTCGTATTTACCTGAAAGTCCTCTTCCTTCTCGTTCCCAGGCTCTGCCTGGGAATGCCTATCCGTCCCGCGTCCCGCGGGATCTGCAGCCCGGAGTTCACGCGGACTTTCATGGTCAGTTATGATCGCCCCGATCATGGGGGGTTATGCCACAGAGCACTAAGGCTTCCGGCATGGGACGAACCCATGAATCCTCGGTTTTGCACCATCCCGGTTATCGTCACGGCTGTGGCCGGACATTCGAGCTGGAAACGGCGACCACTAGAACGCGTTGAACACGATATGGATGCCCACAAGTGAGAGCCCGTAGATGAATATCTCTTTCAACGTTTGATCGGGAATGCGTCGGGCTATTCTGGGACCGATCTGTCCCCCCGCTATGACGCCCAGCGCCGCGATGAAGACAAGCCGGCCCGAAAAAGTCTCTCCGCCGGCTATATGCAGGGCCGATGCGACCGCGGCGTTCATGGCCATGAGAATCAGACATGCGCCGATGGCCGCGTCCATTCTCATGTTAAGTCGATTGCGAAGAATCGGTACCAGGAAGTCGCCCACTCCGACCGATAGGAGACCCGTCAGGGTGGACAAGAGCGGGACGGGCCAGAGGTAAGGAACAATGGAGCGCAATGGCACCTTTCGAACGGGAGCGTCCCCCAAGTCTTCTCTCGCGGCCACAAATACCAGGGCGGTTGCCAGGCACGCGACTCCGAGGAGAAATACCACACATTGCTGGGGAACTACGGTGGAGAGCCACACGCCTGCAGCCACTCCGGGGAAGGCCGCGCCGGCAAGAATCAGCGAGACCCTGGGGTCGGTCTTGTTCTGGACGGCGACGGTAAGTCCCCCGGATCCCATGCCGGCAACCTGGACGATCAATGACGTGAGAACGGCCTCGGCAGGACTCAAACCGAGCACGAAAATCAGGTACGGGGTCCACAATATACCGCCGCCGATACCCACCATGGTGGCAAGGGAGGCGAACACAAGTCCCACCGGGAGGGCCGTCCATTCCATGGCTATGATTTCCCTTCCTCGTTGCCGGCCGGCGGCGGAGCAGGGAACAGCTTGAAGTCCTCGATGAGCCACTTGAATCCGTCAAGTTTCTCTTCGATCTCGGACAGATATCGCAAGGATTCCGAATCCGAAGGCAGGCGTTGCCGAAGGTCCGCGACCGGCGCACGAAGGGAAGACTCCGTAGTGAGCCCCAGCGCCACGATCTCCTGGATATTGCTCGCCAGTCCGTTGATGGTCTCTCCCAACAACCCGATTTCGTCTCGACTTCGAACCGGAATCGTTTGCCTGAGATCTCCCTCGGAGATGATCCTTGAACTTTCCACCATCTGCTGGAGCGGACCGGTGATTCGCCTCATGAACATGATCAGTACGATCAAGGTGACGGTTGCCTGTACGACGCACATCAGGAGAGCTTTGTTCTGCAGCGACGTCAGAGCAAGGACCACGCTTTGAATCGTTTCCGCCGTCAGTGCCGGGACGGTCGTCTCGGGAACCGCGGCTCGAATCGCCCATACGAACTCGATCGTTATCAGCAGCGACGCTGCTGCGATGAGGCCGAAATAGGTGAGCATCTTTCTTTCGATAGACCGGCTAGTCTTCATTGGCTTTCCCGAACAGAGGGTTGTCTTTCGGCGCAGTATCCTATCACACCTTCGGTCGTTACGGTGAGGAACGGTGCGTCCGGTCTCCGGGTCGGTCTGCCGTCCTTACGGGCGAGCGACGCCGCGAGGCGACACTCGTGTGCCGGCTCGAGCAAGGAAGACGAAAAAACCGCTCTGCACGACGATACGGTCTTGGTTCACGAGTCTGATGACGGGTATTGATTCCGCCCGGACATGATGCTAGTACTACCCGCCAGTGTCATCACACGCGAATTCCATTGAGGAAAGGACGAGTCATGAGCGATTTCCTTCAGTCAGGTCCAATCAGTACGCTTCATCTCCTCGGTGAATGCGAAGTGGCCGGAATCGAATCGCAACTCCAAGAAGCAACCAAGCTGAGGCCCGTGGCCCTCGTTCTTCCCTGCCTCGTGTCGGAGATGGACGGCCCGGCCCTTGCCATGATCATGAACACTCTGGACTCCGTTACCTATGTGAGCGAGATCGTCATTACTCTCGGACCGGCCGACGCGGCGGATTTCGCGCGGGCGCGCGAGTATTTCAATCCGTTGCAGAAAGAAGGCCGAGTCGTGCGCATCATATGGAATGATGGGGAGAGGATGCAGTCGCTGTACGACCAGATAACCGAAATCGGTTTGTCCGCGGGACCTCACGGCAAAGGGAGAAGCGCGTGGATGGCGTACGGCTATGTCGTTTCACGACGGGACGCCTATGTGATCGCTCTGCATGACTGCGATATTCTCACGTATTCGAGAAGTCTGCTTGCTCGTTTGGTGTACCCGACGGTCATGCCCAACTTGGACTATGAGTTCTGCAAAGGGTACTACAGTCGCATCACGGACCGGATGCACGGCCGCGTCACCAGACTCTTGGTAACGCCTCTTATTCACGCGTTGATCGCCATTCTCGGCGAACTCCCCTTGCTTCAGTACTACCGAGCGTTCCGCTATCCTCTATCGGGAGAGTTCTCCATGATAGCCGATCTTGCCCGAGTCAATCGCATTCCCGCGGATTGGGGCCTGGAGGTGGGTGTGCTCGCGGAAGTGTTCAGGAACTGTTCCATGAGCCGGATTTGCCAGGTGGAATTGTGCGGGAATTATGAGCACAAACATCAGGATTTATCCAAGGAAGATCCGGAAAAAGGGCTGAACAAGATGGCCATAGACATCTGTAAGACGATCTTTCGCGTCCTGTACTCGAGCGGGGTCGTGCTGACCGCGGGTTTCTTCAATACTCTTCAGGCGACGTATCTGAAAGAAGCACAAGATGTGATGGCGATCTATCACGATGACGCCCGCATTAACGGGCTCGTATACGACCGCCACGACGAAGCGACCGCGGTGGAAACCTTTACGCAAGCCGTCCAGACCGCAGGAGCGATTATTTCGGAGAATCCGCTGGGCCCGCCGCAGATTCCCAATTGGAATCGAATTTTCTCCGCCGTTCCCGATTTTGCGGAGAAACTTAGGACCTATGTGGACGAAGACAATAGAGGAGCCTTTGACGTCTAGTCGAGGCATGAATGAGAGGAGTGATTCGGTGAAGTACAGCAGCGGCTTGAGAGCGTACATGACAAAGCGTCTCGAGGAGATCGAGAAAGCCGACGTCGTGGTGGGTATTCCCTGCTTCAACAACGAACAAACCATCGTGCATGTCATGCGCATGGTTTCGCATGGACTGAAGGACTACTTTCCCGACATGAGACCCGTCATCATCGTGTCCGACGGAGGATCCACCGATGACACGAGGGACGTGGCCAAGGAGTTTCAGCTCAAACCGTGGCAAGAAAAGATCGTGTCGATCTATCGCGGCCCGGGAGGGAAGGGAACGGCACTGCGCATGATTTTTGAGTCCGCGCGAATTCTTAAGGCGGAAGCCTGCATGGTGGTTGACTCGGACCTGAGAAGTATCACCAACCGTTGGGTAAAGATGCTGTTGGAACCGGTGATCACCAATGATTGCGATTTTGTGGCGCCGATCTACACGCGATATAAATACGACGGCACCATCACCAACAATATTGTCTACAATTTGACCCAGGCCGTCTTCGGAAAGAAGATCCGGCAACCCATCGGCGGCGACTTCGCGTTCGGGAAGAACCTGGTGAATTTCTATGTCGAACAGGATGTCTGGGAAACCGACGTTGCACGGTTCGGCATCGATATCTGGCTGACAATCCAGGCAATCATAAACGGTTTCCGCACGTGTCAGGCACATCTGGGCAGAAAGATCCACGATGCAAAAGATCCGTCCGCGCATCTGGGGCCCATGTTTCGTCAGGTGGTATCAACCCTCTTCGCGTTGATGGAGGAGACGGAGCACAATTGGAAATCGGTCGTCGGCACCGAAGACATTCCGGTGTTCGGCGAAGGGAGTCAAGACGAACCGGAGCCGATAGACGTCAATCTCAAGAAACTCGTCAGCTCCTTCAAAATGGGATTAACGCACTTCGGCACACTCTGGCAAGAGGTTTTCTGCCCGGATTGCTTCGACGCGATAAAGGCCGCGGCCGCGATCGATGAATATCGCTTCAGGCTTCCTTCCGACACGTGGGTCCGCATCCTTTATGAGATTGCGGCAACGTACCACCACTGGCCCGCGAATCAACGAAGGCTCGTGGACCTCATGACGCCGCTCTATTACGGAAGAGTCGCTTCATTTATCAACGAGACTTGGGACATGAGTTCCATTGACGCGGAACGGGTCGTGGAAGAACAAGCCGGACTCTTTGTCGATGCCAAAGACTACCTGATCAACGTGTGGGACAATCCCCGAGAGTGCAGCACATCATTCATGACTGAAGCCGAAAAGATCTAGGCGAGCGGCACGGGCATTTTTGCCTGCGGTCCCACGGTAGAAGTCGCTCGGGCGGCTCAACACTACGACGGTGCTTGGTGGGCCGGAAAAGCGTCGGCACGATTCCGCGGCTCCATATGGGCCGATGCGACGTATAAGGTATGACCCGACTGCACGCGGGGACGAAGTCACTCCCTTTGGCATAGGTCCCCATACACGTTGAAATCAGAGCCGCGGTATGGTATCACTATATCCGTCCAATCTTCTCGGAGCGTGAATCGTTTCCAAGCCCGCAACAAAGGCGTCTCAGGCCGTTTCTCCACGGTTCCAACGGTGAGACGGAAGAACCGTTGATATGTTCGGACCGTTCTTCCAGCATCGTTCCGAAGAACTGCACAATCAGGCCCTCGCGTATGAGTGTGTCCATGGGCCGCGTGTGCGGATGCACGACAAAGAGAGCGGAGTTGCAGGGCGCTGACCGGCGTTTGGCCGGAATTCCGGTAGACTCGATCCGTGGAGCACATCATGGCGGAGGGACTGCTTATG
This sequence comes from Desulfomonilaceae bacterium, assembly GCA_031082285.1. GTDB lineage: Bacteria > Desulfobacterota > Desulfomonilia > Desulfomonilales > Desulfomonilaceae > JAVHLK01. Next base: position 86,700 of record JAVHLK010000002.1, read on the forward strand.
GTCTATACCGGCACGGATCCCGAGAACCACTACTCTCCTGCAGGACAGTATTTTCGGGCTCTCGGCAGAGGGCTCAGAGTATGTGTGATAGAGTTCGTGGCCAGGGAAAACGGGATCGGTGTGTCGGCCTTGCAAGAAGCCTTTGAAGGCCGCCTGAAATATCATGCGGCCGGACCGGAACTAAGCGACGAGTCCAATCCCGTCGCACCCCGGCGGGAGCAAGCCGTCAGAGCCTTGCGGGCGGCACGAGACGCGATCGAATCCGGCGAATTCGATATGGTCCTTCTGGACAGACTCTTGGATCTTACTGCCGACGGTCTGGTGGATTCCGCCGAGGTCATGGACGTATTATCCAAACGGCCGCCGAACCTCCATATAATCGTTTCAGGGCATTCCTCGCCAGATGAGTTGTTGCAGGCTGCGGATCTGGTGACCCATACGGGGAACACGAACCCCGGCATATCGAATTGAGGGAACGCGGCCGAGGCATGGGCGCGGGGAGAAACCGATTGACAGATCAATCAATCTCGTGATACCTATCCCCCATGCAACAAAGCTCCCAGGCACACGAGAACAGGAAGGACAAACAAGCAGTCATTTTCGGGGCCGCGTGTCGTGTGATCCGGGAAAAGGGTTACCACCAGGCTCGCATAACCGATATTGCACAAGAAGCGGGTATTTCCTACGGCTTGGTCTATCACTATTTCAAGAGCAAGGCCGACCTGTTTGACGCCATCCTTGAGGAATGGTGGACGGGCCTGTTCGCAATGATGGACGAATGGGACAGAACCACCCCGGGGATTGAAGAGAAGTTGGGCGCAATTGTCCGCTATTTTTTGGACGAATATGAAAGGCGTCCCGACCTGGTTCACATTTTCATCACGGAGATTTCGCGTTCCTCCGCCAACTTGACGCCGACTCGCGTAAAGTGGATCAAGCTCTTTATGGACAGGATAGAGTCTTCCTTTGCAGATGCGCAACGAGAGAAGATCGTCCGAAGTGACATAAAGCCTCGCTACTTGACACACATCTTTTTGGGCGCCATTGAGAGCTTCATTTCCGCGATGGTCTTGGAGAATCAGCCGTTGCGGGGAAGATCTCAAAAGCAGCGCATTTCAGGAGGCCTTCTGGAAGTCTTCTTCAACGGAGCTCGACCGACCGGCCATTGACGTACGCCCGACTTGACGAGGAGGTCCCATGGATTTTGCCCTCACTGAAGAACAACTCATGTTTAAGGAACAGGTGCTGAAATTCGCTCGTAAAGAGATTGTTCCCAGGGTCAGGGAGCATGACCTCGAAGCGCGGTTCGATCGTCAATCGTGGAAACGATTGGGTGAGTTTGGAATCCTGGGGATGCACTTTCCGGAAGAGCTTGGCGGAAGCGGCGCGGATGTCGTGACTTCGGTGCTTGCCGCGGAAGCTCTCGGAGAGGCCGGCGTCGACGGTGGGCTGACCTTGAGCTTCGGGGCCCACACGTATCTCTGTGCGGACACGATATTCTCACATGGGTCGGATGCCCAGCGGCAAAAATACATTCCCAAGCTGGCCCGCGGTGACTGGATCGGGTGCATGGGGCTGACCGAGCCCGGCGCGGGATCGGACGTGGCGTCCCTGCGAACGCGTGCGGTCAGGCAGGGGGACCGATGGATCCTCAATGGGTCCAAGATGTTCATTACCAACGGTGCCATTGCCGATGTGGCCGTCATCTATGCAAAGACCGATCCCTCGGCCGGTCATGCGGGAATCTCGGCCTTCATAGTGGAGAAGGGGACGCCGGGCTTCACCGTGAGTCGCAGCCTCAACAAGATGGGGGTCCGCACCTCGCCTACTTCAGAGCTTGTCTTTGATGATTGTGCCATCCCGGTAGAAAACCTTCTGGGGCAAGAGGGCAACGGCTTTCTCATGGCCATGCAGACCGTCGAGTGGGACCGGAGTGCTCTGCTGGCCCCGTTTCTGGGAGCCATTTCGTTCCTCATCGAACGATGCGGCACATATGCATGGGAAAGAGAACAGTTCGGACGGCCCATCGCGTCCTTCCAGGCGGTCAAACACAAACTGGCCGACTTGAAGATCTTCCTGGAGGCCGCCAGGCCTCTTGTGTATCGCATCGCGTGGTGTAAAGACCAGGGACGCCCCCTGAACCATCTCGAGGCCGCGGTGGCCAAGCTCTTCATCGGGGACTGGTCGTTGGCCCCGACGAACGATGCAATGCTTCTGCTGGGAGGATACGGGTATTGCCACGAGTACGACGTGGAGCGGGTGTTCCGCGACAGCCGGCTTGCGCCCATAGGGGGCGGGACCTCGGACGTGCAGAAAGTGCTTATTTCGCGTCTCATGTGAGGAGCGGCCATGAACTTTGATTGGACCGATCAGGAAAGATCTCTGCGAACACGCGTGGCCGAGGTTTTCGATGAGTCCGCTCGCCAAGAGCTGGACCTCATGGAAGATGCGCAGCCGAGCGAATTGAAGGAAATCGTCTCCAAGTACCTGAAGCCGCTGGCCGGAACCGGGTATTTGGAACTGGCCGTGGGATTGCCCGATCGAGGCGGAATGACGGCGCTCATTGCGGCACAGGAACTGCCGGCACGGATCTCCGGGTCGCTGTTTCTTTCCGTGGAGGTGACGGCACGGATCTTCGCGGGTCTGTTGAGCGTTCCGGATGCACCGGAGCAGATACGCGAGATCTTGGAGGCGGTGAGCAAAGGCGAGATCGTGGGCGCCGCAGCGGTAACCGAGCCGGCCCTCCCGGACTCTGCGGCCGTCATGACCACGGCCGCGTGGCCGGACGGCGACCATTACCTGGTTTCGGGCAGAAAAGACTTTGTGACAAACGGCCCCATAGCCGATTACACTGCCGTTGTGGGATTGGTGGAAGAGAATCCCGCGGTGTTCGTGGTCGAGGCCGGGAGTGACGGCTTGCTTGTGGGGCCCAGGATCAGAACGCTGGGCTATAACGGTCTCGCGGTGTCGAGTCTCGAACTGAACGAATGTCGGGTCCCCCGCTCGAGGGTGCTGGGCCCTTTCACGGACGGCGCTGTGCTGGACGGCATTCGACTGGTACAAGACCTGATCCTGGCGGTGGCGTCGGTCGGGCTCATGCAACGTACCACGGACGCGGCCAAGGCCTACTCACGCTCGCACGAACGAGGAGGAAAACCGGTGGCGGCCCACCAGGAGATCCGGTTCAAGCTTGCGGAAATGCTGACGCTCACTCATGCCGCCCAGCTTCTCACCCACCGGGCCGGGTGGATGTACGCGGAAGCCGAGCGTGAGGCTGAAACGCTGGTGCGCTGCGCAAAGGTCTTTGCCGCCGAAGCGTCCGAAAGGACGGCCAATCTGGCCATGCAAATTCTGGCCGGACAGGGTTATGTGTGGGGAAACGTTGTTGAACGGGGCTATCGTGAGGCCAAGTATGCAGCGTTGGCCGGGACTACCTCCGAGATCGCCAGGATGTCCATCGCGGACGACCTCCTGACCCGTTACCGGTAACGTGAATTACGACAAACGGGCATCACGGATGAAGGAACGCGAGATCGCCGTACACGGCCGAAGAAGAGCAGGCACGAGCAGCGGTGCGGTGAGAAGCATTTTCTGAGTGGACAAGGTTTATTCCCATGGAAGTGATCGAAAGCCAAATCGATACCGCCGGCGACGAATACCGGGCAAACTACGAGCGCATGCAGGAACTGGTGGAAGACCTGAAGGCCCAGTTGAAAAAGGCTCGACAAGAGCGTTCCGAAAAGGCCGTGAAACGCAACCAAGAACTCGGCAAGTTGACGGTCCAGGAGAGACTTGACCGTCTGCTCGATCGAAACACGCCCTGGCTCGAGATTGCCCCGTTGGCCGCGAAGGGCATGTACGACGGCAAGGTTCATGGAGCCGGGACAAGGGCCGGAATCGGCGTCGTCAAGGGACGAGAGGTGCTGGTCCACGCCAACGATCCCATGATCAAGGGCGGGACCGTTTACCCCATGGGCGTCAAGAAGACCCTGCGCTGCCAGACCATCTCCATGGAAAACAATCTTCCCATGCTCATGCTGGTGGATTCGGGCGGCGCGTACCTTCCTCTCCAGTCTGAAATCTTTCCGGATTCCGATGACGGCGGCCGCATTTTCTACAATCAGGCAATTATGTCCAAGATGAATATCCCTCAGATCACCGCTGTTCTCGGACTGTGTACCGCCGGAGGGGCGTACATTCCCGCGATGTCGGATCATGTGGTGCATGTGACCGGCACCGGTGCAATCTTTCTTGGCGGACCGCCGTTAGTAAGGGCTGCAACGGGTGAAGAAGTGACTGCAGAGGACTTGGGCGGCGCGATGGTCCACTGCCGGGAGTCGGGCGTGTCGGACTACTTTGCTGAAGATGATGCGCACGCGATGCAGCTCGTGCGGGACATCACCGCGCTCCTTCCGACGGTGGAGAAATCCCGCGTACCCACGAGGGCGGCCAAGCCGCCGTTGTACGATCCCAAAGAGATCTGGGGCGTCGTACCGAAAGCCATTTCAACCCCGTATGACGTCCGAGAGATCCTCGCGCGGATCGCGGACGGTTCGGAATTCCTCGAGTTCAAGGCCCTGTACGGCCCCACTCTGGTGTGCGGCTGGACATACGTTCACGGCCATCAGATCGGCATCTTGGGGAACAACGGGGTTCTCTTCTCGGACAGCTCGCTCAAGGCCACTCAGTTCATTTCCCTGTGTGACCGACAAGGCATTCCGCTGGTGTTCCTGCAGAACATCAACGGGTACATCATCGGTCGTGAGTACGAGCGCGGCGGAATCACCAAAGACGGTCACAAGATGGTCCATGCCGTATCCACGGCAACGGTCCCAAAGTTCACCGTAATCATAGGAGCATCTTTCGGTGCGGGGAATTACGGCATGTGCGGCCGTGGCTATTCCCCGCGGTTCCTGTGGATGTGGCCCAATGCGCAGATCGGAGTCATGGGCGGCGAGCAGGCCGCGGACGTGCTCGTCTCGGTGAAGAACGACCAACTGGCCAGGGCCGGGCAGCCGCCTCTGCCTTCGGAAATGGTGGACAACATTCGAAAGCCGATTATTCAATCGGCCTTCAATGAAGGCAATGCGTATTACAGCACGGCAAACCTCTGGGACGACGGCATCCTCGACCCGGCGTCCACCCGGGATGTTCTGGGACTTGCCGTATCAGCCTCGCTGAATGCGTCATTGGAGGATCGCAACCAGGGTCACGGCACTTTCAGAATGTAGGAATCTCCCAATGTTTTCAAAGATATTGGTCGCAAATCGAGGCGAGATCGCCGTGAGGATCATGCGCACCGCGCGTGAGATGGGCATCGCTACCGTCGCGGTCTATTCCGATGTCGATGCCGATTCCCCACATGTGATCGCCTCGGACGAAGCGGTATTCCTCGGCGAAGCAGATCCGTCGGCCTGCTATCTCAATGTGGAGAAGATCGTTGCGGCCGCCAAACATACCGGAGCTGAAGCGATCCATCCGGGATATGGTTTTCTTGCGGAAAACCCGGTTTTCGCGAAAGCGGTATCTGACGAAGGCCTCGTATTCATTGGGCCGCCCGCCGAAGTTATGGAAGATCTCGGCAACAAGACCGTTGCCCGACGCATCATGGCCGAAGGCAAAGTTCCTATTATACCGGGCATGATTTCTTGTGAAGCGGATGTTGATCGTCTGTGTTCCGCGGCGGATGAAATCGGATATCCCGTGGTCGTCAAGGCCGCCGCGGGCGGCGGCGGCAAGGGCATGCGAATCGTCGAGGCTCGCAAAGACATGGCCGAAGCGGTGGAACTCGCGAGGAGTGAAGCATTAACCGCGTTCGGAGATCCGACCATCTATCTGGAAAAGTGTCTGGATCGGCCCAGGCACGTGGAATTCCAGATCCTCGCGGATACCCGGGGCAATGTGATTCACGTCTTTGAGCGCGAGTGCTCCATTCAGAGACGACATCAGAAGATCATCGAAGAAACGCCGTCTCCCGCGCTGGACGAGGATCTGCGCGAACGGATGGGGGCCGCGGCGGTCGCGGCGGCGCGGGCCGCGGGATACGTCAACGCGGGTACCGTTGAGTTCTTGCTCGACGGTTCGGGCAAGTTTTATTTTCTCGAAGTCAACACAAGGCTTCAGGTGGAGCACCCGATTACCGAGATGATCACGGGGCTGGATCTGGTCCGCAGTCAGATCGAAATCGCGGCGGGTCAACCGTTGCGATTTTCCCGGCAGGACCTCACGCGGCGAGGCCACGCCATTGAATGCCGTATCTACGCGGAGGATCCTGAAGCGGACTTCATGCCGTCACCCGGCAAAATCCTGTTCATGCGCTCTCCCGAAGGACCCGGAGTCAGGTTCGACCATGGTATTCAGACCGGATACCACGTGCCCGTGAACTACGACCCGATTCTGGGGAAACTCGTGGTGTGGGCGGAAGACAGGCCCGCAGCGATCGAACGGATGATCCGAAGCCTCAGGGAGTGCGTGATTCTCGGCGTGAAGACTCCCATCGAGTTCCTCATCGAAGTGCTCTCCTCAGAGGAATTCAAGTCGGGAAACACCCATACCTGCTTTATCCGGGACAACTGCGCCGCATGGAAGCCCGACCGCGGAGAAGACGCGCTGGCGGCCATGGGCTTTGTGGCGCACGAAATGGCGGCCCCGTCCTTCGGGACATCCACGGACGAATCCTCGACAAAGTCCGGCCCGTCTTCCCCATGGCAGACTCTGGGCGCTTGGGATTTGGCGCGGTAGGAAGGCACGATATGGAATACAGGGTCAGAATCGACGAACAGGTCTATCCCCTTGTCGCCACGTCGATGGACGATAAGGGCCGTTGTACGATGGGGCCGGCGGGCGAGCCCGAGCCCGTCGTGATCAAGGTCGTCTCCTCAAACCACGTCCGTCTGGAGATTCAAGGAAGGGCGCGGAGCATTTTTGCGGCAAGGTCGGACGATGGTACCTGGATCTGGTGCGATGGCCGTGCCCGCGTCGTCAAGGATGCCGACTTGGAGGAGCGTCGTAAGTCAAGGGCACCGGGAGCGACGGCCCGTGAGATAACTCCGCCGACACCGGCATCGGTGGTGAGGATTCTCGTCGAGACCGGCGACCGGGTGGCCAAAGGCCAAGGGATCGTCACGGTATCGGCCATGAAGATGGAAATGACGCTCACCGCACCTTATTCCGGTACGGTGACCGCCATCAACACATCGATCGGGGCACAGGTCAGCCCGGGTGAAATACTCGCGGAGATAGCGCCTGATGACGAAGGGGATGGGAATGAGTGACGCGGAACTCTTGTACGATGTCCGGGAAAAGACGGCCTGGTTCACCATCAATCGTGAACAGAGAAGAAACGCCCTGAGCCTCGGAATGATCGATCTGTTTTTCCAATACCTGGACAGGGCCGAGGCCGACGACGCGGTTCGCGTGGGCTGCATCACCGCGGTGGGGGATAAGGCGTTCTGTTCCGGAGCGGACCTCACGTCAGCCACGGCCGACGGCGACCCGCTCGCAGGGGCCGCCAAGTACGCGGAACTGCTGAAACGGATGGCCCACTTCTCAAAACCGCTCGTCGCACGCATCAACGGTCACTGCATGGCGGGAGGCATGGGATTCATGCTCTCCTGCGATCTCGTGTACGCTCGTGAGGGGGTGAATTTCGGCACCCCCGAGGTCAATGTGGGGCTGTTCCCCATGATGATCGGGGCCTTGATATTTCGCAATGCGGGTCGCAAGAAGGCACTCGAGATGATCTACACGGCCCGGACCTATTCCGCGGCCGAGGCCGAGGAGATGGGTCTCATTACCCGAGCCTGTCCCGCGGAGACACTGGATGCGACGGTAAGTGAGGCGCTTCGCGCGATCGCTTCGAAGGCCCCGCTTGCCCTCCGGTTTGGACGAAGGGCCTTTGCCGCTGTGGAGGGGAAGGGCCTTGAAGAGTCTCTGGACTATCTGTGCGAGGAACTCCGAAAGGTTGCCTCCACGGAAGACGCGAAGGAAGGGATGACGGCTTTTGTCCAGAAGCGGGAACCAGTCTGGAAAGGCCGTTAAGAAAGGTTTTCGGAACCATGTCATCGCTGTGGATCAAAGAGAATCAGGATTTTGAGCGGCCGTGTATCATTACTTGTGCGCTTTCGGGAGTCGTGGCCAACCGGGCGCAGTGTCCCGGAATCCCCTACACTCCGGAGGAATACGCGGCTGAAGCCAAACGCGCCTATGAAGCGGGGGCCGCTGCGGTTCACATTCATGCCAGGACCCGGGAGGGGCTCCCCAGCTACGAGGTGGACGATTACCGGAACATCTACGATGCGGTAACCGCCGCATGTCCCATCGTAATCAACTTCTCCACCGGCGCGATCAACATTACGACCGAGCAAAAGACCGCCCACATCAAGGCGATAAAACCGGCCATGGGAGCCCTGAACATGGGCTCGATGAACTATGCGAAGTACAATCCCAAGAAGAAGGACTTTGTCTTCGAGTTTGTCTTTCCCAACCCATTTTCGGAAATAGTGCGGATCGTTCAAGCCATGAACGAAGTTGGTACCAAACCTGAAATGGAATGCTTCGATCTCGGCCATGTAGGCAACTCCTATCCCCTGATCGACATGGGACTGCTGAATCCTCCGTTCCAGTACAGCCTGATCATGGGCGTGGTCGGAGGGATTCCCCCCACAACGCCCAACCTTGTCGCCATGGTCCGGATGCTTCCTCCCCAAAGTGAGTGGGAGATTATCGGGATAAGTCTCGATCAGTGGCGTCTCTTGGCCGCGGCCGTCGGTTTGGGCGGGAACGTGCGTGTCGGTCTGGAGGACAACTTCTACGTCAGCAAGGGAAACATGGCCGGCTCCAACGGAGACCTGGTGGAAAAGGCCGCCCGTATGATCCGTGATCAGGGGCGGGAACCGGCCACGGTGGAAGAATGTCGATCGCGTCTGAAACTGGTGAATCGGTAAGGGTACCGGGATCTTTAGGAATATCGCGATGGAATTTGAACTTGGCTTGAGTTACGATCAGCTTGAAGTGGGAATGAAGGCTTCCTTCACCAAGACCGTTTCAGAGACCGATGTGTACCTCTTTGCAGGCATCAGCGGGGATTTCAACCCCGTGCATGTCAATGAGGAGTTTGCCAAGCGCACCCCGTTCGGCAAGCGCATCGCCCACGGCGCGCTGCCTCAGTGCCTGATCGCTCCCGTTCTGGGCACGAAGCTTCCCGGGCTGGGAACTATCGCGCTTGAGGTCAATACCCGTTTCAAGGCCCCGACCTTCTTCGGCGACACGATCACGGCCACCGCGGAGGTCTCGGAGAAGATCGAGGAAAAGAAGCGGATAAGAATGAAACTGTTGTGGACAAACCAGCGGGGAGAAACCGTAGCCGTAGGGGAGGCTGTGGTGATCCCTCCGCCCAAACGGACCGAACCATCACGAAGAGAAACAGGAGAGGAAAAGAAAATGGCTTTTACTTCAGTGAAAGAAGTGTTTGAGAAGATGCCTACGGTTTTCAACCCGGCCGCCGCCGCAGGTCTTAACATGGTGTTCCAGTTTCACATCACCGGGGGGCAGGCCGGGGACTGGAGCGTCGAGGTGAAGGACGGCGCGTGCACGGTGTCTGAAGGCGTTCACGCGGGTCCCACCGTTTCGTTGACCTTGGCCGATGAAGACTGGTTGGCCATGTGCAACGGCACCCTGGACGGCATGACGGCATTTATGAGCGGCAAACTGAAGGCCGACGGGGACATCATGGCTGCCCAGCGCATTCCGTCCCTCTTTCCCATGTAGTAGCCGGCGCGGTACGGCAGTCCTCAATTATCCGCCGGATGTCGAGGATGGGCCGTTGAGACTCGCAGGCGGATGCCGCGTCATGTAGGGCGACTCGTGAGACGCGATCTGCATGCCGGGCGAATCGTCCCCCCACGCCCCCCTGTTCGAGACGAGTTGTAAGGCGATTTCCCTCCTTTTAGGGGAAAGGGGTGCGACGCCTCTGGGGGCGGGGGGGTTGCCCTCTTGCGGCTGTAACCCGAATTCCTAAAATCGGGAATGTTTCCCGACAACGGTCAAAGGGCTTTGGTATGAGCGGCAATCTCGATTACTTCGGCGAATCCCACCGAATCTTCAGACAGTCGGTAGCTCGTTTCGTGGAACGAGAGATCAAGCCGTACGTCGATGAATGGGAGGAGGCCGGCGAGTTCCCGCGCGACCTCTATCAAAAAGCTGCGGATGTGGGCTTCCTGGGTATCGGATATCCTGAAAACCTGGGAGGCACGGAGGCCGATCTGTTCCACGAAGTGGTACTCACCGAGGAACTCACGCGCTCCGGATCGGGGGGACTGGCCGCGGGACTGATGTCCCTGGGGATAGCCCTGCCCCCGATACTGGCCCTTGGTACAGAGGAACAGAAGGAACGTTTCATCCGGCCCGTCTTGCGGGGGGAAAAAATTGCCTCGTTGGGAATTACCGAACCGGGCGGAGGCTCCGATGTCGCGAGCGTCCGAACCCGCGCGGTGCGCGACGGAGATTCGTATATAGTCAACGGATCGAAAACCATGATCACCTCGGGTTGCCGCGCCGATCAGGTCACCCTGGCCGTTCGCACGGGAGAAGCCGGCCACCGGGGAATCAGCCTGCTGGTGGTCGACACGAATTCCCCCGGGTTCACTGTTTCCAAGAAGCTGAGGAAAATGGGCTGGTGGGCGTCGGACACTGCGGAACTGGCTCTACAGGACGTGAGAGTGCCCGTAGAGAACCGGTTGGGTCAGGAAGGCTCGGCTTTCTACGGCATCATGCGCAACTTTCAGAAAGAGCGACTCTATCTCACCGTCATGGCCAATACCACGGCGCAAATGGCCCTGGAAGAGTCGTTGAAGTATGCACGCCTTCGAGAGGCCTTCGGCAAGCCCCTGACGGGATTTCAGGTGACGCGTCACAAGCTCGTGGACATGGCGACCATGATTGAAGTGAGCAGGGAGTTTGCCTACCGGATGGCCGCGAAGATTCAGGCCGGCGAGAATAAGGTCAAGGAAATATCCATGGCCAAGATTTTCTCCGCGGACATCTGCGACCGCGTATGCCACATGGCGGTTCAGATTCACGGAGGTTACGGGTACATGCGCGAATACCTCGTGGAGCGGCTCTATCGGGACAGCCGCATACTCTCCATCGGCGGCGGAACCTCCGAGATCATGAAAGAAATCATATCCAAGATTATTCTCTGAAGATGACTAATTCTTGAACTCACTCTTCCGGAACATGATTGTTTCCGACCGGACAAAAAGATCTTCGATGACGAGTCTTGTTTGACTCGCGGCTCAATCCGTGTATTATCTTCCCCATGGCGATGTGCTTTCAGGCGGGCGGTCGGAGGAAGCGCCTTGCGGTCGGTCTCGGGGCACAACGGGCATTGCCGTCCATAACCGGGACCAATAACCGCACAGGCGTGCACGCGACGAGCATATATCGCTCCCATGAACCACATTGGCAGTGTGCCGTCATTGGGGAGCCGTCTGGCTCCATCACCCTCTCGCGTCAGTTGTGTTAAACCGATAAGACGAAAGCCGGCGATTCTGTAACGTGTATACAAGGTGAGGAACAAACTCTTAGGTGAGCCGTACTATTGGACCGAGTTTGGAAGAGCATATCTCGGAAACAGTCTGGAGTTGCTCAAAGGTGTTGCCGACGGGACCGTCAATCTTATCTTCACGTCCCCGCCTTTTGCTCTTACACGACAAAAGGAGTACGGCAACAAGAGCTCCGATGAATACGCAGATTGGTTTATGCAATTTGCAGGAGATTTCAGGCGGATACTTACGGAGGACGGTTCGCTGGTGATAGACCTGGGAGGCGCGTACCTTCCGGGTCGTCCCACTCGCAGTCTGTATCAGTTCGATCTGTTGATCCGACTGTGCAGGGAGTTCGGCTTCTCCCTCGCGCAAGATTTCTATCACTATAATCCGTCCCGCCTGCCCGCGCCGGCGGAATGGGTAACGGTACGAAGGATTCGGGTGAAGGATACGGTGAACACTGTCTGGTGGCTGTCCAAGACCGACCATCCCAAGGCGGACAATCGTCAGGTTCTCAAACCGTACAGCAACAGTATGAAACAGCTGCTCAAAACCGGTTACAAACCGAAACTCAGGCCCAGCGGACATGATATTTCAGCCAAATTTAATAAGGACAACCAGGGGGCCATACCTCCTAATTTGCTTCAACTGGCAAACACGGAGTCGAACAGCGCGTACCTGAAGGCCTGTCGAAAGGAAGGCATCAAACCACACCCGGCCAGATTTCCGGTGGGCCTCGCGGATTTCTTCATTCGGTTCCTCACGCATGAGGAGGATATGGTGCTGGATCCCTTTGCAGGCTCCAACACGACCGGGTTCGCCGCGGAGAAGAGGAAACGAAGATGGATAGCCTTCGAACTCGACGAGACCTTCCTTAAAGGGAGCATGCTTCGGTTTACGGAGGCCGGTGTATCGAGAGGCGTGAGAACGGGTCACACTGCGCTGCTCATTGGCGAGGCCGGACAAAGCCAAGGTGACGACTGACGGCCCGGGCCGGTAAACCGCGATCCTCGGATGAGGGCTTTCTTGCCTCATCGGTCCTTGGCGGACATGATAATTGGTGTGGTGAGGACGATCCGGAGGGAAAAGAGAGGAGGTGACATGGCGTGACCGGCGTCCGGCGTGACTCGTAACGTATGATGACGAACGGCATAAGAAAGGGGTTATATGATGAATGTGAGAAGTTTGATCCTTATTCTTGCAACCGTGTTTTTTCTGCTGCCCGCAGCCGCGGGCGCGGCAGATGTTCCCGGAGTCACCGACACCGAGGTGGTGGTCGGTGTCTCAACTCCCCTATCGGGCCCCGCGGCCCTGTGGGGGGTAACCGCGTTGGGAATGAAGGCCTGGGCCGATTACGTAAACGACCAGGGCGGGGTGAACGGCCGGAAGATTAAGCTCATCATAAAGGACGACGGGTACAACCCGGCCCGGGCGTTGACGAATCTGCAAGAGATGAAGGGAGAAGTCTTTGCAGTGTGCGGGCTGCTCGGTACGGCAATCCTGAATGCGTCCAAGGAATTCTTTGCCGAAAACCAGATCCCTCTGATTACGGCCTACGGGGATGTCCGCATTTGGGTGAAGCTTCCTAAAGAGAAATTGAAATACGTGTTCATCGCGTACCCCGACTACGAAGACGAAGCCGACTACATTACCAAGTACGCGGTGAACAAACTGGGATCCGAAAAGCTGGCTCTGTTTTATCAGAATGACGATTACGGCAAAATGGCCATGTCCGGTGTCGAGCTGGGACTCAAGGAAGTCGGAAAAGGCCAACTGATCGGCTCCATTCCCTATGAGATCACCGAGCGAGCGTTGGGTACCCATGCACTGAAGCTCAAGGAAACCGGCGCGGATTCCGTCATCGTCTATGCCACTCCCACTCATGGAGCGCTGATCGTCAAAGAAATGGCCAAGATCGGATATCGGCCCAAGGTGCTGACGACGTTCACGCTGGGCGATCCCATCATGTACAACATTGCCGGCGAAGCATGGGAAGGAACCTACATCGCCCTTCCGGGTAACTCGGGCGTCCCCGGCGCGGACGAGGCTGCGGACAAGGTGGTCGAGAAACTCCTCAAGTATGATCCCAAGCTCAAAGGAAAAGAGTACCTGGCCCTGTTTGGTGCGGTTTCGATGATGCATTTCGTCGAAGGACTGAAGAACGCGGGCAAGGAATTGACCCCTGAAACGCTGATCCAAGGCATGGAAAAGATCAAGGACTGGACGCCGGAAGCCGTTGGTGCACCGGTCACCTACGGTCCGGATCGCAGGCTGGGGGTGAATGCTTCCCGCATGAGTCAGGCGAGGGAAGGCAAGCATGTTCCCATAGAGGAATTCACGATCTTCAAACCGCGTTTCTAGGCAATGGAAATACTTAAAATAGACAAACTGTTTATCAGCTTCGGTGGTATTCGAGCACTCGCCGGAGTGGACTTGAGCCTCGAAGACAATGAGATCCTTACGGTCATCGGACCGAACGGATCCGGTAAGACCACTCTTTTCAACTGTATTTCGGGGGTCTACAAGCCCACCGGAGGCGACATTCTGTATATGGGGGAAAGTCTTCAGGGGCTCTCCCCCGACGCCATCGCCCGTAAGGGCATTGCACGCACCTTTCAGAACCTGAGACTTTTCATGCACATGACCGTGCTGGAAAACCTCATGTTGGGAAGGCACGTAAAGTTCCGCAAGAACCCGGTGAACGTGGTCTTGAGGCTGCGGAACGAAGAGTTGCGTCATCGGGAGATAGTTGAGGAGATCATCGATTTCCTGGATCTCCAGGCGTATCGACAAGCTCGCGTGTCCGACTGCCCGTACGGTGTACAGAAAAGAGTAGAACTCGGCCGAGCGTTGGCGCTTGAACCAAAACTTCTCCTCCTTGACGAACCCATCGCAGGCTTGACCTCGGAAGAGAAAGAGGAGTCCGCCTATCGGATAATGGAGATCCGAGGCAGGTATAAGACTACCATACTCCTCGTGGAGCACGATCTTCGCATTGCGTCGAGATTGGCCGATAGGATGGTGGCCTTGGAGTCGGGGTTGGAGATTGCCGCCGGCACTCCCGAGGAAGTGCAGCGCGATCCGGAAGTGATCCGGGCCTACCTGGGGGACGGTTGATCCGGCCCCCGGGCGGGTAAGAAGCCCGGCCGTCCGCCGGTACTGCGCAATTCCCTTGCTGATGTGAGATGCTCGGCCTTTCCGCCGAACATCTCCCAGTCTCCGTGTGCAGCATGGAGGCGTAAGGTGGTTTCCCCTTTTGACGGGCGGGCTTTCCAGGTACCGTCTTCGTAAGTTTGGAAACGTTTGTTACGCGCCGAGATTGCTTCGTCGTTTCACTTCTCGCAAAGGGTTCGTCGGGGTTGTCATGGATAGGGAGAAGACCGGGGCAACTTCAGAAGGTCGAGAATGCGTAGTCGTATTTTTGAAATCGTCTTCTGAACTCGAGGGCGGTTCTCGATGGAAACGCTCGGCATGCTGCACTTCGTACCCACCCTTGGGGTTGGAATCAACCAGCCTCGTTTCCACGGTTCCCTCGCACTCCGGGAAGGAAACGAGGCAACATTTCTCGTGTCTGCGGACAGAGGACTGAATGAATGTCGAACGAATCAGTTGAGACTCCCCTGCTCAAAATCGAGGGAATCGAGACCCTTTACTTCGATCGGATCTACGCGCTTCACGGGCTCTCGCTGCAAGTCAGAGAAAAAGAGATCTTCACGGTGCTCGGCCCCAACGGAGCCGGTAAGACCACTCTGCTCAAGACCATCGCCGGTCTGCTCAAGGACCAGCCGAAAAAGGGTACTATTCAGTTTTCCGGTCGCAATATTCACCGAGCCGCTCCGGAAAAAGTTGCGGGTATGGGCATCGTGTACGTTCCGGAGGATAGGGGCCTGTTTCGCGAGCTTACGGTGAAGGAGAATCTCGACCTCGGACTCTGGGGCAGACGCGATAAGGATATTCAGGGAGATGTTGAAAACGTTCACAGGCTGTTCCCCATCCTCAAGGGAAGATCCGACCAACAGGCGGAGACTCTTTCAGGCGGTGAACAGCAGATGCTTGCCATAGCCCGAGCATTGCTCCGAAGACCCAAACTTCTCATGTTGGACGAACCCTCTCTCGGATTGGCTCCCATGGTGGGACGAACGGTGTACGACGCCTTACGGGAGATCAGTCAAGGCGGGACCACCATACTCCTGGTCGAACAGAACGCACGTATGGCGCTGGGAATCGCCAACTACGGGTACATCATGGAGTCTGGACGCATTGTGTTGGAGGGCACCGCAAAGGACCTTTCCGAAAACGAAGACGTTCAGGAACTCTATCTCGGGTTGGGAGGTGAGGCGGCTGCATCCCCCAAAGGATGGAGACTTTATAAGAAGAGAAGGAGATGGTAATGACGGCCGAAGCCCTGACGTTCCCGGAGCTCTTCTTCAAAAGGGTTGGTCGCAAGAAGGATGAGATCGCCCTTCGTCACAAAGAGTACGGGATTTGGAAAAGAATCTCCTGGACGGAATACGGCAAACAGGTAAGGGAGGTGGCGGCCGCGCTGGTCGCGTACGGTGTGAGGCCGGGCGATAAGGTGGCTATTCTGGGCGACAACAGGCCCGAATGGCTGATCTGCCACCTGGCCGCCATGACGGCCGGAGGAGTGACGTGCGGGATTTACCCGACATCGGCTCCGGACCAGATCAAGTACGTGGTCGGCCATTCCGAATCGAAAATCGTCTTTGTCGAGAACGAAGAGCAAGTCGACAAAATCCTCCAGATTCTGGACGACATCACGGTGGATCAGGTAGTAGTTTGGGACCCCAAGGGGCTGTGGGGCTTTTCACACGAAAGCGTCGTTTACTTTGACGAATTCGTCGAACGAGGCCGCAAGAAGCTCAAGGAGGATCCCACATGTGTGGACGAACGGCTTAAGGCCGTCAAACCCGATGATGTCGCCATGATCATTTACACGTCGGGTACGACAGGCCGGCCGAAAGGCGCCATGATTTCCCACAGGAACATCCTGGCTGTTACCGAATCCTTCATGACGGCCAGCGGAAGTACCGAGAAAGACGAGATGGTATCTTACCTGCCGCTTGCCCACATTTATGAGAACCTGATTTCGCTCTTCCAGGCAATTTGGATCGGCGGAAAGGTCAATTTTGTGGAGAGCATGGACACCCTGGCCCAGAATCTCAGGGAGGTCTCCCCCACCGTGTTTGCCAGCGTGCCGCGTATCTGGGAGAAATTCGCTTCCATGATCGAGATTCGCATGTCCGATTCCACGTACCTCAAGCGTGCGCTGTATCGCATGAGCGTGGGGGTGGGGCTCAAGTACGTGCGCACTCGGGAGAAGTCCTCCGAGAGATTCCTTTGGTCGCTTCTCTACTGGCCGTGCTACTGGTTGGTGCTCCATCACCTCAAGAGACAACTCGGTTTCGAGAGGCTTCGATGGGCAGTGTGTGCGGCCGCGCCCGCGTCCCCGGAACTCTTCGAATACTTCAATGCACTGGGCATACCGCTGCGCGAAGGATACGGACAGACCGAATCGACGGGCGTCATCGCCATTCAGCGCATAGAGCGGCCTCGGTGGGGATATGTGGGTGAGTCCATCCCGGGCATTGAAATCAAGATCGCGGATGACGGAGAAGTCCTCGTCAGGGGACCCATAGTGTTCCAGGGATATTTCAAGGCACCGGAACTCACTGCAGAGACCATCGTAGACGGCTGGCTCCATACCGGAGATGTGGGATCTCTCGACGACGGCTTCCTCAAGATTTTGGACCGCAAGAAGGACATCCTCATCACGGCCGGCGGCAAGAACATCACGCCTGCGTTCATCGAAAACAAGCTGAAATTCAGTCCGTATATACAGGACGCGGTGGTCATCGGCGACGCCCGCAAGTTCCTGACGGCACTCATACTGATCGACGAAGACAATGTCACCAAGTACGCCCAGGACAACAGGATACCCTTTACGACCTTTGCCGACCTTACGCAGAATCCCGAGATTCGGAAGCTTATCGACGAGGAAGTTGTAAAGGTGAACAAGACGCTTTCTCAAGTGGAGTCCATCAAGAAGTTCGCGCTTCTTCCAAGACGTTTCTACGAGGAAGATGGGGACGTCACTCCCACAAAGAAGGTGAAAAGGCGCTTTCTTGAAAAGCGTTATGCAGACCTCATAGAATCTCTCTACCGAAAGTAAGCGAACAGACACATGGACCTTATCGAGAGTTATCGAGAAGAACTGCAGCTTATTCGCAAACCTTGGACCCGCGTTTGGGTGGGCGGCTTGGTGTTGGCGCTGATCCTGCTGCCGCTGTACTGTCCGGAAGCAACCGTCTACGTGGCGACCATCATCTGTATCTACGCGATCGGGGTTCAGGGGCAGAATCTGCTCATCGGGTACACCGGCCAAATCTCCTTTGGTCAGGCGGGATTTCTTGCCATCGGAGCCTTCACCTTCGGTCATCTGGCTCGCTTGGGTCTTCCTTGGCCTGCCTGCCTGTTGGCGGCGGGCGTGGCCGCGGGGTTATTCGGGATCATCGTCGGGTTCCCCTCGCTTCGCCTCAAGGGGCCGTACCTGGCGATCGCGACCATGGGCTTCGGCATCGCGGTCTACCAAGTGTTGGTCAACTCGGAACTCCTTTCCGGGGGGCGCATGGGACTGTCGGTGCCGAAGATCGATCCGCTCTTCGGCTTGTCCAGGATCACGTTCAATTACTATTTCAATCTTGCAATTGCGCTTCTTTTCACACTCGTATCCTACAATATCATCTCATCATACATGGGCCGGGCCTTCATTGCGGTTCGAGACAACGACATAGCGGCGGAAGTCATCGGGGTGAATCTCACCCATTACAAGCTTCTGTCGTTTGCAATCAGTTCCTTCTACACGGGTATCCAGGGAGGCCTCTACGCCCTCCTGATCGGTTATCTCGAGCCGAATATGTTCACCTTCATGGAATCCATTACGCTTTTTGTCGCGGTGATCGTCGGCGGTTTGGCATCCATCGAGGGGGCCATCATGGGCGCGGCTTTCGTCATACTCGTACCGCAATTCTTCAGTGCGTACAAAGAGATGGTTCCCGTGGTCTATGGTACGGCAATAATCGTGTTGCTCATATTTCAACCCCTTGGCTTCGCCGGCATCTGGATGAAGACCAGGCTCTATCTAAGAAACTGGCCCTTCCGATAGGAACCGCAGAATAAGGAAGAATAGATGGAACGGTTTTTCCAGTACGCAATTTCAGGCCTCTCTACCGGAGCCGTCTATGCACTGGTGGCTTTGGGACTGGTATTGATCTATCGCTCGACTCGCATCCTCAACTTCGCGCACGGAGATGTGACGACCGCGGGAACATTCGTTGCATTCACCCTTCTGGCCTTCAACGTGCCCTTCGTGGTGGCTGCAGTGCTTGCACTTCTGTTTGGAGCGGTTCTTGCCATGGCGTTCTACTTCTCCATCCTGGTTCCCGCCCAACGACGCGATGCAACCCAGCTTGGGCAGATCATCCTTACTCTGGGCCTGGGGCTCATATTGCAGGGTCTTATCGCGTACTTCGGCGGTACGGAACCGCAGAGTTTTCCGTTTCCCCTGTCCGAGTACACGATCTATAAGGTGGGCGGGATCATCGTCAGTCAGTTGAGCCTGGGAACTCTGGCCGCGGGACTGATCGCGGCCTTCTTGTTCTATCTTCTGGTTCAAAGGACGAGGCTCGGGCTGGCCATGCGGGCAACCTCCGAAAACCTCCCCGCGGCCCAGACCTTGGGTATTCCGACACGCCGCATACTGGCCCTTTCGTGGGGCCTGGCCGCCGTGTTGGGGATCCTCGCGGGACTGTTTCTCGCCCCCGCACTTCTCCTGGACCCGTTCTTCATGCTGGAACCGTTCCTCAAAGGATTTGCCGCAGCCATCCTCGGCGGTCTGAACAGCCTTCCGGGAGCCATCGTCGGCGGGTTGATACTCGGCGTGGCCGAAGCGCTGACAGGCGGATTCGTGTCCATCGCCTTCAAGAACACGTTGGCTTTCGTCGTCATAATTGTGGTCCTCCTGTTAAGGCCCGAAGGACTCTTGGGAGAAGAATTCAAGGAGAGAGTCTGACGGGAAGGCATCGAAACAAGTCTTGATTTGTCCGCTGAATCGCGGCATCATGCCGCGTCGAAACGAAGCGTTGACCCGCGGTGCCGTGTGCACTGCAATATCCCCAGCGTACAACTCCGGGTCCCGCGGTCGGGGACCTCTCCACGGGGAGGATTGGAAGGCCCGGTAACCCGTGTGGCCGGAGAGCGTACACGCAACGGAATTCAGGAAAAAGCCGAGGTGGATTCTTGATCATCGTCACCGGAGGAGCCGGATTCATCGGCAGTAACATCGTTCGTGCGCTCAACGAAGGAGGAGAGGACAAGATCCTCGTCGTCGACCGCCTGGAGCGGTCGGAAAAATGGCAGAACCTGGCCGGACTCGATTTCGTCGATTTCGAGCACAAGGACGATTTTCTGGAAAAAGTGGAACGAGGGCTCTTCGATCACGGAATTTGGGCCCTCTTTCACATGGGAGCATGCAGTTCGACCACGGAAAGGGACGCGGATTACTTGATGCGCAACAACTTCCAATACTCTCGACGCCTTGCTTCCAGATTCGCGGGGAAGACCGGCATGCGATTCATCTATGCCTCGTCCGCGGCCACGTACGGGGACGGTTCTCTGGGCTATTCCGACGACCACGATACGGCTCCCGGATTACGGCCCCTCAACATGTACGGGTATTCAAAACAAATGTTCGATATGTGGGCAATGAAGACCGGAATTCTCGAGAATGCGGCCGGGCTGAAATATTTCAACGTGTTCGGCCCGAACGAATACCACAAAGCGGACATGCGCAGCGTCGTGATAAGAGCCTATTTTCAGGCGACGGAGTCGGGGGAGGTGAGGCTCTTCAAGTCATACAGGCCGGAATTCAAAGATGGGGAACAGTGTCGAGATTTTGTCTATGTTCGCGACGCGGTCAAGATGACGCTCCATTTTCTCGAGAGACCCGAACTGAACGGTCTGTTCAACGTGGGCACCGGCAAGCCGCGGACTTTCAACGATCTTGCACGGGCCGTCTTTTCCGCGTTGGGCAAGCAGCTGAATATTCGCTATATCGACATGCCGGAAGGTCTTGAGAAACGCTATCAGTACTACACGTGCGCACAAATCGACAAGATTCGTCTGTCGGGATACCGTCACCCGTTGACCTCGCTCGAGGACGCGATTCACGACTATGTGACGGAGTATTTGCTTAAGGACCAACGAAGTCGACCGAACGAGTGAATGGGTTCGCCGGATTCGGCCAATGTGTGAAACGGGGGTTGATGATGAACGCCGCGGGGTGAAACGGAATGCAAAGGCGATGCCCCACCGCACGGCGTCTTGCGCTATGTGCATCGGCACGGATTCGTCCGGCAACGAAGCCGTGGGATGTTCGCGTAACGTCGGGATATTGTTGACAGCCCGGACCGCGATACATAGAATACGGCCATATCGGCCCGGCTCCTCTTCCGAAGCCAAGTACAAGTGATGAAAAAATTTTCCCGCAAAGAGTTTCTTCTTGCCCTGTTCGGAGACTACTTCGAGCGACAGAACGGTTTCGTCATGGTCAAAGCGACCAAGCACTTGGATCGGCGGGTGAGCACACGCTATTTCCCCAACGTGGAAATCCTCGCCAAGGAACAATATACGCCGGACCAGGATGTGTACTTCGGGGTGTGCCCTCGGGAGACCATGAAGCCCGAAAGGACACACATTCGTTTCATGACCGCCCTGTGGGCCGGCCTTGATTTGGGGCCGGAGGGATACTCGGGGAAGGACGTGTTCTTCACCGGTCCCGCATCGGCCGCCAAAGCCGTGAGAAGTTTTCCGCTTGCTCCATCGGTCGTCATTGAATCCGGATGGGGAATGCACCTCTATTGGCTCCTCGGAGATCTTGTGGAGATCGTCGACAAAGATCATGTGGAGCGATTACTAAGGAAAATCAGCAGCTATTTTCAATGCGGCAATCACGTTGGAATCGACGCCATGTTGAGACTTCCGGGGACGTTCAATTGCAAGATGATAGGCAAGTCCGTTCCCTGTGACGTCAAGTACATGAACACCGATTTCACCTACACGCTTGAAGACTTTGAACGATTGACGCTTGGATCGGAGGTCGCGGTGAAGGCAAGGGCCGAGACTCGAGAAGCCGAGGCGACACGGTCCCAAGAAATAGTGCCGGAGGCCCCTTCTCGGTCCGCGGGTTCCGCCGCCGAGCACCCACAAGTGACGGAAGACTTGTCGGAGTACCTGTTTTCGGAACCGGATGACAAGATTCCGAGCGACATCGAGCCGCTTTTCTACGAACCCGCCCGGAAACATCGTGATAATGAAAATCCCCTTTTGTCCGATGCAGTTGTGGAAAGTGTCGCCGACAGAATTGTCGACAGAGTTGTGGACAACCTTTCGAGAAGACTCATCGGGGAAATCGCCGACGAAATCGTCGAAAAATTGACAAAACGCCTGACTTCCGGCTAGGGCCTGTAATTGATATTTTCGCGGTCGGCTTTGCCGGCGGATCAGATTTTCTGAAATCCATAAATTGAGCCCAGGCCGAGAATCCGAGTCAGCTCGTCCAACGCGCTGCGACTCTCGTCCGGCAACCTCGGGTCGGCCAGGTCTTCCGGACCGAGTCGATCCCGGTAGAAGCGATCGACCCAGCTCGTCAGATCGTCGTAGAGCTGCTCGGTCAACCACACCCCTTGATGGATCAGTGACCGTTCCCGCTCGGTCAACGCCACGCGCAGGCGCAGGCACGCGGGCCCGCCCCCATTCTGTATGCTCTGCCTCAGATCGACGTATCTCACTTCCGCAATGGGGTTCGCCTCCGAGAGCAGACGATCCACGACCGCGGCGGCCGCCGCATTCTCGAGACACTCCACCGGCGCGATCAGGCACATGGACCGATTCGACATCGTTACGATCTGGCTGTTGAAGAGATAGGATCCCACGGCGTCCGACAAGGGGAGTTCGTTGCGGGTCACTTCAAAGAGGATCGGATCGTCGTGCCTGCACGCTCGATACGCTTCCGCAATGCGATCGACATCCGCCTGCCCGTGTGAAAAGGCACGCGAATGATAGAGGAAGAGATTTTCATTGCCCACGGAGATCACGTCATTGTGGAAAACTCCGGAATCAATGGCTTCACTGCTCTGTCGGACAAAGAGAGCACATGTCGGTCTCAATCGGTGAAGACGTGCAATTGCAGCCGATGCTTCAAAGGTCTGGCGACCCGGATATTTCTCCGGCCCCCGGTCTAATGGATCGAAAGCCTTTCGTCCGTACACGAAGACCTGAATTCCTTTGTCTCGGTGAGTGGGGCACAGGCGAATATGGTTGGCGGCTCCTTCATCGGAAAGCTGTACGGCACCGGGGACGGGGTCGTGATGTATGAAAACGGAATCGTCATGGAAGATCGTCTTCAGCACTGAGGCGGTAAACCCCGTTTCAAGGGAGCGATGGAAATTTCGCACAAGGTTTGCAGGCGTGATGTGGACCAGACCGTCTTCCGCGTCGGCACTCGGCGAAACCGTTGCCGCGTTGGCCGCCCACATGCTCGAGGCACTGTAACATGCCGCCGACAGTTCGGGAGCTTCCTTGGCCGCCCGTTCCAGAATACTTGCCTCGGAACCGGAGAATCCCAGACGCTTCAAGGTCTCCATGTCGGGACGTTCCTGGGGTGGGAGCACTGCCTGACTCACACCAAGGTCCGCGAGGAGTTTCATCTTGGCGAGACCCTGATGAGCCGCGGCCTTTGGATTTGAAACTGAGCGAGCGTGCCGGACCGACGCGATGTTGCCGTACGACAGTCCCGCATAATTGTGGGTTGGACCGACGAGGCCGTCGAAATTTAACTCAAAGGTTTCCATGTCTCATGGTGTCCGGTATTACACGTCTATTCCCGGCGTCCGTGATTCCGGAAAGGCCGTGATTTCAGCTTCAATCGAAGCTATGGGATAGGAACAGTAGTCCGCGGCAAAGTACCCGCTTGGACGGTGATTTCCGCTGTCCTTGATGCCTCCGAACGGCAGCGCCCCCGAAGCCCCGGTAATCTGCCTGTTCCAGTTGATGATGCCGGCACGGACGGTGTGCAAGAATCGCTCATACAGATCCTTTCTGTCGCTCAAGAGTCCCGCGGCAAGACCAAACGCAGTATTATCGGCCTCGTGCAACGCCGCATCGAAATCCGGTACCCGGATCGTCTGCAGCATTGGGCCGAAGAATTCAACATCCGAGCGATTCTTCACCTCCGTAACATCGATAAGACCCGGAGAAAGAAAGGCTCCCGGCCGGTCGAGGCGCACCATGGGAACAATGGGCACCGCACCTTTGGACACCAGCTCGGCCTGGGCCGCCAGGAGGTCTTCCGCAGTCTGGACGGATATGACGGGACCCATGAACGGTTCGGGATGCTCGGTGAAAGCCCCGACACGAATCTTGCCCATGAGCGACTTCAAACTCCCGATGAATGAGTCCCCTTGAGCATCTTTGGGCACGATGAGCCGGCGAGCGCACGTGCAACGCTGTCCCGAGGTTATGAATGCAGACTGCACGGTGAGATACGCCGCGGCATGAACGTCCGCAACCTCGTGGACCACAAGCGGATTGTTTCCCCCCATTTCCAGCGCGAGGATCTTACCGGGATTTCCTGCCACGGCTCTATGTATGGCCTTGCCTCCGGCCACACTCCCGGTGAAGAAAAGCCCTCGAACGTCCCGATTTACGGCCAATGCCATGGAAGTGTCTCGGTCGCACTGCACCATGTTGAACACACCCGGGGGAAGTTGCGCGGCCTCCCAGAGTCGTGCCGTCTTATCCGCGACCAGTGGGGCCTGCCTGCTCGGTTTGAAAACAACCGTATTTCCCGCGATGAGGGCCGGCACAATGTGAGCATTGGGCAAGTGTCCCGGCAGGTTGAAGGGTCCAAAGATCGCTACTACCCCGTGAGGTCTGTACCTGATCCAGGTGCGATCTCTGCCTGACTCGCCGCTCACCGGGCCGCATCGCTCTCGATACGCCCGGATCGAGAGTCCTATCTTGCCTTGCATGGCCTTGATCTCGGTGAGCGATTCCCAATGGGGCTTCCCCGTATCCAGTGAAATTGCGTGAGCCAATTCTTCCCTATGGGCGCCAAGTTGTGCTCCGAAGATCTCCAAACGGTCGATCCTCCGCTCAGGCGCGAGGTCGGCCCAGCCCTCGAACGCGTCTCTTGCAGCCTCGACTGCTCGTTGCACCTCACCGGCGTCGGCGTGACGCCCGCTCCATGTGTGTCGCCCGGTGGCCGGATCGGCAGATGTGAATTCCGAACCGCTTCCCGTTATCCATTGGTTCATAATGAAATGAGATTTTCCAGGCATAGGGTATCTCCTACGGCTAGTCGGAAGGCCGCAACGGTGCGAAACGGATCGTATCGCCAGGCTGCAGATCGACCCGTTCAACTTCCCGGAACGTCGCATGAGCGTTTCCGTCTTCATCAATGGTCACTCCGCCCATGAAACATCGGAATTCTTCTCCAAGGGTGCACACGATGTGAGACGGCTTTTCGTCCCCCAGGTCCCGAATTTCAGCTACCGTGGCTTTGCGGCTCTCCCTTACGGTGCGGATGTCCTCAACGCGGCATTGTACCACCGGTCCGGCTTCGAAAATATCCACCATCTTCGTGTATTGAAAACCCTCTTCTTGAAGCAGTCTCAATGCGGGTCTCGTCTGCTCGTGAACTTCACCGATCACTTGTTGTGCTTCCTTGGGCAGAAGAGGGATGTAGATTGCGGAGGTGGGCATGAGGTCGGCAATGAATTTCTTGTCCATGGCGCTCAGAAGGTCCGCGCTCGGATAGTCCATATCGAAGAAGTGTCGTCCAAGTGCGTCCCAAAAAGCTGAATTGCCCTTTGGGTCGAGGACCCCTCGCATTTCCGCAATGACAACGGGCTCGACGCGTTCAGGGTACTCGGCCATGAAAAGAAAACGAAAGAGCGACAACAGCCGACCGTTACCGTGTTTTCTGTACTCGGGTGCCAAAAGGAGCCCGCCGATTTCCGAAGGCCCGCTGTGTTCATTAATCAAGTGAAGCGTGGGTATCTCCTTGCGGATTCCAAGAGTCTTTGACTCGTGCACGGAAACATCGATCCGATAGGAGTAGAAGGGCTGAAATCCGCCGACCTTGGATATGATGCAACTGGTACCGATCACATGGCCGGTGGTCAGATCCTCCATGACGAACATATAGAGCTCTCCGCCCGGTTTTTGCACGAGTTTCTGGAATGCGTACAATGACTCAAGAATCCTGGTTCGGAGTAGACGCGCGTCTCTCGGCAGCGAGGTCAGTCCGTAGGTTTCCTGATGTGCCAGTGCGACCAGATCGTCGAGATCCGCCGGCTTCACGGGGCGAATGATGACCATTTCATGCCTCCTCAACGGCACATGCGGGCCAGAGTGTTCTCGGTTATGGTAACCGCTGCATCGATGTCGTTGAAAGTGACGGCACCCACGGGAATCAAGAAACGAACCCGGGTCGGATCCGCGCCTGCGTAGAAGCCGATCACTCCCGCGTCAAACAATGCATGGATGAACCGGTTGACTTTTTCCGCGTGCCCGCCGAACGCAGTGAACGCAACCATGGCGCCGATGCCGTACGGTCCGTGAACCACGTCCGGAAGACGTGCTTCCATCTCCTGCAGGCGCGTCACAAAGCGATCGTGGAACCGGGCGATCCGGCCGGCAGGTCCAAGAAATCCGCCGTCCATGAGTTGCCTGACGATCAATCGGCCGACCCGAATGGCCGCGGTGCTCGAGGTAAACGTCTGGCTGAGCAGGCCCGGTCCGGGAGTGAGTTCGTCCGTGAAAAGAGTGGCACAGACTTGAGAAGCCTTGCCCACCGTGACCACATCCACGAAATCGTCCAGGCCGAAGTATTGGAAGGCGAACAACTCGGTCGTTCGGCCGAAGGTCTGGATTTCGTCGACGAGAATAGGTATCTCATGAGCTCTGAGGACCTGCATCAACTCCCTGAAAAACTCTCGATTACCCGGTAAAAAGCCTCCTTCTCCAAGTACGAGTTCAAATACCATCCCGGCATGCTTTCCGGGATACCGTTTCAGATGACGCTTCAGCTGGTCCAAGGAGCGTCCCGTACTCTCTTCGGGCCGTTCGTCGACATAATAGGGGACGTAGTCCACGGACACGCCGGCCGGCAACCCCACGCGGTATTCGGGTTTATCCGTCACGTGCGAAAGCGCCAGAGTTCGGCCCATGAAACAGCCCTCAAAAGCAAGAATACGGTTGGCCGGATACTTGTACTGGAACATGACCTTCAGCGCGTTCTCGTTGGCCATGGCCCCGCTCGTCGAAAAGAAACAATGCGCCAACCGGGCTCCCTTGCGATTGCCCCCCTCCAAGAGCGTCCTCGCCAGTTCAACGCTCTCCACGTTCTGTTGGAGATTCCCCTGCATGACCGTGTCGGACAGCGCGGCATCCAACGAGGCTTCCATTATTGCAGCGTGACTGTGGCCCCAATGGTGAACTCCAATTCCGGATATGAAGTCGTACTTGACACTGCCGTCCGCGAGTTCCACCAGCGCCCCGTTTCCCAACCCGCTGCCGAGGTACGGGTAGAAAAGCCGGCCTCCCCGCAGGTCCCCGTACTCCCTCATGAGTCGCTCATAATCCATCTTCAAATCCGAATCGGGCGGGCGAACTCCCGTCAGGCGGGCGGAGTACTCATCCCGGGTTTGCAGCAGCACCTTCTTGGCTTCTCGTATCCTCGGATCCGCCATGAACTCATTCGCGATCGGTCTCCTCATGTCGCAACGGCCTCCCTCCACTCATCCGGCGGACGATGGGTCATAAATTTTCTGACAGTCGGGCTGACTTCAGGGTTCTGCGGGTCGGAATCCGCTCGACCCGTGTTGTCTGAAATCCTGCCGAATTTATGGGACCACGTACTGCGGTCAGAGAAATACGCCTTGACTTTTGAAACAAAAAACTATATAAAAAAATAGCGTCTTAAGAGATAGCCTTCAACTGATTTATTGAGGAATTTGCGGAGGCCTTTGATGTTAAAGAAATCTGCTCTTCTTGCCGTGTCGGCGGTCATCATCTCTTTGGCTCCCTGGCTGCAAAACTCCCTCAGGGCCTTTGAGATCTTTCCTCGGCCTGAGGCACAATACACGGTGAAGCGGGGGGACACCCTTTACGGAATTGCGGGGTACTACTATTCCGACCCGGCGCTCTGGCCCTTTTTATGGAACCAGAATCCCGCGGTTCTGATAAGGGACAAAGGCGGCGCGCCTGCGCGAGAACCGTTGACCCCGGGATTGAAAATCAATCTTTTCTCTCCTCGAACCGCTTCCAACGTAGTGGATGAGGAATACGAGCCTCCCACGGGAATACCCGATGACGTAAGGTTTTTTGTCCACAAGGTCCCGCGCAAAGGTATCCCCTATGAGAAGCAGTTTTTCAAGTTCAAATTAAGCCCTCGGCCGATTCGCATCTGGGGATACGTCGTCAGTTCGCCTGAAGTGGAAAAGGTGCATTTCCTGGAACGCGACCTGGTCTACGTTCGGTTTCGTCCCTCGAAAAAACAAGCGATACTGGTGGGAGATCGTTTCGGGATCTATCGCGACAGAGGCCCTCTCACGCATCCGCTCAATTCGGACAGGTCGATTGGTTTTGTGAGCGAGATCGTGGGTGAGATCGAGGTGACGAGCACCAGCCACGAATTGGCGACTGCGATCATAACCGAGAGTTTCGTCGAGATTGCCGTAGGGGACAAGATTTGTCTGTTTGCCCCCAGGGAACGAGAAATCGTGCCTTCCAAATCCCATCGGATGCTTACGGGAACGATACTCGAATCGGCCACGCGTCAGAACTGGTTCCGTAATTCCCACAATTTTGAGAACGACATAGTGTTTGTCAACCGAGGCGAATGCGACGGGATGCAGGACGGAATGCTCTTGAATATCTATCGGCCGACCGAACGGGTGATGGATCCGTATTTCTCAAGCAGATATTTGTCCATTCCCGATCGGTACGTGGGCGAGGGGTTGGTGCTTAAGGCATTTGAGAAGAATTCCACGGTGCTTGTCACACGGATGCGGGAAGAAATTATGGTCGGTGACGTCATAAAGACGGTTTCGGACTAGCGAACACCTCCGGACGACAATCGTCTCAACGGTTGTCGTCCCGCCGCGGATTCCTTGGCGGTCACCCGCGCACAGGTATGGGGGGGACCGCCCGTTTTGATTCAGAAGGCCGTGCCCCCACGGCGTCGACACGCCGACCTTGTGCCGTGTGTCGGTTCGCGCCGTGGGCCGGCCCCGGCCCATGGTTTCCCGTACGGGAAAAAGGCGCGGTGACGCCGGCCTGTACTCCCACATGGGCAAAGTCCTTGACTCTCGGCTCCGGGTGCTCTAAGTTAACCGCCGTCACTCTAATCCCACAGAAGCCGGACTCCGGTCATCGGGTTATCGATCATTCATGGAGGGAGACGGGCGAACACTCGCTTAGCCGGTCCCGTTTTGAGCGTATGGCAGTGCCTGTTCGAAACCAATTGGCTTTTGGCTGCGAGGGCGCAGAGAATGGGGTGACCAACGGTGTCTCATGGTAGATCCTCGGACGGCCACTGACATTCCTATTTCCGATTGGCTTGCACTTGAAAGAATCCCGAGAGTAGGCCCGCTGAGTATTGCGCGTCTCATGGACGCGTTCGGAAGCCCAAGGGCCGCCATGGAGGCCAATCCGAAGGAGATCTCCCGCAGGACGGGTTTGAGCGAAAAGCTCGCGCGCTCCATCGCGGACTTCAAACCCCCAAAAGCCGACATCGATAGAGACATTGATATCCTGGAAAGTCTAGAGGCCCGAGTGGTGACGCGGTGGGATCCGGAGTATCCGGACAACCTCAAGGAAATATACGATCCGCCGGCCCTGCTCTTCGTTCGGGGAGTCTTGCTCGAACAAGATTGTAACGCGGTCGCGGTGGTGGGCACGAGGCACCCGAGTCGCTACGGGGTTCAGATGGCTCAGACGATTACCGCCGGTCTTGCACGGGCCGGCGTCACCGTCACGAGCGGACTGGCCCGAGGAATTGACACCGTGTGCCACCGGGCCGCACTGGACAAAGGAGGGCGGACCATCGGGGTGCTTGGTTGCGGGGTCGACGTGGCGTATCCAAGGGAAAACAAGGCGTTGATCGGGGACATGTCGCGGTTGGGAGCGGTGGTGAGCGAATTCAGGCCCGGGATCGTGCCTCACCCCACCAATTTTTACCGAAGAAACCGAATCATATCCGGTCTCTCCAAATGCGTGCTGGTGGTTGAGGCCGCGAGAAACAGCGGATCCCTCATTACGGCTCATCATGCCATCGACCAGAACCGAGACGTGTTCGCCGTTCCCGGCAGCGTCATGAACAAGCGCTCCGAAGGACCTCACAGCCTGCTGAAACAGGGCGCCGGCCTGGCCGAATCCGCGGAAGACATTTTGCAGGCCTTTTCTCAAAGCCGTCCTGCAGAATCCCAGGTCCCGCTGTTCCACCCGATCGAATCCGATGAGGATTTGGCTCCAGAAGCAAAGGCGGTGCTCGATGCCTTGGAACCGGATCCGGATCCGGTTCCAATAGACGTATTGTGCGAAACGCTTGCCGTTGACGCCGGCAAGCTTGCGGGACTGTTGCTGGAACTCGAACTCAGGGGACTCGTGCGACAGCATCCCGGAAAAATGTTCTCGCGGGTTGAGCCATAAGGCCGAAGCGTCCTCACACGTGCGGAGACCGATGATCCCATGTGGAGCGGATAGTTCGGTTCAAGCCCGGCGAAACCGTGAGATCTCGCCTTCGCTGGATCGGCACCGACACCTCCTTCGAAGACCGCCCGGCACTACTACGTGAATGGACTCGGGGGACCCCAATCTTGACTTTTGGGACATGCATAAGAATCTTTACAGAGCACAAGAAAGATTGTAGTCGGCACCAGTACCTCGACATGAACGGTCGATCCTATGTGCCCGGACTCGAGGCGGTACGGCGGGATACTGAAATGAAGAGAGAAAAGGATACTCATGAGTAAGACATTGGTAGTGGTCGAATCTCCTGCCAAGGCACGCACCATCAAGAAGTACCTTGGGTCGGGTTACGACGTTGAAGCCTCGGTAGGGCACGTCAAGGATCTTCCCAGCCAGGCCGACAAGAGCGAAGGTGCCGGCAAGATCAAGGGAGTCGAGCGTGCGCCGGTTTTGGGAGTGGACGTAGAAAACGGCTTCAAGCCGCACTATCAGGTGATCCCGGGTAAGGAAAAGATAATAAAACACCTGAAGCAGGCAGCCCACAAGGCCGACAAAGTCTACCTGGCCACCGACCCGGATCGCGAAGGAGAGGCAATCGCGTGGCACCTCAGCCAGGAATTGGACAAACCGACGGACCGCGTGTACAGGGTTCTCTTTAACGAGCTGACCGAGAAGACCATCAAAGAGGCGATCGCGACGCCGTTGCGGCTCGATGAGAACAAATTCAACGCTCAACAAACGCGGCGCATTCTGGACAGAATCGTGGGTTACCAGTTGAGCCCTCTTCTCTGGGAAAAGGTCCAGTACGGTCTCAGTGCCGGGAGGGTTCAGTCGGTTGCGCTCAAGCTCATTGTCGACCGACAGAATGCCATCGACACCTTTGTCCCCCAGGAATATTGGAGTATTACCGCCGCCCTGGAAGCCGAGGCGCCCCCGCCGTTCGAGGCCAGGCTGGTGGAGGATGCCGGCAAGAAAGTCGAGATCGCCGATGCGTCCCAAGCCGCGGTACTCGTGAAGGCCGCTCGCGAGAATCCCTTTGTAGTTACGGATGTGAAGCGACGTGAGCGAAGCCGAAAGGCCATGCCTCCTTTCATTACATCGACCCTTCAGCAGGAGGCATCGAGAAAACTGAGGCTTTCCGGCAGCCGGACCATGCGGATCGCACAACAATTGTACGAAGGCATAGAGTTGGGCAAACAGGGATCCGTGGGATTGATTACATACATGAGGACGGATTCCCCCCGCATTGCAGGAGAGGCGCTCACCGCGGTACGAGATTACATCAAGCGGACGTACGGACCCTCGTATCTTCCCGACACACCGAACTTCTACAAAGGGAAGAAGTCCGCGCAAGAGGCTCATGAAGCGATTCGTCCCACTTCAATGGACCTTCCCCCGCACAAGGTAGCCGCATTCTTGGACAAGAATCAGCTGGCCCTGTACACGTTGATCTGGAACAGGTTCACGGCGAGCCAGGCCGCGCCGGCGATCTTCGACCTGACTACCGTGAACATTCGCGCGGGCACGCTTCTTTTTCGCGTCAGCGGGTCGGTCATGAAATTTGACGGGTTTCTCAAGATCTACGGCCAGACAAAAGAAGAAGAGGCGGAAGGCGGGAACGGGGACAAGGAAGATTCTCAACGGGAGCTTCCTCGGCTGAAACAAGGCGACGTGCTCGTCTTGAAAGACCTCTTGCCCCGGCAGCACTTCACCCAACCGCCTCCCGCGTTTAA
Source organism: Desulfomonilaceae bacterium (assembly GCA_031082285.1). Lineage (GTDB taxonomy): Bacteria > Desulfobacterota > Desulfomonilia > Desulfomonilales > Desulfomonilaceae > JAVHLK01. The sequence goes on from JAVHLK010000002.1 coordinate 118,810, forward strand.
CGAAGCCTCACTCATCAAAGAACTCGAGGACAAGGGTATCGGACGGCCCTCCACGTACGCGGAAACCGTCACTACCATACAGAAGCGAAAGTACGTGGAGCTTCAGGACAGAAAATTCAGACCGACTCTTCTTGGACGAATCATTTCAGGCCTCTTGGTGGACAGCTTTCCCAAGCTTCTCAATACGGATTTTACGGCACGGATGGAGTCTTCCCTCGATTTGATCGAAGAAGGACGAGTCTCCTGGACCGACACGCTCGAAGGCTTTTACGGTCCTTTCCAATCTTCCCTTCAACGGGCCAAGAAGAGCATGAAGAACATCAAGAGGGACGGCATTCCCACCGGGGAACCATGCCCCGAATGCGGCCGACCGCTCCTCGTAAGGTCCGGAAGATACGGCCTGTTCATGGGATGCTCAGCCTATCCGGAGTGCGGGTACACCCGCAACATTGCCGCGGAATCCGCGCCTGCCAAAGACCCCGTACCTACGGATGAAGTCTGTGAATGCGGCGCGTCGATGGTCATCAGGGACGGCCGTACCGGGCCGTTCTTATCGTGTTCGCTCTACCCGGAATGCAAGAAGGCCCGTCCGATCAGCATCGGAGTGAAGTGCCCGAAATGCGGAACAGGTGAGATGGCTCAACGCCGGAGCAGAAGAGGTAAGACATTCTACTCGTGCACTCGATATCCGGAGTGTGACTACTCGCTCTGGAACAAACCGGTTGCAGTTGCCTGTCCCAACGAAAAATGCGATTCAACCATTATGGAAGAGCGATTCAGCAAGAAGACCGGGGTCTTTCTCTCGTGCCCAAAGTGTAAACACAAGTTGGCCGATGAAAACGAGAAAGCCGAGGATTGAAGTTCCGAGTTCGCAATCACGTGAGTATCCTTCCCACGCGGCCAAGCTCGAGCCCGGGAACGAGATGAATCCGAGCGGGATCCCGACTTCGCGCTCACGCGAAAGGAGGCGGAGGGCCGGCCGGCAATCAGGCGAGATATGGAGCGCAGGCGACTCCGGATATGGAAACCCCCGCCGATCGGATGCCCTCATCACTGCGAGTTCGGGTGTGCCGGGGGGGCCGGAGGTATCTCTCGCAACCTGATGGAAGTGAAAGGATTTGGAGCGGCAGGTGCGGAGGCCGGCTGCGCGACCGGTCGATTTCGCCAACTACCGATCCACCCGGACACGTAGGACTCGGCAGTGTCGATCGGGTAGCTGAGAATGCGACCCAGAACCCAGAAAACGTACATCTGGTCGCGTGGAGTGGGCGGTGGGGGGGTATTGGCGTCCCGAACCGCCTGAGTCGGTTGCACGGCTTCTTCGTATGCCGGTTTGACCGGTATCAACTTGCCTTGGGGATTCTCACCCCAGGTCAGGCAAACAGGGCTGATCCACAGGGTGACGAGAAGCACGGCGACAAATCTCCTAGTCATGAAAACTACCTCAGCGGCTTTTTTCAGTCCCCCTATCACATTTCCGGCAAAAAGCCATCTTTTTTTGAGAGATCGGGGTGGGCGTTCAGGTGCGAGCGGACGTCGAGTTCTTTCCCCCGCGCGGGCGAACGGCAATGCCAAAGGGATGTAATGCGCCGAGCAGTGCAGGGGCGCTTCAAGAAGCGCCCCTGCCGGGCTAGGTCCAATCCAAGGGCTTGGTGGTCTTATCCCCCGGTTGGGTGTCTCTTTCGGGCGCGGCTTTCTTGAAAGGACCTCGCAACGTCGTATCCATCACTGCAATTCCAAGGAAGCCGCGATTCGCCCTTACCACGTGTTCGTGACCGTCTCGCACGAACACGAGCAGAGGCGAAATTCTCTGCTTCCTGGTTTCCAGCGTCAAGGCCAGGAATTTCTCCGTGGTGAGATCTCGTGTGCCGTGGTAGGCAATGATCACGTCACCTTTTCTGAGCCCCGCCTTTTCTCCGTCCGATTTGGGCGTGAAACTCAGGATCTTGACCCCCGGGACGAGAGGGGCATCACGGACGGATGCCGTGGAATCTTTGGAATCCTTTGCGGTCGAATCGTCGGGCCGACGTTCCTTTGTCCGGGCGACCGCTTCCGCGACCGTTCTTTGATCGGGACCGGGCACCCATTTCTTGGTGAGAAAATCGTCCGCGAAGTGAACCGGTCTTAACGAACTATCCGTCTCGACGATCAGACGAAAACCGGTATTGTAGAAAGCCAAGTCCGGCCTGGACCAACCGCGAAACGCACATCTAAGGTTTACCGGACCGAAGGTCCAATCGCCTCCCTTCGTCACCCTGTTTTCGCCGTGGCCGGGTCCTTCCGGGTCGATCTCGGGAGTGTAGCGATAGTAGTCTTCACCGTAATAGTCCCTGACCCATTCCAACACATTTCCCGCCATGTCGTACAGGCCGTACCCGTTGGGTTCGTAACTTCCCACCGGGGCCACGTACTTGTACCCGTCGTCGGCATTCCGGTCCCGCCATTCAAAATCCGAGTTTCTGTCCGCGAAGTTGGCCCGCCGACCGTCTTGCAGATCGTCTCCCCACGGAAACTGTGCCATGGGGATGCCTCCCCTCGCCGCGTATTCCCATTGAGCCTCGGTTGGGAGCTTATACGGAAGCTTCTCTTTTGCGGTCAGCCATTCGGCAAACGCCTGCGCGTCGTAATAGGACACCATGGTCACCGGTTGGTCCGGCGATATGTCCCATCCGGGATTCTTCCACGAACTACCTCGCTTAATCTCAAATTGCGCGTTCTCCGTATTGAAAACTTGACCGCCGCCCGCGTCCTCCGCATCCGTGAGGTAACCCGTTTCCTCCACGAACTTCTGAAACTGACCCACGGTCACTTCAGTAGACGACATGTAGAAGGGACTGGATATCCTTACCTTGTGAAACGGGTATTCGTTCTCCAGAGACACCGGCTGACCCTGCGCAAGGGTCATCATTGCCCATGCGATATCCGATTCGGAACTGCCCATCACGAATGCGCCGGCCGGGATACGGATCATCTCCATGCCCAGTGTATTGGTGAATGACTCAGTGCTCTTGTCCTCCACTACGTCGATCATGGCACTGAGAACCTCCGTCGTATAAACCGCGGGGTCTGCACCGGAGTCTTTGCCCAGTGTCTTCTCCGGCTTGATCCTTTCCAAAAGTCGCCGGGCTTCCAGGCGTTTCCCCGCTGCGACAAGGCGCTTGATTTCCGCCAGTAGTTCGGACGCGTTGCCGAGATCCTTCATCGATTTCTCTGTGTCGCGCTCGGGGCGAAGACCATCAGCAGGCTGTGGTTCGGCACTCACTCGAAATCCCGCCACGTCGGCTGCCATGTCAGGAGGAACTCCCGTCCGAAAAGCATTTCTGGCGATCGCGGGACTGAATGCCCAGTTTCCTCCTCTGACAACGACTTGCGTCCCTCTCGGAGGCCCCGTAGGATCTTCGCTGACCGTGGACGCCCGGCCTGCGTACTCGTTGGCGCGATATCGGTCCGAACAGAGTTCCCACACGTTGCCCGTCATGTCGTACAGCCAGAAATCGTTGGGCTCGTAGCTTCCCACCGGCGCGGGACCGCCGTGCCCATCGTCAACGGTTCGGTCCGCCCAGGGTACGGGACTGCGCCTGTCGGCAATGTTGAGTTTGGTGCCGTCCGGGTACTCATCACCCCACGGAAACCGCTTTCCGTCTTTCCCGCCTCTGGCCGCGTACTCCCACTGAGCTTCCGTCGGCAAAGAGTACGTGCGACCATCCTTTCTGCTCAACCAAGTACAAAAAGCCTTTGCATCGGCCTCGCATACCACCGTTACCGGGTGGTCTTCCCACACCTCGTACCCGGGATTGACCCATGAGGCCCCACTCTGCTTGACCCAATGTTTCTTTGTCTTGTCGTAGACCCACCCCCAGCCCTGTACTTCGGCAACGGTCCTGTATCCGGTGTCTTCCACGAATTTCTTGAATTCCCCTGCCGTGACCTGGTACTTGCCGATGAGGAACCGCCTGTTGATCCGCACCGAGTGGGCCGGTCCTTCCCTGTTGACGAGATCCTCCGGGATGTTCCAGACATTCTGGACGCGTCTCTGTTCGGCCCGAGACGTTCCCATGGTGAAGGAGCCCGCGGGAATGACGACCATTTTCATGCCGATGGCGTTTCTCACCTCTCCCGGAGATTGCGGTACACCTTCAATGACCCGCGCGGCCTTTTGGCGTGCAATCCGGAGCTTCTCTTGAAGCTCCGCCGATTCCTTCTCGTCGGACAGTTTAGAAGCGGCCACCAGGGCTCTCTCCAGGGAGCTTACGGCCAGGTCCCATTCCCGCCTCTCCAACCTCGTGCGAGCCAACGTCTTTTCCGCCTCGAGGATCCGGCGAGGGTCGGACTCCGAGCGGTCGACCACTATCGGTCGGCGGTTCCTCTCCTTCACCTCGGACGAGGGCGCGTCGTCTCGTCGGTTCGGTTTTCCCCTCATACCCTCGATATACCCGGAAACCGCCTCGAAGATCTTCGATGGGCCGGCCTCCCGATCCGATTCCGAAACCCGGGAAGGCGGGCCTTGGGGATCAGTCTGAGGGTAACCGCCTGGAACGCATAAGAAAAGACCGACCGTCAGGACGAACAGGCTGACCGGTACATAACTTCTTGGCATGGCCGTCACCATTGTCGGGATCCTATGATCCACCGCTGAAGGCAAACTCGTATTATTTCATCACCACGGGGACGCTCTTCTTGGTCTCTTCGGTCAGCTTCCGGTGAAGCTCCGAGAACTTCTGATCCTGCAACCGGTTCCTGATGAGCCCTCGTACCTGAACGAATGAGGGAATCTCCGGTTGCCGCCGGTCCTCCACTTTCAATAAGTGCCACCCGAACTGGCTCTTGACCGGGCCCCCCACGCTGCCTTTGGGCACCTTGAAGAGCTCGTATTCGAACCCTTTTTCAAACGTGCCTTTCGGCAGCCAGTCACTCCCGTTGGGCAGCTGCAGCTTGCCGCCTTTAGCCCCGGCGGGGTCTATTGAATGCTTCCGGGCCAATTCACCGAAATCGGCACCCGACTTTATCTCTTGCAAGAGCTTGTTTGCCTGGGCCTCCGTCTTCACGAGAATGTGGCGAGCGTTCACTTCTTCGGGAGGCTTGAATTCCGCCAGGTGATCCTTGTAGTAGTCCTTGAGTTCCTGCTCCGTCACGGTTGCCGACTTCTCTGCTTTGCGTCTGAAATATTCTTTCGCCAGATACTCCGTCTGGACGTACTCCAATCTCGTCTTGATTGCAGGCTCCTTATCCATTCCCTCCTTCATGGCACTCTGTGCAAACAGTGTGAAGGAAACGACTTCATCAAGAATCTTCTTGCGTCCGTCAGGGGTAAGGAACGGTACACGATTCTCCTCGGGAATCGTGGCAATAATATTATCCAGCATGTCCCGAGTGATCTCCTTGTCGCCTACTTTTGCCAGAACATCGCCTCCCGTGGGTGCACTCGGGGACTGGGCCGAGGCAGCGGCCGCAAAGAAGGCCAAAAAGATCAGAAGGGGCGCCAACGACTTCATTTTTTTACCTCATCGGTCATCAGAACTTAAACCGTCGCTGGGTCGGCACGTGCGGCGAAACCACCAGCGACGCGTGCAAGAGCCATAACGCTACTGAATGTTAAGGCAATCTACGAAAGAAAGCAAGTAATACCGGTGCGGTCCTCGACCTGCAGAGCAGGCGGTACGGCCGGGCGATTCCGCGGCGGTACGGGGCTTCCGGTGATACCGCGGGTGTCGGGAGTTCCGTACGGAACCCGGTCGTCCGAGCCGTTCCCGGGCAAATCCCGCGGACCGCATTGTCCTGTATTTGCTTATATGCTATTGCTTGACATATCACACGAACGATAATGTCCGAGCTTGCACCGACGCGCGGTCCGCGTTCGTGTGAGCCCGGTATCTCGTACCGGAGCAGGATGACTCGTGGGGGTGGCACTGAAGTGGGACAAGTATACCGAGGCCCCGAGGGACTTCTCATATGGTGCTCGACATGCGGCCCTGAAGCGGAGAAGGAGGCCTTCAGCCTTTTCCCCTGGTGGGGCAAGGTTCACAAGATCGGCGAAGAAAAGCTGGAAGATTTTGCGCCCGGGTGGCATCCGCGTCCTAGGCCGAGTTTCCTGTTCAAAGAGGCCAACACGGGACGGTTGATCGGTTCCATAGACTGAGCAGCCGTTGGACCAACACGTCCGCTGATGCCGGTCCCAAGCATGGATCCATGACGCAGGATGTGATCCGGATCCTGCAAATCATTCCGCGAGGCACACCCCATGCCGTATAATGAACACATCGAGAAACGGATTCTGAACATCATAAGCGACTGGGACAACACCGACCGGAAGAAGATGTTCGGAGGCATATGCCACCTGATCCAGGGAAACATGTTCTGCGGCGTGTATAAGGATCTCTTGATACTGCGTTTGGGTGTCGAAGGGGCGGGAAAAGCTCTCGAAACACCTTTTGTTCGACCGTTCGACATAACCGGCCGACCCATGAAAGGGTGGGTCATGGTTGAAGAACAAGGGTTCCGGACCGAGCAGTCCTTGAGGAAATGGTTGGAACAAGCCAAGGCGTTTGCATCCACGTTGCCTCCAAAATGAGTAGCCGGATGCGTTCCGCATATCCCTCGCATCATGAAGATATCCTTGGATCGCCCGGTACGGCCCTCCCGGACGAACCCGCGACGGAGTTTCAACAGGAAGGGGTCACCCCTCGGCAGGTCGCGGTCTTTCGGCGGATCATCTACCGGTACTATGACGACCATGCGCGGGAACTTCCGTGGAGATCGACCCAGGATCCGTACCGTATACTCGTGTCGGAAATCATGTTGCAGCAAACCCAGGTGGAGCGAGTCCTCGTCAAGTACGATGAATTCTTACGGAAGTTTCCCGACTTCTCGACACTTGCTCACGCGGATTTCCGCGACGTATTGAGGGTGTGGAAAGGGCTTGGGTACAATCGGCGGGCTCTGTCGCTGCAGGCTATCGCGCTGTCGGTCGTGTCTGAATTCGGTGGCCGGCTTCCCGATTCTCCGGAAACGCTCAGGACCTTCCCGGGCATAGGACCGGCAACGGCCGGTGCGCTGGGGGCATTCGCGTTTCATCGTCCGACGGTATTTATGGAGACCAACATTCGCCGGGTTTTTCTTCACCTGTTCTTTCCGGATAGGAGCGGCGTCCGGGATACGGAAATACTCCCTCTGGTGGAAAAAACGCTGGATACGGATCGGGTGCGGACGTGGTACTATGCCCTCATGGACTACGGGGCCATGCTGAAGAGGACGACTGCAAACCCCAATCAGAGGAGTGCTCACCACCGTCGCCAGGCTCCGTTCGCCGATTCAGACCGGGAAATTCGAGGACTTATTCTCAAGGCACTGCTCGACCGCGACGCACTCACCGACAGGGAATTGCTCAAAGTAGTCGGAAGACAAAAGGACAGAACACGTGTATTGGTTGACGTGCTTGTGAAAGAAGGTTTGCTGGAGCGCCAAGGAGATATGATTACCATCTCACCGGGGACGAAAGGCGCGCCTCATCCCGAAGATGACCGGTGAGTCCTAACGATCGAATACTTATTCAGATGAGGATGTCTTGTAAGTGCTCCGCGTCCACCGTGGAGATTCTCGTTATCTCAAACCCCGCGACGGCCTTGTCGGGATCGTTGCCGCTTCCATTGACCCAACGGCACTCGGCCTCGAACACAAACGGTTGACGTCGGTCGCCCGGCCCGTAACGGACCATGAAGGTCCGACACTCGCCCACCGTCGCAGAGATTCCCCGAACACGGACGCCCTTTTCCGACGCGTCCACGACCAGGCCGTGTTCGATCTGTTCAAGATCTCCGTATACCCACAGCGGATAGTCGATGACCTTGCGCGGGAACTGACGCATGTCTTCCAAGATGGGCGGCCGAGCGCCGGCCCCCGGCTGACCGTTCACGGCCGTGGACGGCGCGGCGGAAGCATCGATGAGCTTCTTCAAGACTTGCTGAAAGGCCTTGGGCGACAGCTCGTACTTCTCCATGAGTTGGGATGCGCTCATTCCACATCGGATGTCTCCGAGGAAATCTCTTGACTTTATAATGCGTTTTGGACTCATCCCCTTCCCCTCCTTGACTATTCCGTCCCGATTCCTCCTGCCGTAACGGTTCACCGGCCGGCCCGGCGGAATGGAGAGTTGACCCGAGCAAGCCGCGATGTGCATCCGGCACCGCGCGACCCCCCATCGCGGTCGAGAACCGTACAACAACACACATTGTGCCGCCCCACCAGGACAAGAAATGCCTCTGACGGACCGTTCCCCGATTCGCCGTCTCATCCGAATCGGGGGAGATTCATGTCCCCCGCCTTTCCTTCTCAATCGTCTCGTGGGAAAAGCCCGTATTGTTGAGGCTGGGGCATCTCCTGTTCACATGTGCCCCGCGGGTACAGTCACCCAAAACATACCACAACAATCGAGGAAGTGGCCAGACGGAAATCGCCCAAAAGGTTCTTTTGCCTCAAGATCCTTCTCTTATAGTGTCGGCCCTTGAATACTGCGGACACCTTCACGTTTGTCATTGCGAGCGCGAAGCCCCGGGCAATCTCTTATGCACCGTGCACTAATGGAGACCCCGGGAAGACGCGGCCGTCCGGCGGGTCGACGCGCTACGTTGCCGTGAAGGTATTGCGAATATTCCGGAATTCTCCCGCGAGATCCTGAAAGACCTCCACGACGTCGGGATCGAATTGCGTTCCCTTTTTCTCAACGATGAAAGTACACGTTTCTTCGTGGGAAAAGGTTCTCTTGTACCGTCTCTCGGCCGTCAGCGCGTCGTACACGTCGGCGACCGCGACAATCCGGGCGGAAAGAGGAATTTGCGGGCCTTTCAGTCCAAAGGGGTACCCGGCACCGTCCCAATGCTCGTGGTGGTAATACGCGACCTCCATACCTACGGTGAGAAGACTCTTCTCGCCGAGCCGCTCCACGGCTTCCTCGAGGGCTCGTCCGCCGACCAGCGGATGACGCTCCATTATTTCTCGTTCTTTCGGACCGAACTTCTCCGAAGACATGAGAATTGCATCAGGAACGGCAACCTTTCCTATGTCATGAAGCACGCACGCATGATACAAATCGTCCGAGAAGTCGGGGGTGACTTCGTCTCGATAACGGGTCAGCTCGGACAATCCTCTGCACAGAACCCGACAGTATTCCTGGATTCGGTTGAGATGCAACCCGGTTTCCTCATCTCTGGACTCCGCAAGCTTGGCAAGCGTGAATATGGATGCTTCGCGGGTCTTCTTGACCTGGGAAAGCAACCGAACAATTTCTTCCTGCTGCCGGACCTCTTCGGTCACGTCCAGCCCGATTCCCAGAATGCCCTGAACCTTTCCGAGCCCGTCCAACATAGGGGAAACGGCAAGGGACATGGTGAGCACCCGTCCGTCCTTGGAGAGTTGGTTCATCTTGCCCTGGACGGTCTCTCCTCCGCGTTGCACCATGCTTCGGAGTTGATCGACCGTTTCCGTCGTGAGAGAGTCCGCGGGGTACAGTCTTGTTATCTTGGTGCCGACGATTTCATGGGCCTTGTAGCCGAAGATGTTCTCCGCGCCCGTGTTCCAGAAAAGCACGTTCTGGTCGAGGTCAGTGAGAATCACTGACACGAGGGTCGAACTGTTGAGGATGCCGTTGAGGAAGTCCTTGGTCCTCGCGATTTCCATGGTCTCCTTTTGCAAAGCATCCTGCATTACCTTGACGTGGTCTCTCTTGAATCTGGACAGCTCGGAATACTCCAGGCCTCTCAGAATGACGCGAAGCAGAGCTTGTTCGCTTGCGGACTTCTCTACGACTTCGTAGATTCCCTCGCTCTCCGTCGCCGCGGCGGTTCCATGGTCTTCGCGGTCGGTCACCAGGACCAGGGGGATGCAATTATCGACCAGCTTCACTCTGCGCATGAGGTCATGGGGATGCGTCTCGGAGGAACCGAGATCAAGAAGCACAAGATCCGGACTCATCCGGACCACATCTTGGACTCCGGGAATTTCGTCGGTGGACCTGGAGACATGAATGTCTCGCTGTGTGAGAAGACGGTGCAGCAGATCGACGAAACCGCCATCTTCCCCGATCGCCAAGACACGCTTGTGCTCACGGTCAGGCCTGACTAACCGTTGTCCCGTCTCTCCATTGTGATGATTTACCGCGAGATGCACATCCGCATTCGGCTCCGTTGCCGTGACCGAATTGTCGGCCGTCGTACGGTCAGGCATCTCGTTCCCAAGAAGAATTGTGAAGAGTCTTTCCAGGTTCTCGATCGAGATACCATATTTCTGCATGAGAGCGGCATCGTCCATCCCGGACCGTATGTCCTCGATCGCCTTCCCCGCGTCCACGGCGCCTCTCTTCATGGCTACCTCCACACCGTCGTTGCATCAATCGGGATTCCGAGGCGAAAGTTCCTATTCCATGTTGTGCTCTTCCTCCGTCAAGGTCTGGAACGAATCGTCATGAACGAGATTGAACAGTCTCACGTGTTGGCGAAAGCCGGGATCAAAGCCTTCATGCCTGATCTTCTGAATCAGTTCTCCAAACTCCGCTTGTTCCTTCACAACGGTGGAAGATGCACGACGGGCCAGAGGATAGTCCGCCACGATTCGTGCTCCCCTTTGTGCACAGGCGTCCCCTCTGTCGTCCGAGTAGAATTGGGACAGGACCAGGATCCTTGTCCCCAGAAAGACGGCCTCTTCGAGATCGTGGGTCACGAAGAAGATCGTCATGCCGAATTCCTCCCAGAGTTCCAGAAGGAAGACCTGCATCTCTTCTCTGGTCCCCGGATCAAGTGCTCCGAATGGTTCGTCCATGAGGAGTATCCCGGGTTTCATGATGAGCGATTGCGCCAGAGCCACCCGTTGCTGCATACCTCCTGAGAGCTCATGAGGGTACTTATCCACATGTTCCGCCAGTCGAACTTTTTCAAGGAAGTACATGGCTTCGTCGAGAAACTCTTGACGGCGTGAGATCCTCTCGAAAATCCCCGCGCTCAGTCGTTTTCCCAGCACGACGTTCTGGATCACGGACAAGTGAGGGAAGAGCGAATACCGTTGATACACCACCCCGCGGTCGGGGCAGGGGTAGCCCACCGCTTTGTGGTTGATGAGTATCCTTCCCAGTGTAGGCGTTTCCTGACCGAGCACCAGTCTGAGCAGCGTCGATTTCCCGCATCCGCTCGGGCCGACCACCGTGCACAATTCGCCGCCGTTGACGATCAGATCGATGTTGTCGAGCACCACCTTTGCCCCGTAGGCTTTGTACACGTCTTCCAGCACAAGCAGGCTGTTGGTGTCCGGCATTTCACGCATCGAGGTCTCCTCTCAAACCAATCCCGCGGTTGCCCGCCTCGAAGGCCGTCGTTACGCCACGTTTGGGCTACTGCGCAGCCGCGTACCAGGGATACCTTCGGTTCACAATGAACCGGAGGGCACTGTCCATGAGGAAGCCAAGCAATGTGATCCAGAGTACGTACGGAATAATGATGTCCATGGACAGGTAGCGTCTCACAAGGAAAATCCTGTATCCCAGGCCGTCCGTAGAGGCAATGGCTTCGGAAGCAATGAGGAACAGCCATGCGGCTCCGAGAGAAAGCCGCACGACCACCAGCAATCGAGGCATGATCTGCGGCAGAACGACCTGAAAGATAAGCTCGAATTGAGACGCACCCAGGGTCAACGCCTTTACAATCTGTTCCCTCGGGATTCGCCTCGTGGCGTAATAGATGTCACGGGTGATGACGAACAGCCCCCCGATAAATATGAGCATGACCTTACCAAGCTCGCCCACGCCGAAGATAATGAACAACACGGGGAGGATGGCCAAGGGAGGAACAGTCGAAAGAAACGTCATGGCGGGCAGAAGCGTGACGCCCATCCCCGGCAACATACCCATGTGCAGGCCGAGGAACAGTCCGACCAGCGCGGCGGACCCGAGACCGATCGCGATGCGTCGCAAGCTCGACAGGGTGTCGGCCCACATCAAGTAGGTTCCGGTGCGATTGTCCCTTGTGAACGCCATCATCTTCACCGCGCTCACCATTTGCGATACGGAGGGGGTAAGCTTATCTCTGGGATTTTCCTGCAAACGTACATGCGAAACGACAAGGTACGCCGCGACCAGCACGACGATGGGAAGAATCCCCAACACCGGCCGTAACAACCTGGGAGGTTCCGCGTGGATTCCCAAGAGGAATGGAGATTTTCTCATCATGCCGACCTCCCGTTTCGCTCAACCATTCCCGATCGAGTACGGTCTCGCATTCTCTCTCACGCAACATACGGAGACCGTCACTCATTAACTCCCCATCAATTCTCGGTAATCGCCGTACTGGGAACTCCTTCTTCTCTGTTCGGTCGCACATGCTTCCCGTCGGTAAGTGCTTCGTCCCCAACTTCGCAGGAAACCCGCAATGAAGCTTGCGACCAATCCGCGCTGCGCAACGGACCGGGAAAAGGATTTGCCGGAACCCGCGGACTACAGCTTACCGGCCGCGGCCATCTCCATGTACCGTGAATCGAATCTCAATTTGACATTCGTCTCGTCTCCCATGACCGAGCCGTCGGGAAACCGGATACCAACGTAATCCTTTGAGTTCGCTCCCTTTGGGTACAGATCGTGCGTGAAACAGAAGGTGCGCACGTAGTCCATGGTTTTCTTGAGCTGCTCGCCCTTCGCGAATTCCGCGGATTCGGCCGGCAGATAGAACATCTTCGTCGTGGCCAGCTGCGCCCGGAATTCCGCTTCGGTGCCTCCCGCGAATTGCGCCATGTACTGGATTGCTTCCTTGCCTTCCTTCGCCTTGCTTGACATGAGCTGCATCGTCTCGTACCACGCGGCCGTGAGTGCTTTCTTCAACGATTCCGGAGCATCGGATCGCACCACCATCAGGTCGATGATCTCCCCGGGGATCTTGCTGGAATCAAACACCAGTTCCGCGCCCTTCACGTTGCGGCACTGCATGAGCGGCGGATTCCACGTGACGGCCGCACCGTTCGGGTCTGCGGCAAACACGGCCGCTATGTCGGCATCGGACGTATTGATCAGCGTCATATCCTGCTCTTTCATGTCGTTGATTTCCAGGGCTCGTGCCAACAAGTAATGGGACACCGACAACTGGACCAGTTTGACTTCTCTGCCTTTCAAGTCCTGTACCGTTGACCCGTTCCTCATGACAATGCCGTCGTTCCCGTTCGAAAAGTCCCCAACGATCAATGCCGTGGAATCCACGCCTCCGCTCGCGGGTATGGTGAGCGCATCCATGTTCGTCATCGTACAACCCTGGAAGCTCCCTGCCGTGAACAGGTTTATCGATTCCACGTAATCATTGACCAGCACGAGTTCGATGTCTATGCCGTACTTATCGGCCCATTTCTTGAGAATTCCCGTGTGATTCGCAAGCTGCCACGGTTCCCATCCCGTATAATGGGACCATGCGATCTTATACTTGGGGACTGCCGCGGCCTGGTAACCCGCGATCGCGACCATGATCGAAACCAGGATAATAACCGTTACATAACGCTTCATGGGGACATACCTCCTTGGCAATTACATTCACGTGGTCCGCTTTCAGGCTCGGAGACCACCCTGTCGTTCATTGATTTCCCGTGCAAGTTCGCGCAGTCGTTCCACCGAATGCTCCGTATCCACGCCGGTGAATCCGTCGTCACTTCGTATGGCCGCGACCGCGATGGTCGCTTCTTCCAGGCGAGTCAGCGCCTCCTCATTCCGGGTCAGGTACTCGTTGACTCGTTGGAGCTGTTCCACACGTAATCGCTCTCTTCGGCGGAGCGTCTCCATTTCCCTGAGATCCGCGTCATCGGGCTTTTCGATACCGGAAAGCCAATTCAGCCGATCGCTGATGTACAGAGGGTCTATGGTGGATATGCTGTGGAGCGAATTGACGACGTTCCTGAGGTTTTCGAGAACCCCCAGGTAAACCTGTTCCGCAGCAGCCCAAACCCCTCCCAACGACAGTTCTCCGCTTCCAAGCTTGTCTTCAACCAGCTTGTTCAGATTGTCGTATTTGCGCCGGATTTTGTCAAACTGATCCGAGCCTTGCCTCACGTAACGGTCAGCCGCGGCAATATCTCGACATTCCATGAGATCCTGCTGCAGGTTTCTCAGTAGGTCCTCCTCCTTTTCAGCCAGTTGTTTCTTGAGAAACTCGACATAACGCCGCGCGATGGTCCCGTCGCGAAAGAAATAGTTGACGGTCAGGCCCGTGAGGCTTAACAGGAACGCGCCGAAGGAAACCCCCAGCAACACCGGCGCTCCGAACAGACCCCACGCAACCGCGCCCAGGATGCCGACCACTCCCGGATAGAGTGTTGCCGGGTGGGTGAGCGATTCCTTTCGGATCGCTCGGCGGACGGCTTCAGGAGCAAAATCATTCATTCCCGGAAGACGGGTCTCCCCTTCGCTCATCACGGTCCCTCATCTCTGCCTGTAATCGCGAGCCCAAGGAACAATTCTCATGGTACGTTCAGGTAAAGATTCTTCAGAAATCAAGAGGGGTCTCGGCCGTTCCCGCCCGGGGAGGAACCGGATCCAGAACCTCGCATGCCCGGTCCGGTTCGGATGCGGTGAGATGCTCCTGAAGCTGATTCTTGTGGATTCGTTTCAGGACGAGGAACGGCCGGAGCCGACTTTGATCCCGATCCCATGTGAACTGTCTCAATTCATAGTGAGTGTCCAAGTCCTCATAGAGTATCACCCACCATTCGTCATCCTTGACCGCGTAGCATATCTTTACTTTCTTCACCGTGGGATACTGCCTCAGCATCTGCATTGCACCGCGGCGCACCTTCTGATCTTCCCAGTCCGCCCTCTCGGACTGCTCCGGCGAAGACGGAACCCCGCGCCGAGGTTTCACCATATCAGTGCCCATCGGCGACTTGGGAGGGGGCGCGGGTTGAACGGGCGTCGGCGAGACGTCGGCCGGACGCGTCCGCGAAGTGTCGATCGGAGGCGCCGGCGAGACCTCGGCCGGAAGTGTCGACAAAGGTTCTTGCGAGGGCGGCGTCGTGCCGGAAGGGGCCGGGTCCCGTTCCTCCGGGATATAGGGCTTCATGAGCTTCGCGCCGGACGTTTCCCGGTCGCCTGTCCGGGATTGCTCGGTGACGACACATCCGACACACAGGCTACCGACCAGAACCATTACCAAGGCTTTACCGGTCCCACGGAAAAAGCTCCATGTCGAATCGCCCGCAGACGCCATCTTTCTTACGTCCATTGTCCCGCTCATGTTCGCGGCCTTTGTCGGATCCTGCCTCCGTGAACACGACACCGTATTTTCACGGACGCGTACGTGGAAATGAGTCGTGTTCTCTCCGCACACGGCCCGGCGGCGACGGCCGAGCACGGAGCCCATCCCTTCGCGGGTCTCAGTATAGTGGACATGCGGCTGTTTTTCTACTGCTGGTCAATAATCTTTTTGAGGCGAGCTATGGTCTCTTCCAGTTCGCGATTTCTGGATCGAAGCTCTTCTTCCGATTGCCGCTTCTCTTCCCGGAGCCGAATGGATTCAAAGGCGAGTTCCACCAGTTCCACCAATTCCGCCGGACGAATCGGTTTCTGCAAGTAGTAGAATGCGCCCTTTTCCAGCGCGACCACGGCCGAATCCACGTCTGCGTATGCAGTCATCAGGATGCAGATACAGTCCGGGTTCATGCGTTTCAGCTCGGAAAGAAGTGCGGTTCCCGATCTGTCCGGCAGTTTCAGATCCACAAGCGCGGTACACGGCCGGAGCTCCTTTGCCATTCGAGCTCCCTCGGATCCCGTGGCCGCGCAATGCGCCTCGTACCCTTCCCCCTCCAGGATGTCCTTCAGGTTGTCACACAGTCCTTCATCATCGTCCACAATGAGAATGGTCCGAGTGACGTCATCGGCCTGTCGGCCTGTGGGGAAAAGCTTTCGAAAAAACGTTTTGGCTTTCATGATGATTGGCTCTCCATCCATTGGTTTCAGCCTTGGCGTTCGGTAAAACAGAGATCCTGGAGCAAATGGATCAATTCAGTCTCGTCGAAGGGCTTCTTCATGGTCACGACTCCCGGTTTCCGTCGCAAGTCCCGGAGGGTCCGTGAGTCCATTTCATGGGCATTCCCGGTGATTATGGCCGCAACAAGGTTCGGCTGCATCTTCTTGATCCGGTCGTACACTTCGAGCCCGTCCAAGAGGGGTAATCCCTTGTCCAAGACGAGCACGTCAAAGCTTGCCTCTCCGGCTTTCGTGACCGCTTCCGGCCCGTACACCGCGGTTACGGCTTGATAGCCGTGTGCGCGGAGACACTGCCCAAGTCTGTTGCAAAACTCTTCATCACGATCGGCCACAAGGACGTTGCACGGCGGGCCGCCTTCGAGAACCGTCTCCACGGTTCTGAACAATACCTCCATCTCGAACGGCTTGTTCAGGACCGCCTGTGCCCCCTCGCTCAAGGCCCGGCGTATTGTAGCCTCCACGATGTAGGCCGTGCACATAATGACTTTCACACCGGGCTTGAACTTTTTCATCTCGATGAAGGCCTCCACGCCGTTCATTCCCGGCATCTTTATGTCCATGACTACAACGTCGACCGGCCGGTCCTTCACCAGTTGCACGGCACCCTCACCGCTTGTCGCAGTAAGAACCTCGTATCCTTCGTCCTCGAACACGTCCTTGATGTTGTCGAGAAAATCCTCGTTGTCGTCGACCAGAAGAATTCTCGGACTCACGACAGACTCCCTTCGCATGGGTCTCGGCTGTTGTGCTCGATGGCGGACTTGTTCTCACCTACGACGTAGCCTCAATACGGTGACGTATAGACGCAAATAGCCGGAGAGCATTGTGGGATCCGGCGACGAGAGGGAACCGCCTCGTTCACTGCTTTTCTCGCTGGATGCGGTTCGCCTCGCTCACCGCAGGAACCGGCACAGAGCCTCAGAAAATGACGGGCAGGGACGCCCGTCCCACGAGTGTGATTTGAGGCACCGCACTATCTTTCACAGCCCGGGCCTCCGTGCCCGAAAAGCACTAAGATTCCGTGGTTGTTTTCGCACCCCCGGGTATCACTACCGCTACGGTTGTCCCGACGTTCGACTCGCTCTTCAATGAGACCTTACCGCCGTGTTCCTCAACGATTTTACGAACGATGGCCAGCCCCAATCCGGTGCCGCGGGCCCTTGTCGTAAAAAGAGGCTCGAACGCGTGTCTCGCGGTCTCGTGATCCATACCGATGCCGTTGTCCTGAACCTCGATCCGGATTCCCCGACCGGCGATGGACGTAGACACCCGTACAATGGGCTTGTACGAATCGGTGCCGGCCGCCAATGCATTCTCTCTTATCTGTACTGCCTGTACCGCGTTCTCCACAAGGTTGATGATGACTCGACGCAGCTTCTCCTGGTCAAAATGAACCGGAGGGAGCAACGGCGAAAGACTGCGGAGCAACGGAACGCCATCGGGAGTGCTCATTTGGTCGAGGATCTCTTCCAACCACGGATTGATTTCTCCCTGCACGGTCGCCGAGCGTCGCCCACGGGTATATTCCAGGAGCTCGCCGATAATCGCGTCGCAGAGCCCTACCTGTTGCTCGATTCTGGCGAGGTGCTTCTTCGTCTTGTCGTCGCCGTGGCCGAACTTTCTGGACAAGTAGAACGCCGACGTCCTGATCACTCCCAAGGGATTGCGCAGTTCGTGGCTTACGATGGCCGTCAGGTGTCCCAGCACGGCGAGGCGTTCCCGTTTGATCAGTTCTTCCTGCGCAGCCTTCAGGTCGCGGGTCCGTTCGGTGACCTTCTCTTCCAGTTCCGCGGCGTGTTGAGTCAGGAGCGCTTCTCTCTCCTGATAGTAGTCGATTTTTCGTTCCAACTCCTGAGGCGTGACCTTGAGCGACGCGAGAATGTCCGCATACACCTCGGAGAGTTCCTTCGCTTCTCTATCGGTAAACAGGCCCGCCTCATAGAGCGCGCGGCGTGCCTCAGCCGATCCCATGGACCCTGCGAGCGTCTTTTCCACGGCATTATGAAGCTCGGCCAACTCAAGAATGGAGATCCGACTCTTGTGCTCGATTCCCGCGGCATCGAGGCATTTCTCAGTCATTACAAGGGATTCGTTCGGGCCGAAGTACAGACCGAACAGGTCCCGTACTGCTGCGGTCTTGGCGGACAAGTCAATGTACGATTCCCGATATCCGGTTCGAGTCAGCGGTCGGGTTGTGGTCAGGGCCCCTACGAAGTCCTCGGCCAGGCTCGCTTCTTCCCGGCTTTGCGGAAAGTACAGCGAGCCGAGCACGTAGAGGCCGATATTGAAGAGCAACGACCAGAACACGGTATGAGTCAATGGGGCAAGTGCGGTCACGCCGAACAGGTTCTCCGGCCTCAACAGCCAAATGCCGAAGGGACCATGGTTCAGCAGAGTGTCCGGCAGCCAGCCGCTCCTGACGAAGGCCGGCAGGAGCAGCGTGTAGAACCATACGAGGAATCCTGAACCGAGCCCCATCAGAGCCCCGGCCTTGTTGCCTCGGCGCCAGAATATTCCCCCGAGGATGACCGGCGCGAACTGAAGTGCGGCCGCGAAGGATATAATGCCGATGTTGACCAGCATGTAGGATTCGCCCACCTGACGCTCGAACCAATATCCGATGAGGATCACTCCGCCCACCGCGACCCAGCGACACTTGAGCAGCTGTCTCCTGAGGAACGCCAAAGACTTGACCCACCCGACCACGGGGAGGAGCAGGTGATTGGTGACCATGGTCGCAATCGTAATGGAACTGATCATGATCATGCCCGTGGCTGCGGAAGCACCGCCCAGGAAGACCAATACGGACAGCCACGTCTGACCGGCATGCAGCGGCAAGGCAAGGACGAAAGTGTCGGCCTGCTGAGCCGAGTATCCCTTGAGCAGTCCTCCCATGGCAATGGGGAGAACGAAGATGTTGATTAACAACATATAGAGCGGAAACAACCACATGGCCGTTTTGATGTGCTTCTCGTGGAAGTTTTCCACGACGAGAACATGAAACTGCCTGGGAAGGAACATGATCGCAGACATGGCAAGAATCATGTACGTGATCCATTGGACGGCCCGAGACTCGCCGCTCTGCCACATGCCGGAAAGCGCGGGCGGCGGAGTCTCCCGTATGCGCGTGAACACGTCCCCGAAGCCGTCAAAGAGGAAGTACGTAACGAAAACGCCCGCAGCCAGAAACGCAAAGAGCTTCACCACACATTCCACGGCCACCGCCATGATGAGTCCCGGATGTCTTTCCGTCGGGTCGAGTCGCCTCGAACCCAAAATGATGGTAAAGCCCACCATCAGAGCGACCACTATGGGTCCCAGGTGACCGGCAATCCACGTATCGGTCCCCGTCGCGGGACTTGTAATGATGCTGAAGGTGGAGAGAACGGCCTTGAATTGCAGAGCGATGTACGGCATCGTCCCGACCAGGGCGATCACCGTCGCCAAGGCCGCCACGGTCTGCGATTTGTTGTACCGCGCGGAGATGAAATCCGCGATGCTCGTGATGTGGTGAGATGTCTTGATCCGTACGAGTTTCCGGAGCACGATCCACCACAGAATGATTGCCAACGTGGGGCCGAGATAGATGGGAACAAAGAGCAACCCCGAGGTCGCGGCCTTTCCCACGCTTCCGTAATATGTCCACCCCGTGCAGTAGACCCCCAGGGAAAGCGAATAGACCAAGGGATTGTTGACGTAATTCCTGCCCCGGGCAGCCTTCCGCTCCACCCACAGGGCGGTCAGGAAAAGAAACCCCATGTACGT
>JAVHLK010000300.1 GCA_031082285.1 Desulfomonilaceae bacterium
CCTGGCCGTCATGGACTTTATGCGCGAGAGCACGCCCCTGGCCTCGTCGGTCTCGTTCATGTATTCGATCACCTCGACCGCCTCGCCGTGCGGCTTCTCGGTCCAGAGGTTCTTGGGCTTGCGGTTGCGGTTATGCTTGATGACCTCGTTGGCCGCGTGCAGGATCTTCGCCGTGGAGCGGTAATTCTGCTCCAGCGCGATGGAGGTGGCGTCGGGGAAATCCTTCTCGAACTCCATGATATTGCGGATGTCGGCGCCGCGCCAGCCGTAGACGCTCTGGTCGGGGTCGCCGACGACGCAGAGGTTGCGGTGCTTGGCCGAGAGGGTCTTCACCAGCACGTACTGCGCGCGGTTGGTGTCCTGGTATTCGTCCACCAGGACGTACTGGAAATATTCCTGGAAATACTCGCGTATCTCCTGGTTGTCGCGCAGGAGCTCGGAGGTCTTGACTATGAGGTCGCCGAAGTCCAGCGCGCCGGCCTCGTTGAGCTTATGCTGGTACTTGGCGTAGATCAGCGCGGCCTTGAGGCGGTTGGGGTCGTCGCCGGCCTGCGCGTT
>JAVHLK010000301.1 GCA_031082285.1 Desulfomonilaceae bacterium
TTGCCTCTGCCCTGTAATAGATTCGTTGGTTGAGCATGTACTTCCAGCTTTGCATTGTTGATTCTTACATTATTCTGGCTTGTATTTCCTGATTATTTTGTATTTCCTGTATGATTTTCAGATTGTTTGGACCGAGCCACGCCTCGGGCGCGGCTCAGTGATTTTAGGAAAAGATTTCTGTGGCGGCACGCCGCACGTGTTCGGCAGTGACCGTCATGGATTGGTCGGAAGCGGCTGCGATAAGGGAGCCTCTTGCGAGGTTGTTGGCCTTTCTGAACAGACCGCCTGATCCCTGATGGATGGCGGTGATTGCCGTATCGTCGAACAGGCTGGTCGTGACGCCGGTGATCGAGAGATGGTGGTTGAGATAGTCTTCCATGAGTTGTCTGTTTGCAGCCTCCAGATGACTTCTGGCCACGATTCTTGAAGCCAAGGGCATGGACGTCTGATACGTGAGCGCAGCGATAAGGTTGTTCTGTCCGGCCAGGATGATAGGCAGCCACGGTTTTGAGTCCTGCTCAAACTGGGTTATGGTGTGCAGCTCGG
>JAVHLK010000302.1:0-304 GCA_031082285.1 Desulfomonilaceae bacterium
GGAATGTTCCCCCGCCTCAGAGAGCGCCGCGCCCAGGTGGCAGGAACCCTATCAGGCGGCGAGCAGCAGATGCTGGCTATCGGACGGGGGCTAATGACCCGACCCAAGGTCCTGCTGCTGGACGAGCCGTCCATGGGGTTGGCGCCGGTGCTGGTGGACCTGATCTACGACTCCATCAAGGAGATCAACGCTTCGGGAACCACGATTCTGCTCGTGGAGCAGAACGCCTTCATGGCGCTGTCGGTCGCCGGCCGCGGGTACGTGCTCCAAACCGGCGAGGTAGTGCTGCAGGGTTCTTCGTCCG
>JAVHLK010000302.1:314-537 GCA_031082285.1 Desulfomonilaceae bacterium
CTGCAGGCCAACGAGGAGGTCCGGAGGGCATATCTGGGGGGCTAGAGGTGCCCTTCTGGAGGCCCCTCACATTGCCAGCCGGAGCTCGCCCCCAAGCCACCCCGTTACCGCGATGAGCACGGCGCCTGCCACCATCAGCGCGGCAACGACGGCGCCTCCCACGCTCGGCCGCCGCCAGCGGATCAGGAAGCTGACGGTGTACAGCAGCGTCGCAAGATAGGCG
>JAVHLK010000303.1 GCA_031082285.1 Desulfomonilaceae bacterium
CGCGAACTCGCCTCGCAGATCGGTCAGCGGGAGAAGGTGGAAACCGCCCTGCGGCAGGCGCAGCGGCTGGAGGCGGTCGGGCAGCTGACCTCGGGCGTGGCGCACGACTTCAACAACCTGCTGACCGTGATCCTCGGCAATGTCGAACAGATGCGGAAGCGGGCCGAGGATCCGGCCTTGAAGCGACGGCTGGACATGATGAGCGAGGCGTCCCAGCGCGGCGCCCGGCTGACGGCGCAGATGCTGGCCTTCTCGCGCCAGCAGAAGCTGGAGCCGCGGCCGGTCGATCTGAACGGCACGGTCAAGAGCATGCGGGATCTGCTGCACAGCACGATCGGCGGCAGCGTCCAGATCTCCGCGCCCCGACTGGCCGACGACCTGTGGCCGGCCATGATCGATCCGACCCAGATCGAACTGGTCATCCTCAACCTGGCGATCAACGCCCGCGACGCCATGCCGGAGGGCGGCACCCTGACCCTGGAGCTGGCCCTGCTGGAGCCGGGCACCGGCGCCTCGCCCGAGTTGGCCGGCCTGGG
>JAVHLK010000304.1 GCA_031082285.1 Desulfomonilaceae bacterium
CAGAAAAACAAGGATTGAAACCCAGACCATGCAGGCTCACGAGATCGAGAACCTGGTCCCAGAGCCGATTCCAGAAAAACAAGGATTGAAACTACTCATTTTCTGTCATTTGCCACCCCTCTGAATTGTCCCAGAGCCGATTCCAGAAAAACAAGGATTGAAACCTTCATGCCGGTGAAGCAACTGGCTTTTCAGTTCAGTCCCAGAGCCGATTCCAGAAAAACAAGGATTGAAACTTGTTATAATCCAGGGTGATGGATTCGCAGGACACAGTCCCAGAGCCGATTCCAGAAAAACAAGGATTGAAACCACGATACCACCTTCTGCTCATTACGTCTGCTTCTGGTCCCAGAGCCGATTCCAGAAAAACAAGGATTGAAACTTCCAGGCATTCGCGCTGTTCGTGGCATCGATGAGGTCCCAGAGCCGATTCCAGAAAAACAAGGATTGAAACTACACTGTGCAGTTGTTTCCGACTGCAACTGCTGGTCCCAGAGCCGATTCCAGAAAAACAAGGATTGAAACCTATAGTCA
>JAVHLK010000305.1 GCA_031082285.1 Desulfomonilaceae bacterium
GTTCGACTCCCTGTTGATCTGCTTGATGATGTCGAAAATCTGCCGGATGATGAGCGGCGCTAGGCCAAGGGAGGGCTCGTCGAGCAGGAGCAGCTTGGGCCGGGCCATGAGCGCGCGGCTGATGGCCAGCATCTGCTGCTCGCCGCCGGAAAGCGTGCCGCCCAGCTGCCCGCGCCGTTCCTTCAGGATGGGGAACAGCGCGAAGACCTGGTCCAGGTCGGTCCTGATGCCGGCCTTGTCCGAGCGCAGAAAGGCGCCCATGTCCAGGTTCTCCTGCACGGTCAGGTCGGGGAAGATGAGACGGCCCTCGGGCACCTGGCAAATGCCGCGCGCCACGACCTTGTCCGGGGACACGCCGCCGAGCGACTGGCCCTGGAACAGCACCTCGCCGTTTCTCGGCGGCACCACGCCGCAGATGGTCATGAGCGTGGTGCTCTTGCCCGCGCCGTTGGCCCCGATGAGCGTGATGATCTCGCCCTCGCCGATCTTTATGCTCACATCGCGCAGGGCCTGGATGTTGCCGTAGAAGGTGTC
>JAVHLK010000306.1 GCA_031082285.1 Desulfomonilaceae bacterium
GCGCTCTCGCTCGAGACGACCGTACTCTGGAAGAAGGTGCTTGAGACGGCGGCGGCGGTCCCTTCGCCCATCACGTTCTTCGACGGGACGATCCACATGGGGCCGGCCGTCGTGCTGCGCGGGACCCAGCAGGCTGTCGACTACTACAAGGCGCTCCTTCCCGAGCTCGAGCAGCGCGTGGCCGAGAAGAGCGGCGCGCTGGAGAATGAACGACACCGCCTCTACTGGGACGGCATGCCCATCTGGGGCAAGCTGCGCGAGATGGCGGAGCTCTTCCAGTCCCTGAATACGAACGTCGTCGCCTCCACGTACTGCAACTCGTGGATCTTCGACGCGTTCAATCCGAAGGACCCGTTCCGGTCGATGGCCCGCGCGTACACGGAGCTTTTCATCGTCCGGTCGGACGAGGCGAAGGAGGCCTACATCGAGTCCATGGTCAAGAAATTCAAGGTCACCGGCATTCTCTTCCACGATTCGAAGACGTGCCCGAATAATTCGAACTGCCGGCACGGGATGCCGCAGCGGCT
>JAVHLK010000307.1:0-221 GCA_031082285.1 Desulfomonilaceae bacterium
CTCTTCGTGGACCCGGTGACTTTAAAAACAAGCATGGAAGGGGTTTTCGCCGGTGGAGATGTTGTCTTAGGCGCCTCGGATATGATTTCCGCAATCGGGGCCGGCCAGGAAGCGGCCACCTCCATTGAACTCTACCTGGAAGACATTGATTTAATCAAAGGAAGGCCCGCCAAGCTCAAGAAAGTGGAAGAGATTCCAATCGAAGGGGTGGACAAAGAACC
>JAVHLK010000307.1:231-522 GCA_031082285.1 Desulfomonilaceae bacterium
CGGGTTTACCGAAGTGGATCCGGGCTTTGCAGCTCAACTGGAGACCGCGATTGAGGAATCGAAACGCTGTCTTAACTGCGGCATTTACGCCGAAAAAGGAGCTGCCGAAGCCGGTGTGTCCCGGGATATCGGGATCAAGATCGCCCCGGGGGCTTACGTCCATGTCCTTCCTATTGAAGCCGGCTTCGTCGGCGCGGACAATGTGGGCGTCCTGATCGCGGAGACCCCTTACTTTCAGGATAGCATCGAACTGATTATCGATATCGGCACAAATGGCGAGCTGATCCTGGG
>JAVHLK010000308.1 GCA_031082285.1 Desulfomonilaceae bacterium
CAAAGTCCCATTGAAAGCGACCCGTTGCCCACATTGCACATCCGGGTTGGACAGCGCTTAGAGTGAGACCGTTGGGGTATTGTTCCCCACCCCTAGAAACAAAACGTTGTGTCCGATCTCCCTCCATACGGAAATCCTGATGTGCTGTTCGGGGCGTGATGGTGTTGACGAGGGCCCTATCGAGAAATTCATTGACTTTTGGCATTGGCTCCGCAAGAATGAAGTCAGTTGTTATTCGATATGGTTCAATGGGGTTTTTTTCCCGACCAACGAAAGGAGCTTTATGGCAGAAGAAACCGGAGGCTTCAAAAAATAGTGTTGGGAAAAAGCATACGACGGGAACACCTGTCGTAATAAAGATGAGTTTCTTAACTCATGAAGCGGAGCTGATCAGATTCGGCTCCGTAATTCGTTCTCTGCTACTCGATTGATCCTTCCACGACTTAGTGCTCCGTTTCCCAAATTCGGTGACACATCTTTCACCTCTTGAGATTGCCACGCCCTCCCAAGGCCTCGGGCT
>JAVHLK010000309.1 GCA_031082285.1 Desulfomonilaceae bacterium
CTACTGCTGCTGCCACGCCTCCTACGCCCTGCGCGAGATGGGCGTGGAGTCCATCATGGTCAACTCCAACCCCGAGACCGTGAGCACGGACTACGACACCTCGGACAGGCTCTACTTCGAGCCCCTGACCTTCGAGGACGTCATGTCCATCATCGAGTTCGAAAAGCCCGAGGGGGTCATCGTCCAGTTCGGCGGCCAGACCCCGCTGAACCTGGCCGTGCCGCTTTTGAAGGCCGGGGTGAACATCCTGGGCACCACGCCGGACAGCATCGACCGGGCCGAGGACCGGGAGCGTTTCCAGGCCCTGTTGCAGAAGCTCGGACTCAGGCAGCCGCCCAACGGCACGGTCCTGTCCGTGGAGCAGGCCGCGCGCATCGCCGACGACATCGGCTATCCCGTGGTGGTGCGGCCGTCCTACGTGCTGGGCGGGCGGGCCATGGAGATCGTCTACGACGAGGCCGATCTGGTGAACTATTTCGCCAAGGCCGTGGTGGTTTCCGGGGAGCATCCCATCCTGAT
>JAVHLK010000030.1 GCA_031082285.1 Desulfomonilaceae bacterium
CCCAAAATCGGGCGGGTGTAAAACCCGCCCCTACAACGCGACGTGCCACGACTTGGGCGTACATTTGAGTTTTGAGACAATTTCTGAAGTACCGGGCTACTCTCAGCCGCCCCTGTCGGGGCTCAGGAGTACATACGTCCCCCGGAGGGACGGTATGAAAAAGTAGACAGGTCTTTCAAGGCCGGTTCTGAGGCAATCTTGCCTTACGTTAACGCCGGTGGGGAGGAGGCCCCACTGACTTGAGGGATTCCTCATATGCCGTGAGGCAATACCTGCGGACGCGCGGCACATGACCGATAGATCCTAAGAGCAGGAGTACTATGCCGTCTGCGACAACATTGATTCATCGCGTGCCGTATCTCTTGACCAAAAGGGGGACGCGTGCGCCAGAGGGCTGTTTGAGTGCAAGATCTGAACCTTGACTCGTGTCCCTTTGGCATAGACCCGGCGACTTGGAGGAAGGATCATCAAGCCGTCCGCGAGAACCATTGACCGGAGCGCTCCCGAACTCTGCGTTCCCGTGCTGACGGCCCACACATGGCCGTTCTCTTCGATCAGCCTGCATCGTACGAGATGCAGCCGACCTGCTTCGGAGACCACATCCTTGGCCAGTACGGCTTCGATGACCCGGCGGAAGAGGGCACGCCGGCCCATCATTTTCAGCAGCGCGGGCCTGACGAATTGTTCGAACGATATCATAGCCGATGTCGGGTTTCCGGGGAGTCCGAACACGGGTTTCGTGCCGATTGTGCCGAAAACCAAGGGTTTCCCCGGTTTCATGGCTACTTTCCAGAATTTCACCTTCATACCGACTTCAGACAATGTGGATTTGACGAAATCGTATTTTCCCACGGACACTCCGCCTGACGTCAGTATCACATCGGCCCGCAACCCGTCGAGCAGTCTGCTCCGCTGATCTTCTTCACTATCGGAGGCAATGCCCAGCGACAACGGGACGGCCCCGGCTTCCATCACCTGTGCCGCCAGGCTGTAGCCGTTGGAACATATCACCTTTCCGTCGGAGAAGGGTTGATCGAGATCCGTCAGTTCGTCGCCGGTAGAAAGAATCGCGACGATCGGGCGTTGATACACATGAACATAACCGTGTCCCAGTGTGGCGAGCATGCCTATTTCGGACGGCCGTATGGGGGTGCCCGTTTCCAGAACCGTTTCCCCGGCTCTCACATCTTCGCCCTGAGCCCTTATGTACTGACCCGGACGTGGAGCGGTCAGACATTTGACCGCCGCGCTCCCGTCCGGGACGGTGTCTTCCACCTTGATCACCGCGTCGGCCCCCCGAGGGATCACTGCACCGGTCATGATGCTTACGGCCTCACCGAGACCGACGAAGCCTTCAAAGGGAGATCCGGCACGGGACTCGCCGACGAGTTTGAGTGTTACGGGTCGAACGGATTCGGCGCCCGCCAGGTCCCGGTGCCTGCAGGCATAGCCGTCCATGGCGGAATTGTCCCTGTACGGAACGTCCCTTACGGCTTTCACGTCCTGGGCGAGGACCCGGCCCAACGCGTCCAGGATATGAATTCTCTCCCGGCCGAGGAGGGGGATGTCTTCAAGCACTCTATGCTGCGCTTCACCAATTTCGATCATGGTCCGAGCTCCTTGGCGGATGGGTCTCCGATGGACCGAGTATTCCGCACCGAGTGGGGTGTTCTGTCTCAACGAAGGACTGCTGGTTGCCGCCGGCCGATGGTTGCGGGGCGACTATTCATGATGTGAGTAGTCTAGGAAAATTTGGATCCCGTGTCGAGAAAAAAAATGCATTTCGCGGTCGATCCCCGGCCTCGTACCCCGTCCCGCGACACGCACACGACAAGACCCGGCCGCTCCCCTCCGAACTCCGTCGGGCACCGGTGGAACCGAATTCCGTTCCGGTCCTCGGGAAGGTGAACTCGACCGTTCGTGCGAAATCCGAAATCTTCGTTCACACACGCGGCGCGTCGTTCGTTACTCTTACAACCAGCCTTTTCTTTTGAAAAAAGAGTACGGGAGGAGCGCTGAGATTATCATGAGTAAGATTGCAACCGGGTAGCCGAAGTCCCAAGACAATTCAGGCATGGATCGAAAGTTCATGCCGTATATGCTGGCGATGAGGGTGGGGGGCAGAAACACGACCGCGGCAACCGAAAATATCTTGATGATGTTGTTTTGCTCGATATTGATCATTCCCAGAACGCCGTCAAGCATGAAACTGACTCTGTTGGCAAGGAACGCGGCATGTTCGGTCAGTGATCGCACGTCCCGTATCAGGGTCTGCAGTCTCGATCTGGTTTCCGTCCGCCACCATTTCTCACCGCATTGGGAAAGAAAAATCAACAGTCTGTTCATGTTCAGAATACTGAGACGAATTTCCGAAACTTGCTCTCCGTAACGCCCCAGGTACTTGATCACGTCGTGAAGACTTATCTCCGAGGCGGCATCGCTTTCCATATTTCCCGTACGACGAGAAAAGAAGATTTTGTGAGACAATTCATCCACGTCCAGCGCGATCCTCTCGAGGATGTCGGCCATGTCGTCTACGATCATTTCCAGCATTTTCTCCATGATCGAGTCGCTGGATTCCGATTCGCTGCTGTCGCGAAGCAAGCGGCCGGAAAAGAGGCGAAAAGGTCTTGAATCCTCGTATCGAATCGACACCAGTGTCTTCGGGGTAAGTGCAAACCTCACATCCGTATCGGATATCCGACCTGTTTCCAGTCTCGAGAGGACGGTCGCGGTGACGTAGACATTGTCCTTTCGTTGATAGAAGCGGCTGCTGTCCTCGATCTCGACGATTTCCTCTTCGCTGGGAACATCAATTCTGAGGAACGATTCGACCGCGGCCTCCTCTTCAGGGTCCGGGTCGAGCAAATCCAGCCATACCGCATCCTTTGGAAGACGGGAAACCTCCAAGGAGTTGATATTGCGAATGCCCTTTTCCGTGTTTACGAATGCTTGAATCACGAGCCTTTCCTCCTTCGGCAAGCCAGGGGGAGGCATGGAACACGTTGCAGAGATGAGCTCAGAACCATGACCAGCCGTTCAGTATATCCGCAAAAGAGTTTCATTGAAAGGAGAAGTAAGGCATAATGGTTCCGATCCCACAAAAAGGCGAAGCGGAGAATCCATATGCCTATCCGAAAACAGCTTGAAGTAATGCTGGCGGATGCTCCCGGAGAACTGGCCAAACTGACCGCCATTCTCCAAGACGAGCATGTGAATATCGAGGCAATGAGTATTCAGGATGCCAACGAGTATCTCTTGGCGCTCTACGATGTGAGAAACCAGACGGGACGCCGGGTTGCTCCTCGTGACTATTACGAGGCGATCCTCAAGGAATCGGCCAAGTATTCGATGATCAGACTGATCACGGACAATCCTACGAAAGCCGTTGATGTTCTGGGAAAGGCCGGGTACAAGGTGAAAGTCCAGGAAGTAATCGGTCTGGTTCTGGAAAATAGGCCGGGTTTGCTCCACATGGTGTCCCGGAAATTCGGCGACGCGGGAATCAATATCGGCTATACGTACGGTTCGGGTTTTGCCGACAGCAAAGAAGCCCTTTTCATATTCAAGGTGTCGGATTTAGATAAGGCTCTTGAAATATTCCCTGACGGCAATCCTTGACGCGGCGTGCAAGAATGGGTTCAAACGTTGCCCTTAGGGCGTTGGAACCGCCGGGACCATGCGCACACGGTGAACCGCGGCGTGACCGGCGCGGACAAATACACTTGATGACCGGGTACAGAGCAAGCATGAAACTCAAACTCAAGCAAGTCGGCCCTCGCAAGATGGAGGTCGTTTCGGACGACTGGTCATTCGTGGTAGATCTCAAGGAAAAATTCGGAGGCGAGAATTCCGGCCCGAATCCTTCGGAACTTACTGCGGCCGCGGTGGCATCGTGTCAGGTGCTGACGGGGGTCGTGTGGGCTTCGAGACGCCACGGAATCGAACTGAGAGGGTTGGAAGCCGAAGTGGAATGGGAGTATGGAGAGAAACCCGAGAGGATTTCGCGTATCGATGTGGTGATTCGCAACGCGGCTTCGCAGCTTGAAGATAAGGTCCGTCCGTTTACCGGGATCGCCCGCGGATGCACCGTGTCCAAGACGCTGAAGATACCGCCCGAGACGAGTCTCAAGGTCGAGTAGACGAAAAAGAGCCAAAATCTGCTCCCGAACCTCATTCATCGTGTCAGCGAGGTACATCGGCGTAGTGCACGATTCTCACGATCAGCCGGCGTTTACGGGTCCGGAACGACACGTCAGAGAGCCGATGCAGCTTACCATGTGGGAACCCCGCGCCCAATGGCCCAGTGCATGCCGGCCGGCCATTGTTGGATGCGGCGACCGCATGCCGGCCGGAGAACCTCGAGGGTCGCGCAAGGAGCGGAAATCGTATGGGATCCGCCGCGCTCGCGAGCACGACTGCCATAGTGGAGTTTTCTTCTATACCAGTCGTCGCTTTCCGCCGGTTGTCGTACGACCCGACGACCCGCAGGACGATGCCGGCGACGAGTCGGAGTTGTATGAAGTTCGGATTATCGACAATGATTACAATACGTATCAGGAAGTCATGGACATCACCATGTTGGCACTTGGAATAGATCCGGCGCAGGCGTTTTCCGTGGCTTGGGAGGTTGACCACCGAGGGCACTGCGTGGTGGCCCATGCTCCGCGGGAGCAGGCCGAGGAGCTTGCGAACGTGATACGGAGCATCGGGATAGAGGTTCAGGTGAATCCGGTATCGAAGCGGTCACATTAGGGTGTGCGGCGGTGTGGTGAGCGCAATGTCCGATAAGATATATTATGTTAACTCGGTCTCTCCCGCAGGCCCCACGCTCCATGGCCCCGTCATTGCCCTGTCCAACGATCCTCGCGGATCCGTCCCCCATTCCCCCGCGTATGCCTATGGATAAGAGCCTGACCCAGGACCGGAACACCCTGCCTCGCGTGAGTGTCGCGGTCATCGCCAAGAACGAGGAGGACCGGATCGGGAGACTTCTCAGAAGTACGTCGTTCGCGGACGAGATAGTCGTCGTCGACTCGGGGAGCTCGGATGGAACCGTGGAGATCTGTCGTGCAGGAGGAGCACGTGTCGTTCACCATCACTGGATGGGATACGCGGCTCAGAAACAACTCGCCTTGGAGACGGCTCGAGGAGACTGGATACTGAACCTGGACGCGGACGAGGCGATTTCCGAAGAATCCGCGGCTGAGATGCTCCGAGCCATTCACGATGCCGATTCGGCTGTCGGGGGATTTTCCATGCCTCGAATGAGCCGGTACCTCAACCGGTGGATACGTCACGGAGGATGGTATCCGGACAGAAAGATTCGGTTGGTACGAAAAGGACGGGCCCGATGGGTCGGCGACGGCCTCCATGAAAGGCTTGAAGTTGACGGTACCGTTGTTGAACTCACGCATCCTCTTCTCCACTACGTCTACCGAGGCATCTCGGATCAACTGCGAACGATCGATCGGTTTTCCACCGTGTTCGCGGAGCAACGCGGCACACCCGCTTCGCGGCTGTACGTGGTGTGGGGATTGTTTCATGCGGTGGGAAAATTCCTCGAATGCGCGTTCTGGAAATTGGGACTCCTCGACGGACTCCCCGGCCTGGTGATTGCCGTGAACAGCTCGTTTTACGTGTTCTTGAAGCATGCCAAGGCTTGGGAGCAAGGTCTTCCTGAAGATAAGTGGTAACCGGGTCATGAAGATTGCCATGGCATTGGAGAATTTCAGCCGTCACGCCGGCGGCGCGGAGTCCTATGCCGTCGAGCTTGCAAATACTCTTGCATCCGAAGGATGGGAAGTGCACTTGTACGGGCATTCGTGGGACGGACACCCGGAGAACGCGATCTTCCACGAGATTCCAAGGATGCCGAAGTGGGTCCCCCCGTCCGTAAGGATACTGGATTTCGCCCTTCGTCACAGAGCGATGGTCCGTGCAGAGCACTTTGACGTTGTGCTCGGATTCGGCAACACGATTGCCATGAACGTCTATCAGAGCCATGGAGGCGTTCATTACCTGAGCAGTGTGAGAAAGATCGGGGCGATTCGTAATCCTGTCTTGCGAGTTCTGAAGTTCCTCGCCATGTGTGCTTCGCCGAAGTATCACCTGCGTGCCCGAATCGAATCGGCTCCGTTCAGATCAAACCAACGGCCCGTAATAATAGCGATTTCCGATATGGTGAGAAACGACATGGCCGACTATTTCGGGATCCCGAAAGACTCGATTAAGTTGGTCTACAATGGGATCGACCATGCTCGGTTCGGACGCGCGGACCGGACCGAAGCTCGCCGGTTGAGAAGAGATATGGGCTTTGATGAGCACGTCCTCTTTCTCTTCATGGCGTACGATTTCCGAAAGAAGGGGGTGAGGAGCTTGGTGCAAGCGGCTTCGGTCCTGAGGGATCGGGTCGGCCGCGGGCGTTTTGGGGTGGTGGTGGTTGGGAGACCGCCCTCCCCTGCCCTCGGGCGAATGGTCAGGAGGCTCCAGCTAAGCGATATAATTGTCTTTCCCGGTCAAACCACACAACCGGAACTTTATTATCACGCGTGCGACGTATTTGTGCTTCCGACCTTTTACGACGCCTGTTCGCTCGTCGTATTCGAGGCCATGGCCGCGGGGCTTCCGGCAATCACTACGATCCACAACGGCGCATCGGGAATCATGGAGCATGGAGTCGACGGCATGATTCTTCAGGACGCGAACGACATCGGTGAACTCGCGGAAGCACTGTCGTTCTTTCTTGACGACGAAATTCGCGGCTCGGCGTCTTCCGCGGCCAGGCGTACGGCAGCTCGGTACACCCTGGAGCGCAATCATCGGGAGATGATCGCGGTGCTCACCGAAGCGGCACGAGCACGTGTCCGCGGTACCCTCGGATCAGTCTGAATGAGGGCCCGGCCCTCCGGCAACTGCCAATGAAAGAGCCGCATGGGATTCCCGGGCACGGTACCCAATGCGGCATGTTCATATCGGGCTCAAGGTCCCGACGCGGCCTGCGGTTCGGCCGGTCGGCTCACGAGGCATGCTTGGCCAAATGTTCTCTCAACAGATCGACCACAGGCATGTACCCCATTGACGCGGCCCACATGAGTGCGGACCACCCGTTTCTGTCCGTTGCGGAAGCATCGGCTCCGTGGGCGAGAAGGATTTTCACCGCTTCCGTTCGGAATTCCGAAGCTGCGATTATCAGCGCAGTGGCTCCGTATTGGTCCTTGATTTCGAGATCCGCTCCGGCTTTCAGAAGCATCTCGACCACCGCGACACTTCCCCGTCGGCACGCGCGCATGAGGGGCGTCCATCCGTACTGATCCTTGGAATTCACCTCTGCGCCGCCCTGGATCAACAACCGCGCGGTTTCGACATGTCCGCGGCGACAGGCCTTCATCAGCGGAGTAGCACCGTACGGGTCTCTGGCTTCGGTGGCGGCTCCTCTGGTCAACAGCAACCTCACGACTTCAGGATGATCCATTGCAGCAGCCCAGAGCAAGGGCGTCCAGTTGGAGGCGGTCTTGCAGTTAGGATCCGCTCCTGATTCGAGAAGTGCGCGAACGATGTCGGTTCTCCCTTCGGACGAAGCCAGGATCAGAGGCGTGTACCCGTACTCGTCCGCGACATTGGGGTCGACCCCGTGAGCCAGGAGCGCCTTGACCTTCGCCAGATCTCCCATTTCGGAGGCCAACAACAGTCTTTGTTCCATGATGATACCTCTACGGCGGGAAGCCATGTGTTCGCCCATGTTTTCAGTGCTTGCGACGACCGTGATGTCCCTTCTCGTATTCGGTGAGAAGCGCGATCACGTCCGAGTGACGCATGGACTCCGCCCACATCAGCGCAGTCCAACTGTTCCTGTCTCTCGCGTGAATGTCCGCACCTCGCTCGAGAAGTATCTTCACCGCATCGGTATGGCCTTCCGCAGCCGCCATGATCAGAGCCGTAGCCCCATACTGATCCGGCTCTTCGATGTTTGCACCGTGGTCGAGCAGGATCTTGATTACTTCCGCGTATCCTCGGCGAGCTGCGCGCATGAGCGGAGTCCATCCGAATTCGTCCTCCGCGTTGACATCAGCCCCCTCCTCCAGCAGAACCGACACCACGTCGCAGAATCCTCTCCTGCAGGCCTTCATGAGGGCGGTGGCGCCATACTGGTCCGATGCTTCGGGATCCGCTCCGTTTCTCATCAGCATCCTCACCGATTCCGCGAATCCGTTCGCCGCGGCCCACATCAGCGGTGTCCATCCCAACTCGTCTCTGGATTCGGGATCGACTCCTGAAGACAGGAGTCCCCTCAACTCATCGACATTGCCCGAAGATGCGGCATCCAACAGTCTGTTATCCATGGCTTGACCCTCCTGGCGTCTCGTCGTATCGACAGTCGGTTGTTCGAGTACTTCGACTGCTCGAAAACCGGACCGGAAGAACGACCTTGGCGGCATTAACCGGTGCTCGTGCCTTCTCGCGTGAAAGGACTGTCGCCCAATCGGCATCGCGTGGCCGCGCGTACCGGGTTTATGAATGAAATAAGCAATACGCGTACCAAGTCCGCTCATCCTATGGGACCGGCA
The DNA here is from genome assembly GCA_031082285.1 of Desulfomonilaceae bacterium. Lineage (GTDB taxonomy): Bacteria > Desulfobacterota > Desulfomonilia > Desulfomonilales > Desulfomonilaceae > JAVHLK01. Next base: position 8,568 of record JAVHLK010000030.1, read on the forward strand.
AGCCGCAGCCTTGCTTTTCGCGGTACGTGCGGCCCCGTACGGATTTGAGCAATTACCGTCACGGCCACGGAGTTGCGCTGCATCCGCGAAACTCGACTCCCCGGTTTTCTCGCAGCAACTGCCGAAGGAAACCATCGTTACTTGAAGTCCGGTTTGCCACGGTTCAAAGCGACCAATCCCATGAGATCGCCCTTTGACGAAGCGAACCTGCAGGATTAGATCGGGAACGAGAGGGACACCGTCATTCCGGGCCGGGGACCGAGATCCTTCTCATTCGCCGTATGCTGCGTACAGGCTTTCCGTACTCAACGGCCGGCAGAGTACTGCAAATGTCAGAAGTTTTTACAGTACGTAAACTCGGACGCATAGGGATCCGTTGTAACCCGCGTTGAATTTTCGATGGGTGATTAAGCCCGCTCGGTCTTCCGAGGTGAAGCGTGGACCCAGAAGTGGCACTAAAATTGCTTAACGGACCCATAGGATGGACCGTGCGTTCCGCAACGCGCCAAACATGGAGCGCGTCTCTTTTCGGATGACCCCACGGGTCGTCACGCGCTGCGGACGACGGGCGAGACGATGCCGATGCACCAGGTAATACGCCAATGCCGTTTACCCGTCGTAAGGGGATCCTTCCGGAGCCTGTCGGTGAAATCTCCGATGCGGAGGCGGCGATCGACCGATCGATGAGTTCGACCAACCGATGAACGTATGATTGAGGCGTTGCCCTGTCGCGGTTTCATCTGCGGCGTATGCGTGGAAACCAGAACCTAATCCTCTGAGGAGGCTCAATGTCCCTGGTCAAGGTAATGCTGATCGGCGATGAGGTTCCCTTTGTGCAAACACTGGCAAAGCGGCTGGTCCAAAGGGGTCTTGTGGTGGTTCCGGCGTACAACGGACCCGAAGCGCTTGAACTGATGGCCAAGGACCCTTCGGTTGACATCGTCCTGCTCAGCGTCGAAATGTCGGGAATGGACGGGATGGAGACGCTCAAACGCATAAAGAAGACCTACCCGCTCGTGGAAGTGATCTTGATGGCTGAATGCGAGTGTCTTGAAATGGCGATTACCGCAATGAAACTGGGTGCTTACGATTACGTCTTGAAGCCCTGCGATGTAGATGAATTGGTGGCCAAGGTGGCCCAGGCGGAAGGGAAAAAGGCAAAGCAGGAAGAGAAGATCCTGGAGGCAAAACTGAAGGAGATCGCACTGAAAAGCGTCCAATGGGACGATTCCCAATGAGTGCTCGCACATTGTTTACGAATAGAGGTATAATCTTGACGACTTAAAATGGAAGTGGAAGGAGTGGGCTGAAATGTTGGTAAGAGACTGGATGAGTCAACCGGTGGTGGCCGTTGGTGTGGAAGACACGATGCAGAGAGCGATTGAGTTGATGAAGGACTATGATATCGGCATGCTTCCGGTCATGGACGGTGGGAGGTTGGTGGGAATAGTCACCGACCGGGATCTAAAACGTGCGGCCCCGTCCGATGCCGCGGTATTCGAAGTTCGTCAGGTCCTCTATCACCTGTCCCGGGTACAAATGGGCGCAATCATGAGTCGCAAGCCCGTGACCGTACGATACGACCATACCGTGGAAGAGGCCGCGCAAACGCTCCTCGACCGAAAGATCTCGGGCTGCCCCGTGATGGATACGTCCGGACAAGTAGTAGGGATCATAACCAAAAGCGACATATTCCGCGCAATTGTTTCGGTGACCGGCCTTCTCAAACGGGGGCTGCAGTTTGGCGTGACGCTGGAGGATCGACCGGGGTCCATCAAGGAAGTTACGGATGTTGTGCGCAGCTACGGCGGCAGGCTCGTCAGTATTCTCACCTCTTACGACAATGCACCGAAAGGGAGCCGTCGTGCCTATATCCGAGCATTTGGCTTTGACAGGGACAGACTGCCGCAACTGAAACAGTTGCTGCGAGACAAGATGAAGCTCATTTACATGATCGATCATCGTATCGACGAGAGGGAAATCTATAACAATGCCAAAGATGCGGCAAAATGAACTCATACCGATCGCGACCCCGGCCGTACGTTTCCATGCGACATGCGATGCCCTCCGTATGTGACGGGTTGCACGCGAAGACCTGACGGATGACGGCCCGTGAAGGGCCGATCGACAGTATGGAAGATATCCGTGCTTCCGCTATAAAGGAACAAGAAGCGTTGACTTCGACCCCCATCAAAGAACCTATTGATTTCACTCAGCCAAAAGCGAAGACCAAAAAGCATGGGCTTTCCAGTGCGTGGAAGTCGATGGGCTTGCGGTCACGAATCCTTCTCATGCTTTCCTTGCTCGTTCTCATTACGGTCGGTGGAGGAATTGCCTCGATATGGCATGTCCTCATTATGGAGGGCATCTTCTACAAAGTGACGGACACTGAAATTCCTGCCCTTCAAGCTGCTCAGGCGCTCAAGACGGCTCTGGTCATGCAGAAAGGGTACGTGACCTACTATTTCCAGGACGAAGACCCTACCTGGCTCAAGGAACTGAATAAGCACCACGAATCCTTTGAAGAATGGTTGAAACAGGCTCGCAGATGGGCCGGCACGGAGAGAGCGAGGGAGATTCTCAACGAGATCGATTCTCGATACATCCGCTATCGACAGCAGCGGGACGAAGTTGTGGATCTCTACAAGAAGGGGAAAAAAGGTGAGGGATTCTCGCTTCAACAGAGGGTCAGAGGCGAGTTCTTCGATATCATTCGGTTGTGTCTCGATTACCAAGTGATCCATGAGAAGCGGGTGGCCGACGCGGTCAGCGCGAATCGCAATCGGGCGGAAATCGTGTATCGAATGGCTCTGGCAGCACTGCTGTGTGTGGTACTCCTTGGGTTGTTCCTGGGGTATACGCTGATCAAACAGGTCCTGGGGCCGATTCGTCAGTTGGCGGCGGGAACGGACAAATCCATCGCGGGGGAGCGAATGCAGGACGAAGTGAAGGCATTGGGTAACCGCTTCGACAGCCTGCTCCGAGACATCGATCAGACGAGAGACAAACTGGAATGGAGTCGAGAGCATCTCCAGATGGCCGAGAAATGGGCCATGGTGGGGAAACTCGCCGCAGGCGTTGCTCACAGCGTGCGTAATCCGCTCACGTCGGTGAAGATGAGACTCTTCTCCCTCGAACGCGGCCTGGATCTGACCAGGCTACAGAAGGAAGACTTCGAAGTCATTTCCGAAGAAATCCGAAACATCGACAAGATCGTGAGCAATTTCCTCGCGTACTCCCGGCGCCCGAAACTCAGTATGCGTGCCGTCAGTCCCTCGGACGTCGTAGATACGGCCGTTCAGCTTCTCAAACATCGCCTGGAGTCGTACAGCGTGAAGGTGGACGTGAAACGGAACGGCAGGCTGCCTCTTATATCGGCCGATCCCGATCAACTCAAGGAAGTCCTCGTCAATCTGATCGTCAACGCGTGCGAGGTGATGCCTGAGGGCGGCACCATATGGATTGAAGAGAGGACGACGGAATCGGATAACGGAGGTCGAGTGGTGATCGTGAGCGTACAGGATGACGGCCCGGGTGTGTCCGAATCGGTTCGCACCAAGATGTTTCAGCCGTTCTTCAGCACAAAGGAGGAAGGCACCGGGTTGGGGCTCAGCATCGCAATGAAGATCGTAGAAGAACACGGGGGCTGGCTCGATCTCCAATCCGACGAGGGCGAGGGTGCCTGCTTCGTCATTACCCTGCCCGAACGGGAGGATGAATCTTGGGAAAAATCCTCGTAATCGACGATGACCCGCAATTGAGAAGCAGCTTTGAAAAGTTGCTGACCCAGGAAGGTCACGACGTGGCAACAGCTCCAACCGGGGAGAGCGGACTGGAGCAGGTCAAGGACAAAGTGCCGGATCTTGTGATTACGGATCTGAGACTGCCCGGCATGGACGGTCTGGAGACCTTTCAGTCCATTCACAAGATACAGCCGAAACTCCCCGTCATCGTCATGACCGCGTACGGCACGACGGACACGGCCATAGAGGCCACGAAGCTGGGGGCTTTCGACTATGTGCTCAAGCCCTTTGAAATCCCGGAGATGTTGTCGCTGATCGACAAGGCCCTCGACGCCGGTCGATTCATGCGGTCCAAGGTCGCCATTGGGCCCGACCCTGAGGAAAGTGCGAGTGAAGCGATATACGGTCGCAGCAGGTCCATGCAGGAGGTGTTCAAGGCCATCGGAAGGGTCGCACCCACGGACGCGACCGTACTGATCAGGGGCGAGTCCGGAACGGGAAAAGAGCTTGCCGCGGCCGCGATTTATCACCACAGTGTGCGCCGCGACAAACCGTTCGTGGTTATCAACTGCGTAGCCATCCCCGAAACACTGTTGGAGAGTGAACTGTTCGGCTACGAGAAAGGTGCGTTCACCGGAGCGACCGCACGAAAGATTGGAAAGATCGAACAGGCCGATGGGGGTACGGTGTTTCTCGACGAGATCGGCGACATGCCCTTCAGCATCCAAGCGAAAATCCTTCGGCTTCTCCAGGAGAAGAGTATTGAGCGGCTCGGAGGGAGAGCCCCCATTCCCGTGGATGTCCGCGTGATCGCTGCGACCAATCGCGACCTGGAAGCAGCCCTCGAGGAGGGTCGATTCCGAGAAGACCTCTACTATCGCCTGAAGGTGGTCACCCTTCAACTCCCTCCCCTGCGCGAGCGTGTCGGCGACATCCCTCTTCTCGCCGAGGTGTTTCTGAAACGTTTTTGCGCTCAGATGAATATCAGGCACCCGGGATTTACCGATCGGGCAATTTCGGTTCTCACCAACTACTACTGGCCCGGAAATGTCCGGGAATTGGCCAACACCGTGCAGAAGGCGCTCATCTTCAGCCGGGGAGCGCCGATCAACCAGGAAGAGATCTCCATGGCGATGAGCGGCGGAAAGCACGAAAAGGAGACCGAAGGTCTCTCCGAAGCCGATACGGTCCGTCAGTGGTTGCGGAAGACTCTATGCAGCGGGACCAGCAACAAGGTTTTCGTGGATCTTGTGGACAGCTTCTCTGCGGAGGTCATCTCCGAAGCCCTCAACCTCACCGGGGGAAACCGATCTCAGGCGGCCCGACTTCTGGGCATGTCCAGACCCACCTTGTTGGCAAAGATCGAGAAGTACGGAATCACCATCGAAACCTCTGCACGGAGAGAATAACCTGTCGCGGTCGCGTCGTTCGAGATCCTCGAAAAGGCGCAGCCTTGGTTCCCCTTCTTGAATACGCCAACAGCTTCACGAGAGTCATGGCGAGCCCGACTGAAGGGAGGCACGGCAATGCCGGCCTTTCATGAAGCATTGAGATTGCTTCCTCCCCGCGCTCCCCGCAAGGACTGGAGCTATCGGCGCGACCGTTGAGGAACCGGATCAGGATCGCCGCGAAATTCAGAGCGCGTCACTTTACCTCCCCCCGAATCCCCGGAATTCATGCCTTGCCCGCGGCAAAACAAAACTTGTCAAACTCGACCGGCTATGGCAGATTCTGATTAACTGCCGCAATTTATCCCGTTACACCACGGCCGCCGGCCTTCGAACCGCCGGTCTCCGATCGGAGAGGACCGCAGCCGCGGCCGGCTAAGTAGGTAGGTTTGTTGGAAGAAAGGAGCGAAAATTATGCCGGGTAAACAGACGATCGCCTTGTCGTTGTTCCGTATCTCCATCGTGATCGCCCTCAGTCTGTGTTTCACGATGATCTCACTTGCAGACCCCGTCAAGATCGGTTTTTGCACATCGCTGTCCGGAGTCTACAAGTCGCTTGGAACGGACATGCGAGACGGGCTCGACCTGTATATGGAGAAAATCGGGTACAAGGCGGGCGGTCGCGACATTGAAGTCCTGGTCAGAAACATCCAGAGCAATGTCGTAACATTGGCCCTCGACACCGCGCACCAACTCATCGAAAAGGATAAGATAGACATCCTGGCCGGGGTAGTGGATTCCGGGTGCGCGTACCGCCTCGCAACCTTGGCTACGGAACGTGAAATACCCTTTGTCATATCCAATGCCGGCGCGGACGATGTGACCCAGAGAGATGCCGGTCCCTACACTGTGCGCGTGTCCTTCAGCAACAGCGGCGGCGGGCACCCTCTGGGAGCCTGGGCATATGAGCAGGGTTATCGGAAGGCGGTAGCCCTCGGGCCTGCCAATGCGGCCGGTTATGAACAGATCGGCGGAATGGCGCGGACCTTCACGAAAATGGGCGGACAAGTAGTCCAGGAGCTCTGGACACGTCTGGGAACTCAGGATTTCAAACCGTTGCTGGCCGAAATACGGCCCGATGCGGACGTGGCCCTGGTGTTCTTTGCAGGTGGGGATGCGCCTCGATTCATCCAGCAGTTCGCCGAATCCGGTCTCAGGGGAAAAATCGCGGTGGTCGCCAAGGGGTTTCTTGTCGACGAGAACGTGTTGGCCAAACAGGGCAAGAACGCCGAGGGGATAGTCAGCGAATCCCACTGGTCTTTGCTTGTGGACAATCCCCAGAACCGCAAATTCAAATCGGATTTCACCAAGAAATTCGGTCGCGCCCCCACCCTCTATGCGGAGCAAGGGTACATTACGGGTATGGCGATCGCGGAGGCCCTGGAGAAGTCGCGAGGAGAAGTCCGCGGTCAAGACTTTGTGAAAATAATGCGTTCACTCGAACTGAAGGCCCCGCGGGGCACCATAACATTTGACGCATATGGGGGGATTATCCAGAACTATTATATTCGCAGAGTGCAGTTACTCGGCGATCAGTGGCAAAATGACATCATCACCTCCAATCCTTCTCTCAGTCAGTTCTGGATCTGGAGTCCGGAAGAATTTATGGCCATGCCTCGCTACACTGAAATGGCGGGCAAATGGGCCGGAACACCCAAACCTTAGTGGAGAATTTCATAAGTTCGGTTACGTATTTTTCGCGCTGAGATTGCTTTCCCGCGTTCTGCGCGGGATTTCACTCCTCGCAATGACATAGTAGAGGTTGTCGTTGCGAGGACAAAGCCCGTGGCAATCTCGAGGGTTTAAGCGTCGGTCTCCGTGCCGGTCTCTTCCCTACAAACGCCCATGGAGAAGGCCCCAGCTCTCGAGGCCGGTTCACGACTCTCGTGCCGGCATGGCAAGGCTGAGGACGACGCTCAACAGACTTACCGCCAGGGCCGTCCAGAATACAGCGACGACACCCGCGGCCACTGCGTCCTTGAGTGCGTGAACCACTTCAGGGGAAAAGGACGATTGGAATTCCGGCCGCAGCAGGTCCTGAACATGCCGACTCAATTGAGACGTCGACGGGATCTCAACCGCGGGATCCGGAGACACGGAAATTCTTTCCTTGAGCACTTTCATAGTCTTTGCCGCCAGAATGCCGCCCGAAACTCCCACGCCGATGGTCCCGCCAAGGTTCAGAGCGAACTGTTGCGAGCTTGTGGCCACTCCGCGATCCGCCTGCGGAAGGCTGTTTTGAGCCGCGATGAGCGTACCGATGAAGATGAAGCCCATGCCGATGCCGACTCCGCCGAATACGGCGCAGCAGGAGATCAGACTTGTTTCCGGAGTAAAGGAAAGTGCAACTGAAATCCCCGTACAGATGCACAGCGATCCGAGAATGCACGTCATCTTGGGACCGATACGGCTCATGAAATGGCCGCTTGCAAGCCCCCCTGCAGACCAACCGAGACTGAGCGGAATCATGGCTATGCTCACGTCCGCAGCCTTCATGAGGAGGGCACCCTGGACGAAGAGCGGGATGAACGCGATGAGCGAGAAGATCGCGAAGCTGCAAAAGAACACGATAGAGCTACTGTACAAGAAACCGGGGGTGCGCATCAGATCGAGGCTCAGAATGGGGCTTGCAGCACGCGACTCGGCGAACAGAAACGCGCCGCCGAGCACAAGACCCGCGATAGTCAATGCGAGGATCTGAGGCGACGCCCAGCTGTATTCCCTGCCTCCCAGGAGGACGACCAACAGAAACGCCGGCACCGCCGCGGACAAAGTTGCGGCTCCCCAGTAGTCGATGGACGCGTCGGCCCGTTTCTCCCGAAACTCCTTGAAATAGACCATCACGGCGAACAATGCCGCTCCTCCCACAGGGACGTTGATATAGAAAATCCAGGGCCAGGGAAGGTACGTGACGATGGCGCCTCCCAATACGGGCCCCAGAACGCTTGCAAGTCCCCAGACAAGACTGATCGACCCCATCATGCGGGCTCGCTGACCGGGAGGTGATATATCCGCCACGACAATATACGCGACGGCAAACGTTCCCCCCGCGGCCAAACCCTGAATCGCCCTCAATAGGATCAGTTGCGGCATGGTGGTGACGACGCCCGCTGACAATGAAGAAATGATGAAAAGCCCCATGGTGACCGCGAAGAGTTTCTTGGTGCTGTACATGTCGCACAACTTGCCGACGATGGGCAAGGCGATGGTTCGTGCCAGCATATATCCCGAGAATACCCAGCCGTACAGTTCGAGGCCCCCCAAATCGGACACAATGGTGGGCATGGCCGTGGAAACGATCAGGGCATCGAGAGCACCGAGAAAAACCGCCAAGAGCGCGGCGATCACGATCATCACGCGCGTGTGCATCGGTATTGGGGTCATGTTGGGGTCAGGTGTAACATATCTGGATTCGTATTGGTATCGGCGTCGTAATGTATTGGGGTGGGGCTTGAATACATGGATTCGTGCCGGATCGTCTCTCGTCCTCTCCGGTTGCGCAGCCGGACCGGGACTCGTTTCTGCACGTGTGCGCACGCAATGGACCGCTTGAATGAGGCTTATTGTCGTCCGGATCTCCCACAATTCCGGTACGAACCGGATCGAGATGAATGTGAGGGACCGTTCCCAACAGATATAGTGTCGCTCCCAGAATACTGCGGACGCCTTCACGTTTGTCATTGCGAGGAGCGCAGTCCCGCGGAGATTCGTTTCCGCACGCTTCCTTACTTGTCGAAACCGAACTCCTTTCCGATCCGTCATATATTGATATTACGAGCTATTATGAGATAATTGAACCGAGACCGCCTTCTCTCAGAAGCCGGCATAATATGCGGAAGCCTGCGTGCACCGAAAAGCGAAAACCGGACACGGAGGATCGAATACCGAGAGACGGGCTTCTACCGAAATACTTAATCCGTCCTGCACGTCCGGCCCCGGAGACGTGCGGTAACGAGAATTGCTGAGACCAAACGGGAGAAAGGAGACAGGCAATGACCACCTTGGTTCGGAGGGATTTTCTGAAATTTGCGGGAGCAGCGGGAGTCGGTCTGGCCATCATGGACCCCTTCCAGTTGCAGGCGGCCGCGGGGAAGAGCAGAGTATCGCTCGTCAAGACCGAAGATCGCGGAGAGGGAGTAAAAGCTTCCCTGAAAACTCTTGCCGTCAATCCGGTCAAGAATAAGGACGTCCTCGTCAAGCCGAATTTCAATACCGCGGATCGGTACCCCGGCTCAACGCACAACGATACGCTGGTCGCGCTGGTGAAAGAGCTGTGGGCGATGGGGGCCAAGTCCATAAGTCTCGGTGAGAGGAGTTATCCGCCTACTCGTCATGTTATGGACGAGATGGGAATTGTGCCGCTCATGGAACAACTCAACGTGAAGGTCATCGACTTCGATACCTTACCGCAAGAGGACTGGGTGCTCATGAAGGCCGAGGGGAGTCACTGGGAAAGGGGTTTTCGAATCGCTCGACCGATTCTGGAATCGGAGTGTCTTGTTTCCACTTGCTGCCTCAAAACGCATCAGTACGGCGGGGTATTCACCATTTCGTTGAAGCTGCACGTGGGCTGCGTCCCTACGACTCGTCATGGATTCCACTACATGAAGGAGCTCCATTCGTCGCCCCATCAGCGAAAGATGATCGCGGAAATCAACGAACCGTTCAAGCCGGCGCTCGTCGTACTCGATGCCGTGGAGGCCTTCGTGGACGGCGGCCCCATGGTTGGTAAACGGGCCAAGGCCGGCGTCTTTCTCGCCTCAACCGACCGGATCGCCACGGACGCGGTTGGCGTGGCAATCCTTCAATTACTGGGCAGCAATCAGTCCATTATGAAGCCGAAGATATTCGACCAAGAACAGATTGCACGGGCCGTGGAGCTGGGTTTGGGTGTCGATTCTCCGTCCGGGATCGAGCTGACGGCCGACGACGATGAGAGCCGCCTGTACGGCAAACGGATCATGGACATCCTGAACCAGGGATAGCCGTCGCGGGGGAAAGCAAATGCTTACGAGCACATGACGCGGTGTAGGGATGAGTTGTGGACATCCCGCGGCTGTGCTAGATTACCGCCCATGCTGCCGGGAGAAACGAGGGAGTGCGTCCACGGACGCGTGGTCCGTATTGCGGCGGAGCCCACGAAGGCCCCACGGGGAGGATATCTCTTTCGAGGGTTGGAGATCGCGGAGGAGAAGGACAAGCACCGGACATTCATCATGGTTCCGGAATTCGCCGGTCCGGCTCTCTACGAGTTTCCCCTGTTGTGTCGACATGCCGCGACGATCTGCGGGCACTTTCTCGACCTGAACAATGCGCTTGACGACGGGACGTTGATCTATACGGCCACGCCGGAGAGCGAACTTCTCCTGGAACCACACCGCCCGGTGAGCGTGACCGATGCCGTTGAAGCCGGGGAATGCCTCCGATCGGTCGATGTGCGATTCCGTACCGGTACCGGTGAACCCTTTTGGCAAGCAAAGGGTCGCTTGATCCACGAACTCTTCGATCGCCTCGTGCACCACGGATGCGGCGATGACGTTCGGTTCGACGAAGCGTACCAGACGGCCCTCCCCTCACTCAAAGAGATTCTCCCCGGCTCCGCGGTATCAGTCGACGACCGTGACTTGGAACGTGAAGCCGAAGGTCATTTCCGCAATCTTGCCGAATGGTTGTCCGACAACGGGAAGTGCTTCGCCGGCGCGGATGTCGAGATCGATCGCATTTCTTCTCGATGGGGGCTCAAGGGACGCGCCGACGCGATCTTTCGACGACGTGACGAATCCTTGATTCTGGAACTGAAGTCGGGCCGAGTTCCCGTGGATGCCCATCGCCGGCAATTGTACGCGTACGGCCTCTTGTTCTCGGAAGCCGGCGAACACATTGCCGACGGCCGGGTCATGTACTCCGCCAATGGCCGAGTCGATTCGTGTGCAGGAATGCCGGCCGGCGATCTCAAGGCCCGAATTCTCAGCGGCCGCAACAGAGTGGTCGCTCTCAAGCACTCATACACGTCGGACGAGGATTTCTACCAGAGATTTGGCGGGCTGCCCCCTTGTTCAAGGCAAGGCACGTGTTTCAACAGAAAAAACTGTCATCGGCTCTTCGGTGGACCGGCCGGCTCCCCGCCGGCTCCGGGTGGGGAGGAGCGGGAGTATTACGACCGATGGATCAGGCTCGTCTCGACGGATATATGGGCCTCAGAAGGTGAATTTTCACGGGTGCTGGACTGCTCGACGTTGCAGAGCCGAATCGACGCGGGTCGTACCATCTCTTTGGCCGAGCTGACGATGGATATGGATTCCCATACCGAGCGTTCCTGCGGCCTCGCGTTCGCCGTGGGCATTTTGGCCGATCCCCAAGGGGCTTCCGATGTTGCCCCGGGCGAAGAGCTGATTGTCCATCAGGGGGATCCATGCGCACCGGAAGCGTTTCGAGCCTGGGTTACGCGGATCCATGAAGACCGTATATTCGTGAGATTCAGGGTTCCCGTCCCCATGTCGGAGAGAGAGGAATCCAGTGACCGTGAAATACCGGAACCTCGAGACGGGTGGTTCCTCGATCGGCTTCCATTTTCCCGACCTCGCGAGGCGGCACGGCAGTCGTTGTTCGAATTCCTCACCAGGGCGCACAAGTCCGTCGTAAGTCTCGTGGTCCGGGGAGCACCGGAAGATACCCTGAGCCGATCGTGTCCGCGCGGGAACACGAGCGATAAAGCCCACACCAACGGCTCATCGGATCTCGACGATTTGTGTTTCTCCGAAGGGTTGATCGCGGAGTTGAACGAGGACCAGGAGTCGGCCGTCAGGGCGGCTCTGGCGAGCGAAACCTTTCACCTGATTCATGGTCCGCCGGGTACCGGCAAGACCCGCGTGCTTGCCAGGCTCATAAGGTTGTGCCTGGATCGCGGGGAACGAGTCCTGGTGGCATGCCCCACGAACGTGGCACTGGACGGGCTGCTCTTGTCCGTAATGGACCTGGGAGTGCGGGAATTCCTTCGAGTCGGGCGTCGATCGACGGTGTCGAGGGCCTTCCTCGATGCCCTGGAACGTATCGGGTCGCCCCCTACCCTACTCCGGGACCTGGCCGCGGTTGACATGGGCATCTCGGAGTTTCGCAGGCGGGTCACGGGTACCCGATTGGTCGGTGCCACCGCGTACCAATGCGCCACACATCCGTTCTTTCTCAGGCAGAAGTTCGACCGGGTAATCGTGGATGAGGCCGGTCAACTGGACGAACCGGCAACACTTGCTCCACTGACCTGTGCCCCGCGGTTCGTCCTCGGCGGAGACCACTTGCAGCTGCCTCCCATCGTGCAGACCCGCGGTCCGGCACCAGAGCCGGGCGATGGCCCCGGACTGGAGCAGTCCCTTTTCGAACGACTCCTTTCCACGGTGCCTGACGAGGGGATTTCGCGGTTGAAGATGCAGTACCGCATGAACCGTGAGGTCCAGGACATTCCCTCTCGCCTGTTCTATGACGGTGCTCTGTACCCCTCGCCGGACGCCGGGAATCGTCGGCTGTGCATCGAGCCGGGAGTCTCCTCCGATCCGGAGGTCAACGAAATCGTGGATCCCCGGTCTCCCGTGGTGTTCGTGGACGTTGAGGGCCCCAACGGCGGACAGGCAAGACCGGAAGAAGCCGAGGTCGCGGGGAGAATCATCGAAAGCCTTGTGGCGGGCGGCGTGCCTGCGGACGAGGTTGGAGTCATCACCCCGTACCGGGCCCAACAGGCACTGATTCGCAGACGCCTTTCGCAGGGAAACGGGCTTCCGTGCCTCTCCGTGGATACCGTAGATCGCTTTCAAGGCGGCGAGCGCGAGGTCATCATCCTGTCCCTGTCACGGTCCGACGGCGTCACGTCCTTTCTGGCGGACAGGAAACGGTTGAATGTGTCGTTGAGCAGGGCACGGTCGAAGCTCATCCTCCTGGGTCACGGACCCGTGCTTGAGGGGCATCGGCTCTTCGCCGCGGTACTGGAGGGAGTGAAGCGAGTACGGATGTGTCCGAAATGCTGAGGACTCCGTAGCCCCGCCGGTGCATTAACGGCCCATATCCGGAAACGAATGAGGCACCTATGGCCACGAGTAAAAACGAGATCTATCTCATTGACGGCAGCGCTTACATCTACCGGGCGTACCATGCCACGGGAGGGCTTTCGAACTCCCAAGGATTCCCCACGGGCGCGGTGTTCGGATTCACCAACATGATCGTCAAGACATTGAGGGACAAATCGCCGAGCAGGATCGCCGTGGTGTTCGACGCGAAGGGCCCGACCTTCAGGCACGAGAAGTACACGGAATACAAGGCGAATAGGCCGGAGATGCCCGACGATCTGAGACTCCAGATCCCCAAGATTCACGAAGTGGTGGATGCATACCGATTGCCCTCGCTGTCGGTGGAAGGATTCGAAGCCGACGACATCATCGCGACGCTCACCCGACAGGCTCTCGAAAAGGGATGGAAGGTCGTCATCGTGTCCGCGGACAAAGATCTCATGCAACTCGTTGGTGATGACGTCCTCATGTGGGACCCCCAGCGCGACACGGTCTACGATTCCGCAGGGGTGGAACGCAAGTTCGGGGTACCTCCTTCAGGGGTCAGGGATCTGTTGGCCCTCATGGGAGACAGTTCCGACAACGTACCCGGAGTACCCGGGGTGGGCCAAAAGACCGCGGCCAAACTTCTCCGTGAGTTCGGGTCTCTCGAACAACTCCTCGCTCGGCTCGACGACGTCGGTCAGAAGGCGGTACGGGAAAAGATACGGAACCATGAGGACAAGGCCGTCCTGAGCCGTGATCTGGTCGGCCTCAATCCTGAAGTTCCGCTCCAACTGAGCGTTGAAGACCTTACTCAGGACCAGCAGGACGTGGAAAGACTGCGAAGCATCTTCAGAGAACTCGAGTTCAAACGGTTGTTGGACGAGCTCCCTCCTGAACAGGGTCTTGATTACTCGGGGTACGAGACAATCGTGCGAATGGAGGATCTCGACCGGTGGGTCACGAACATGTCCGAAATCGGCCGGTTTGCCGTGGACCTGGAGACCACCTCACAGGAGCCGGTACGCGCGGATCTCGTCGGGGTGTCCCTGTGCGCGGAAGGGGGCAAGGCGTGCTACGTACCCGTCGCTCACACCGAAGGCACGCAACTTCCGAAAGCCGATGTGCTCACAGCGCTCAAACCGATCCTGGAAGACGAACATCTCGAGAAGGTGGGGCAGAACATCAAGTACGATATGATCGTTCTCATGAAGGAGGGGGTTCAGATCCGGGGCATCGCCTGCGATACCATGCTCGCGTCGTACCTGCTCGATCCGGGCCGCCGCGGTCATTCGCTGGACGACCTGGCCCAACTGTTCCTCCATCATGCCATGATCCCGATCAAAGACCTGATCGGAACGGGCAAGAACCAAACGCTCTTTTCCGAAGTGGACATTCCGAGGGCCGCAACCTATGCCTGTGAAGATGCGGACGCGACCTTGAGGGTGGCCGAGATCCTCTGCCCGAGAGTCGAGACCGAGGGCTTGGGCGATCTGTTCAGGAACATTGAGTTGCCTCTGATTCCAGTCTTGGCCGACATGGAGTTGACCGGCGTGCGGGTGGACACCGAGTACCTGCAGTTCCTGTCTCTGGAATTCGGAGAGATGCTCGACCGGTCCGAGCAGGAGATCTACGACCTTGCAGGCGAATCCTTCAACATCAACTCACCCAAGCAACTCGGGGTGATTCTTTTTGACAGGATTGGACTGAAACCCCTGAAAAAGACGAAGACCGGTCGGTCAACATCACTGGATGTCCTGGAACAGTTGGCTCTTCAACACGAGTTGCCGAAAAAGATTCTGGAATACCGGTCCATCTTCAAACTCAAGTCAACCTACGTGGACGCACTCTTCAGCCTCGTCAACCCCAAGACCGGCCGAATACACACTTCGTACAATCAGGCGGTTGCAGCCACCGGCCGCTTGTCGTCATCAGACCCCAATCTGCAAAACATCCCGGTCCGATCCACTGAAGGACGGAAAATCCGCCGAGCCTTCATACCCGCGGACGATCACGTGTTTGTCGCGGCCGACTATTCGCAGATCGAACTCCGGGTTATGGCCCATCTGTCGAACGATCGGCGATTGAAGGACGCGTTTTCCGGAGGAGAGGACATCCATGCCATAACCGCGGCCAGTGTTTTTCAGGTTCCGCCCGCGCACGTGACCCCCGAGATGCGGCGCAAGGCAAAGGCCATCAACTTTGGAATCATGTACGGCATGGGCCCGTACAGGTTGGCTGAACAGCTTGGAGTGGGCTTGGGCATGGCCCGCAAGTATCTCGAAGACTACTACGCAACCTATGCCGGGGTCAGACGGTACATGGAAGAGGTGCCCGAAAAGGCCGCGAAGGCCGGCTTCGTCTCCACGCTCCTTGGAAGGAAGCGTTTTCTCCCGGAACTCAACAGTACCAACAAGATCGCGCAGCAAGGGGCTCGACGGGTGGCCATCAACACGACGATCCAGGGGACCGCGGCGGACCTCATCAAACTCGCAATGATAAAAGTGAGCGACTCTTTGGCACGAAGCGGACTGCCGGCCCGGATGATACTCCAGGTGCACGACGAGCTGATTCTCGAGGCTCGGAAAGACGCGGCTGAAGAAACCGCGGCACTTCTCAAACGAGAGATGGAGCGCGCATATGAACTCAGCGTGCCGCTCGTCGTCGACGCGGCCATTGGGAACAACTGGGATGAGGCACACTGATGGAATCACCAATCGAGGCGTGGATACTGACCATCGGGAATGAAATCGTCAACGGCGTCATTACCGACACCAACAGGGAGACCATTTCGCGGGAGCTTCGCTCCGTGGGCATCGGAACCAAGGGCATGTCCTCGGTGGGCGACGACGCCGCGCTCATTGCCGATGCGCTGGGGAGCGCGATGGGCAGAGCCCCGGTGACCATTGTGTCGGGAGGATTGGGACCTACGGAGGACGACAAGACCTCTGCTTCGGTCGCGGCATTTCTGGGCGTTCCCCTGGAGTCGAACGGGGAACAGCTCGCCCGAATTGAAGCACGCTTCAAGCAGTGGGGACGTCCCATGTCGCCCAGCAACGCGAAGCAGGCGCTCTTCCCACAGGGCGCGGTCCCTCTTCCCAATGATTACGGCACCGCGCCGGGCTTCATGATCGAAAAAGATGAGAGGATCGCGTTGTTCTTCCCCGGCGTGCCGAGAGAACTGATCAAGATGATTCGGGAACAAGGCATCCCCGCCATCCTGAAGCGGTTCGGCGGGCCCCGGAGGGTCTTCCGCACCCGCACGCTCAAAGTCTACGGACTCTCGGAATCCAAGTTGGGAGAAATCCTCTCGGATGTCTCGGGAGACGAGGAGAACTATCATCTCGCATTCTTGCCAAGGTTTCCCATCATCCGCCTGCGGATCGACGTGGTGGCCGACACCGAAGAAGAGGCGCTTCGGTTGCTGGACGCGAAGCAGGCCGCGCTCAACGAACGGATCCCCGAGAACATTCTGTCCGCGGACGGCAGGTCAATGGAGGCCGTGGTCCTGGAATTGCTCGCGGACAGAGGGCTGACGCTTGCATTGGGGGAGTCGATAACCGGCGGCATGATAGGACAAATGATCACCGGCGTGCCGGGGTCGTCCCGAACGTTCATGGGGTCCGTGGTCGCCTATTCGAACGATGTGAAGATGAAGATACTTGGGGTCCGTGAGCAAACCCTCATCGATCACGGAGCCGTGTCGCATGCCTGCGCTCGGGAAATGGCCGTTGGTGCCAGCGAGGTTGCCGATGCCCACATTGGGCTTTCCGTAACGGGAATCGCCGGCCCCGGAGGGGGAACCCCCACGAAGCCCGTGGGGACCTTTTATCTGGGCCTTGCCGCTCCGGACACGGTGCTCACCCGCGGGTTCTTCCTGCCCGGTCACCGTGAATGGGTGAGGACCCTCGCGGCAATGCAGGCCCTCGACCTGCTCCGGCGACACATGCTCGGGTACCGTATCCATGGGAAGGAAGAGTAGGGCTGGAAGAAAGTGTCTCAAGACCCGGATACCCGTCCAAATCGTGGCACGCCGCGACGTAGGGGCGGGGTTAACCCCCGCCCGCAAGGAACAACGATGCGATCGGTAGGGGCGGGGTTAACCCCCGCCCGGTTGCGACAATATGAAACGTATTACAAACCTGCCGAAACGAAAAACAATACGATTACCCGGGGATGCCTACCGTCAGAACGACGTGTTCTCTGTCACCATTGCGGCATCGCACAGGCACCCATGGTTCCACATCTATGTTGAGCTTGCAGATGTGGCCGTCCAACTCCTGGCTGACCTGGCTTCGGAACGTAAGACATCTCTCTACGCGTGGTGCATCATGCCGGACCATGTTCACCTGCTGCTGCAGGACGAAGAAATCGTAGAGTTTCTTCGTCTGTTCAAAGGGAGAATGACGCCAAAGAGTCGAAGACTGGATCCAACACGGACATTGTGGCAGCGCAGCTTCTACGATCATGCCTTGCGAAAGGATGAATCCCTGGAGACGGTTGCGGTTTACATCTGGCAGAACCCGGTACGCTTGGGAATCGTGGACCATGCTTTTGTTTATCCATGGTCGGGTTCGCTGGTTTGGCCAAATTGGAGACAGTTCTTCCTGTAACGGTAGGCGTGGGTGAACCGAAAAAAGGCGGGGGTAAACCCCGCCCCTACGTGGCACGATTCGGGCGGATCTTTGGGTTTTGACACAGTTTCGGAAAGCCTTCCCCACAAAGAGACCGGGCGGAAGGCTTAGTACGAAACCACCGCCTGGATAAACGCGCCCCCCCATCGGGCGGTCACATTGGCCTCGGCACCGTCGATGTTCGGTTGTTGCCCTTCGTCCGCATGGATTGGCAACGGCGTTGAGCTAAACATCAGGTAGCTCATACGGTACCCGCCTTCGATGCCGAACGAAAACGTGGAATGTCCGAGGAGACTCGTCTCCCAGATCGCGGGGCGGAGACCGGCCGAGATTTCCCAGTCCGTGATCTTGGCCTCAGTGGGTCGGTCGAGAAACGGAACGGGAAAACGAAATCGCCCCTGGATCGTGATAGGCACGTCACGAATACGACCGGGAAAGATCCGAGCGTGAACACCCAACTGAAGGGGCTCCTTTCCCGAATAATGCGTCCACGTCCAAGCCGATGATTCCCCCCGTCTGTCCGTAAACTTGATCTCGTGCAGATAACCGGTGAAGTCAATGCCGGCCCTGGCAAATGGCGTTCGAATGACGTCCAAGTCCAGTCCCAGGCGAATCCCGCGCAGGTCGAGTTCCGATATGCGGGATTCCCCGGCCAAGGATTCAAGTCTTCCAGTGAAGCGGTGGTCCTCTTCGACCTCGACACGGAAGCCGAGCCGATCAATGTAGAATTCCAAGTTGACTGAGTTGAAGAGGTCCGGATCGTCCCCGAAGCCGAATTTCGAGAAGTCGTCAGTTTCTCCGCTCACCTCGAAGGTTCCGGATATGCTGGGCAGGGATATCCGGTATGCCGCGGATCCCCTGAAGTCGGACCAATCCCACCATGAGGAACCGCCCCACCATGAGGATAACGCCCGGGCCTCGGAAGGATACGCGGTCAAGGCGGAAAACACGACCGCGAGGATGAGACACGCGGGGAGTGCCTTCTGCATGAGGTTCGTGAGCTTCAATCCATACCTCTTATGCCGGTTGCCAAGGACGTTGTATCACCCGGGAACTATTCGCCTGCTGAAAGCTTACGTGTCTCGGTTATGCGAAACAACATTTCCGGCACATCCTCTAAGGGGGCAAAACATAAGGAAAATATAACACCACATGATCACTGGTAAATATATAGCAGATTCAGCCCCAGTGTCAAGGAATTCCTCTTGTTGTTCGGCTTTCCCGCAATCGCAGGAGAACGATAAGGGACGGGTTATTGTCTTAATTAGTTGAAATCAGAGACACTAAGAACTCGGTCGTTCCGCGGTGGGAACTGAGCGCACGTGGTGCGGAAGGCCGGAACGGACTTTGAACGTGCCAATGTTGTTGAATCCAAGGCACCGATATATTATTGTAGGGAGAATCTCAGTCTTGAATTCCCTCATGCACATACCGACGGAGGTTGAATTGGCGCTCAGAAGTATTCCAAGGATTCTTCTGGCCAAGCCCGGCCTGGACGGTCACGACCGCGGGGCAAAGGTCGTGGCCCATGCGCTGAAGGATGCCGGGTTCGAGGTTATCTACACGGGCCTGCATCAGACGGTCGAGATGATCGTTGAGGCGGCGATCCAAGAAGACGCCGATGTGATAGGCCTGTCCATAATGTCCGGGGCACATGTTCCCATTTGTCGCAAGCTGTTCGACTTACTGACGACGAAGGGCGCAACGGACATCGTGGTCCTGGTGGGGGGCGTGATCCCGAGCAGAGATATTCCCGTTCTCAAGGATATGGGCGTGGCCGAAGTCTTTCCGGGCGGTTCGGACATCGACGCGCCTGCACAGTACATCAAGGAACGCCTCATGTAAGTCACTCGCACTACCGCAGGAGGTCGATATGAATCCGGCTCTGAAACCATACCAGCCGGCGAACCACATCAGGATTGTCACGGCGGCTTCTCTCTTCGACGGTCACGACGCGGCCATCAACATCATGAGACGAATTCTTCAGGGTACGGGTGCGGAGGTGATACACCTCGGTCACGACCGGGGCGTTGCGGAAATAGTCGACGCCGCGGTCCAGGAAGACGCCCAGGCCATCGGGATAAGTTGCTACCAGGGCGGTCACGTCGAGTTCTTCAAGTACATGGTCGATCTTCTGAGGAAACACGACTGCGAACACATCAGGGTGTTCGGCGGCGGCGGGGGCGTCATCGTGCCCGAGGAGATCAAGGAGTTGGAGGCGTACGGCGTTACCAAGATCTACAGTCCTGAAGACGGTCGCAGGATGGGACTTCAGGGAATGATCAACGATTTCATGCAAAGATGCGACTTCCCCACATCCGACGGCACGCTCAACGGAGACCTCTCGGACCTCTCCACCACCAACTGGAAGCTCCTGGCCAATACCATAACCACTGTTGAAACGGCCAAGATGTCGGGGAACGGAGACCTGCCTCAGATTCGCTCCATGCTCAAAGAGAAGATCGGCGATCGCGCCGCGCCGGTCTTGGGCATCACGGGGACCGGGGGAGCCGGCAAGTCGTCGCTCACGGACGAACTCGTGCTCAGGTTCCTGAACGATCAACCGGAAAGGACCGTGGGAATCATCTCCGTGGACCCCACACGACGCAAGACCGGCGGGGCGCTCCTCGGCGATCGTATCAGGATGAACTCGATCCACACCCCCAGGGTCTATTACCGCTCCATGGCCACGAGAGCCCAAGGCATGGAGGTCCCGGCACACATCGAGGAAGCCATCGAGATCCTCAAGGCCGCGGGGTTCGATCTCATCATCGTGGAAACCGCCGGCATCGGACAGGGAGACGCGGCAATCGTTCCCCTTTCCGACGTTTCCTTGTACGTCATGACCTCGGACTTCGGTGCCCAGAGTCAGCTCGAGAAGATCGATATGCTCGATTTCGCGGATCTCGTCGCCATCAACAAGTACGATCGCAAAGGCTCCGAGGACGCGATTCATGATGTGCGCAAACAGATCCAGCGCAACCTCGCGAGCTTCGGAACGCCGCTGGATCGCTTCCCCGTCTACGGAACCATTGCCTCACGGTTCAACGACGACGGAGTCACCAGCTTGTACGTGGGGATCCTTGGAAAGATCGCTGAAAAAACCGGGGTGCGGTGGACCACGGGATTGAAGGACAATCCGTCCAAGAAATCCTCTTCCCGAACCATCATCATTCCACAGGAACGGACCGGATATCTCTCCGAGATTGCCGCCACCGTGCGCAGGTATCACGGCTGGGGCGCGGAGCAGGCCTCACTGGTGCGGCGTCTCTGGCATCTGGACACCGCGGTGAAGGCCCTCAGGGAAGACGGTCTCGATGACGAATCCGCGCCTGTACGCCACATCAAACGACTCCAGGACGATGTGGAGAAGAAGCTCGATCCGCGAGCCCTTCGCCTCATCGGGGAATGGGACGACATCAAGGAGTCCTATTCCGGAGACGAATTTGTATTCACGGTGCGAGACAAAGAGATCCGAACTCCGTTGAAGACAAAGACGCTCAGCGGAACCATGCTGCCGAGAGTGGCCCTCCCCAAGTACGAGGATCCCGGTGAAATCCTCCGGTGGAGACTCAAGGAAAACCTTCCGGGCATGTTTCCCTACACCGCGGGGGTATTCCCGTTCAAACGGCAGGATGAGGACCCGACCCGCATGTTTGCCGGTGAAGGAGACCCCTTTCGTACGAACAGGAGGTTCAAATACGTTTCCGAGAACAGTCCTGCAAAGCGTCTTTCAACCGCATTCGATTCAGTTACCCTGTACGGCAGAGATCCGGAGGAGCGGCCCGATATATACGGGAAAATTGGGACTTCGGGTGTGTCCATCTGCACGTTGGACGACGTGAAGGTGCTGTACTCGGGCTTCGACCTTGCCGCGCCCAACACGTCGGTCTCCATGACCATCAACGGACCGGCTCCCATGATGTTGGCCATGTTCTTCAACGCCGCGATCGATCAACAAATCGACAAGTATCGGGAAGAAAACGGCACCGAGCCCGGCCCCGAGGAGGCGCGGCGGATCCGGGCTCATGTTCTTGGCACCGTTCGCGGCACCATCCAGGCGGATATCCTCAAAGAAGACCAGGGGCAGAACACCTGCATCTTCTCGACCGATTTTTCCCTGAAGATGATGGGCGACGTGCAGGAATACTTCATCCGGAACCGCGTCCGGAACTTCTACTCGGTGTCCATCTCCGGGTATCACATCGCGGAGGCGGGAGCCAATCCCATCACGCAGCTCGCATTCACGCTGGCCAATGGATTCACGTACGTGGAATACTACCTGTCCCGAGGAATGCACATCGACGATTTTGCCCCCAATCTCTCGTTCTTCTTCTCCAACGGCTTGGAGGCGGAATACGGCGTGATCGGGCGTGTGGCTCGGCGGATCTGGGGCGTCGCCATGAGGGACAAGTACAACGGGAACGAACGATCGCAGAAACTGAAGTACCACATTCAAACCAGCGGCCGTTCATTGCATGCTCAGGAGATTCACTTCAACGACATTCGCACGACGTTGCAGGCCCTCATAGCCGTCTACGACAACTGCAACTCGCTCCATACCAACTCGTACGACGAGGCCATCACCACCCCCAGTGAAGAATCCGTGCGCCGGGCCTTGGCCATCCAGTTGATCATCAACAAGGAATGGGGGATGAGCAAGGTCGATAACGTCAATCAAGGGAGCTTCATCCTCGAGGAACTGACCGACCTGGTCGAGGAGGCGGTGCTCACGGAATTCGAGCGGCTCTCAAAAAGAGGCGGAGTGCTGGGAGCCATGGAGACGGGTTACCAACGGACCAAGATCCAGGATGAGTCCATTTACTACGAAACTCTCAAGTCATCGGGCGAGTATCCCATCATCGGCGTCAACACCTTCTTGAACCCCCACGCGGACTACGCTGAGCAGTGCGCCGTGGAACTGGCGCGGGGAACGGAAGAAGAGAAGCACTCGCAGCTCGATCGTCTGCGAGAGTTCAAGGAACGGAACAAGGAAACGGCCCCGAGAGCCCTGGAAAGACTCTTTCGCGTGGCTCAGTCGGGAGGCAACATCTTCGAGGAACTGATGGAAACCGTGAGGTACTGCTCGCTGGGTCAGATCTCCGCCACGCTCTTCAAGGCCGGCGGACAGTACAGGAGGAATATGTAGCGCGGAGTTAGGGGTGCGGGTGCCCTAGTGCTCGGTGGCGCAAATACGGTCGCGCGTTTCTGTAGACGCTCGGTAGCGTCCCGGCGTCCCTGCCGGGCGAAAATGCGGGCATCCCGCGTTCCGCGGGACCCTACGGTCTCTCTTGACGTCCCCAAGGGACACGTCCCGCGTCTCGCGGGGTGAGCCGGGTCCTTTCAAGGCCCGGAAACGTTGCACGCCGTACTGCGACGATGCGTCCTGAAGGGACGCCGGAGCCTATTTCCACGTATACGGTTCATCGTACGGGGTCCCCCGTGTCGTCCTCGATAACGATATGCGTCACACCGGAGACCAGCCCCGTGGGTTTGTGAATCAACCTGATGCGATATTCGCCGGGCGGCAGGTTCAGCGTGCCTGAATAAGATCCTGAAGAATTCGTGACCAGCTCGCCCACGTCCCTCCACGGGCTCTGGGACACCTGGACCGTGACGCGGGAATCGACCAGACCCGCGAACTCGCCTCTCAGTGACACGGTGTCGTCCATCACGGCCGCGGCCAGAGTCACGTAACGTTCACTTCTATCCAGCGGCAAATCGTAGTGCCGGTTGGCCCGCGTGTACAGACCGTCGCGGATTCTCCTTTGGTAACGGGTCTCGGGAACTCCATATGGTGCGGACAGAGGTACTTCGCCGTTCAACAGGGCCTGCCAGTCAAATGCCAAGTTGACATTGCCTTGCAGCCGATAGTTCTGCACGCCGGAACCGGTCATGTCCCTCGCCAGCGAGGCGCTGAACATTCCGTCTCTCGAACTCACGGTGAGGCCTGTGTTGTATCCCCAGACCGTCGTCTCCTCCCCCCGGAATGAATGAGCCTGTGCATCGACGCGGATGTCCAGCAAATCCACCAGCGGCGGCAGCAACATACTCAGTTGGACGTCCACCCCGTGCGGCATGGATTCCTTGACAAGTACCGTGTTGTCTCGTTCCGTCCGCCTCCGTTCATTGGTCGGAAGGTATGCATTGAGCGACAGACTCACGTCCGAGAAATTCCCCGGTAATGCGGATAACTCCACTCCAACGCCGGCCTCGTTCAGAAATCCCGCGTCGGATCCTCTCGGTCTTCTCCAGTCATGGAACGCGTGAAATCCGATGAGAGTATCGGAATTCAACATCCGCCGAATCCCGGCACCCATGGAATACGTCTCTTCGCCGCCCGTGAGCGACAGCCTCGGCGCAAAGAAGATGCTCTTGTCGCTCCAATGCTTAATCGACAGGAAATAGTCCGCCTGGACGGTGGGAAGACCTTGCCAACGATCGTAACCGGCATCCAGTTGGAGCCCTTCGCGATATCTCTGGGGAATAACCAGACCGAGACTGTAGTTCAACGCGGGATCGATATACTGTTCCGGCCACGGAAGCTCGACCGGAGCCGAAGCCTCCGCAGACAACTCCGCGGGATCGAGGGACGGCCGATAATGGGCCGGATCGAAATATGACGCACCTGCGAACCCGCCGGGGTAACCCACGAGAAGAAGCCCCAGGAGGAGAGTCAACCCATGCGATATAATTAAAGTAATACATTTTATTTTCATTACAACTACCTCATTATCGAGGCTTTTTTGAAGCTATCTTTTTTTGCCCGCGCTGTCAAGAAAATTGAATCCCGCCCCGTTCGTGCGCTGATTATCTCCTCCCCGGCCTGCTGCCGGTCATTCGTCAATAGACAGACGAGAGGCCTCTCCTACCAGGGCAGAATACGACACCGATCTCATGCAACCGGACACTAAGCATTCACGCGTGTTGCATCTTTCAGACCGCATTGCTATAACTACCGTCTGCCGCCGTGAAACGCTGGGTCGTGCCGGGATAGGACGTTGAAATCATGGATTCGGCCCGCCGGCCGCACGGACGCGATGCGAGGAGTGCACATGGACGTGAACACACCTGGTTGGCTCAGTGAAGTAGTGGCCTCCCACATACTTTCGATCCCGCCCTACGTGCCCGGCAAGCCCGTCGAAGAGTTGGAGAGGGAGCTTGGTGTGGAGCGCGCAGTCAAGATGGCTTCCAACGAGAATCCGTTAGGCCCTTCTCCCAGGGCTCTCGCGGCGGTGCAGCAGCACTTGCGCGCTTCCCACGTGTATCCGGAGTCGTCGGCCCCCCGATTACGCACGGCTTTAGCGGAACGGTACGGTCTCTCGCCCGATTCGGTCATACTGGGAAACGGATCCGACGAGATCATGCAGTTCGCGGCACACGTGTTCATCAGGCCAGGGGACGAGGCGGTGATGGGAGCGAATGCATTCTCGATGTATCGAATCGTGGTGGAGGCTTTTGGGGGAATCCCCGTTCAGGTGCCCCTGAAACGACACGCATCGGATTTGAAGGCCATGGCGGGTGCGGTTACGGAGCGCACGAGGATCGTCTTTCTTGCAGTGCCGAACAGCCCTACCGGCACAATCGTGTCGCGCGCGGAGTTTGAGGGATTTCTGGGATCGCTTCCTCGGAAGGGATTACTGCTTGTCGTGGACGAGGCATATCGGGAGTATGTCCGGGACCCCGACTGCCCCATAGGGCTCGATTACCTGAACCACGAGGTGCCGGTTCTGGTATTGCGCACCTTTTCCAAGGCGTACGGACTTGCAGGTATGCGGGTGGGGTACGGAATGGCACGGGAGTGGATCGTGGAATTGCTGAATCGGGTCCGGCCGCCTTTCAACGTCAATTCCTTGGCCCAGACTGCGGCTCTGGCCGCGCTCGACGACGAGGAACATGTGCGAAGGACCTTGACGGCCGCACGCGAGGGAATGGAATACCTCGTCGGTGAACTGAAGGGACTGGGCTTTGAAGTGATCCCGTCGGAAGCGAACTTTGTCGCGTTTTGCATGAACCGTGACGCCCGGCCGGTGTACGAAGCCTTGTTGAGGGAGGGGGTCATCGTCCGACACCTCGGTTCATTCGGGATGCCCGAATGCATTCGGGTGACGATCGGAACGCACTCTGAGAATGAGCGGTTCGTGCACGCGCTGAAGCGTGTTGTTCCGTGCACCGCGTGAGAACCGCGGGGGAAGACCGCGTTTATGGAAACGGGCATCTCATCGTGTCGAGCGAAGGACACCACGGTGATCGCCATCGACGGGCCCGCAGGCTCGGGCAAGTCCACCGTGGCGAGACTCACGGCTCATCGGCTCGGCTTTTTTCTCCTGGACACGGGTGCGTTGTACCGGGCGCTTGCATTGCATTTGATGCGTCACGGAATAACCGACTCGGCCGGTCCCGTTGATCCTGAGGTGCTGAACTCGGTGAACCTGAGAGTGGAACCCGCGGTCGGAGCCATGCAGGTCTTTCTGGACGGCGAGGATGTCACTGCCGACATCAGATCCGAGAAGGTGGGCGATGCCGCGTCCAGGTACTCGTCGAGACCGGAAGTGCGACACACGCTCGTCGGATTGCAGCGTGACCTCGGGACCAGGTGGAACCTGGTCGCGGAAGGGAGAGACATGGGAAGCGTGGTCTTCCCGGAAGCCAAAGTAAAGATCTTTCTGACCGCAGACCTGGAGGTCCGGGCCCGGCGACGATATCTGGAACTGAGGGACAAAGGCGAGCGGCCCGCGTTCGATGACGTTCTGGCGGACATGCGCGACCGAGACGTGCGCGACGAAACGAGATCGGTATCGCCGCTGGTTCAAGCTTGGGACGCGACACGACTGGACACGACCGATCTGACGCCGGACCAGGTCGTGGAACAAATTATTCAGTACATTAAGGAATCCTGCGCGGACGCGTCTCCCGTCTCATGAATGGGTCGGAAGGGCCTTCACGGCACGCCTCGGTCACGCGGTGTCTCCGTGTGTCGTGAAGAGGTTTATTGACCCGGGAGTGCGAGAACTCCAAAGTGAGTCCACAGGAAGCGTTCGACCTTGGGACGACCTTAAAATACCGGTCCGTTTTCAACCCGTTAGGTGCTCCGAAGAAGAGATTCCCCCCCTACTCTTGTCAAAAAAAGGATTGAGCCCGGTAAACTTTCTCTTGTCAGGAGACACAAAAATAGGTATACATAATTGATTATCCTGGGGCGGTGAATAACCTAACATAGGAACAAAGAGTCTGGGGGTGGCAACTGGATGGAAAACGTGGAAACCCAAACCAACAACGACCTATCTGTCGAAGAAGACGGGCAGGACATTTCAAGAGAAGAGGATTTTGCCGAGCTTGTTGAAAGCAGCTTTCACAAGGTTCAAGAGGGCGAAGTAGTCACCGGGGTGGTTGTGCAGATAACGCCCGATTTCGTCATGATCGATGTGGGATCGAAATCCGAAGGACAGATTCCGGTCGACCAGTTCAAGGACGAAGACGGCGAGCTCACGGTGAGTGTCGGCGACGAAGTTCAGGTTTTTCTCGAAGATACGGAGGAATCGTCCGGTCAGGTACGAATTTCCAAGAGCAAGGCCGACAAGATCCGAATATGGGATGAGATAGCCGAGATCTGCGACACGGAGAAGACGATATGCGGCAAAGTGGTGGCCCGTGTGAAGGGCGGTCTGCAGGTCGATATCGGCGTATCGGCATTCCTGCCCGGGTCTCAGGTGGATTTGCGCCCTGTTCGTAACTTTGAGAAGTACATTGGCGAGACATTTGAATTCAACGTCCTCAAGTACAATCGCAAGCGCGGCAATATCGTTCTGTCCCGCAGACCGCTCCTCGAGAAAGCGAAAGACAAGAAGAAGAACCTCATTCTCCATGCCATGGAAGGCTCCGGAGTCTTCATCGGAACCGTCAAGAACATTACCGATTACGGGGCCTTTATCGACCTCGGTGGAATCGACGGACTCCTTCACATCACCGACATGTCGTGGGGACGTATTAACCATCCCTCCGACGTACTCAAGGTGGGCGACGAGTTGGAGGTAAAGGTCCTCAAATTCGACCAGGACAAGGAACGAGTTTCTCTGGGACTGAAACAGACTCAGCCCGATCCCTGGGAAAACGTCGACGAGAGGTACCCGTCAGACTCCAAATGGACGGGGACGGTGGTAAGCATCACCGACTACGGGGTATTCGTGGAATTGGAGAAGGGAGTGGAAGGTCTCGTCCACATTTCCGAAATGGCCTGGACGAAGAAGCCGAGACATCCCTCGAAGCTCGTGCAGGTCGGTGAAGAAGTGGAAGTGATGGTCCTGAATGTGGACAAGGCTCAGAAACGGATATCACTGGGCATGAAGCAGCTCAAGCCCAATCCGTGGGACGTCATCGCCGAGCGGTACCCGGAAGGCACCAAGATAGAAGGAAAAATCAGAAACGTCACCGATTTCGGAATCTTCGTGGGCATCGACGAGGGCATCGACGGCCTAGTGCATATTTCCGACATTTCCTGGACCCAGCGGATCAAACACCCCGGGGAGATCTACAAGAAAGGCCAGACCGTCCAGGCCGTGGTTCTCAATATCGACAAGGAGAACGAACGGTTCTCACTCGGAATCAAGCAGATTCACGAAGATCCGTGGGAGACCATTCCCGACAGGTATCCTCCGGGAACCAAGGTCAAGGGTAAGGTCACGTCGGTGACGGACTTCGGCGTGTTCCTCGAGATCGAAGAAGGCATTGAAGGCATGATTCACGTCTCGGAACTGTCCAAGGATCGGGTCAACTCCCCGTCGGATTTCACTCAGGAAGGCGAGGAATTGAACGCAGTGGTCCTCAAGGTGAACAAGAAGGACAAGAAGATCGCCTTGTCGATCAAGAGTCTGGACAGGGCCGGCGACTACGATCAGGTGAAAGGTTACATGCATAGCCAGGAAGTGGTGGCGTCCAATCTGGGCGACCTCCTGAAAGAAAACCTCGGCAATTCGTTCGGCAAGGAATAAGAGACTCACCACAGAGGCCGACTCCGGGCACTCTCACCAGGGACACAGGCGGTGGTCACGGCTTATCGTCCTTCTCAATCAGCATCTTTGCTGCTGCGAGGGCCTGCTCTCTGGTCGTGATCTTGTCGCGGTCCCGGAGTTCCGCCAACTGCCTGAGAAGCTTCCCCACGTACGGCCCTGGTGCGATCCCAAAGGTACTCATCAAGTCGTGACCGTTGACAAGAGGGACGCGCCGCTTCTTCAGCCCCATGTACCACGTGAGAACTTCCCGCGCTCTCTCAAAGGCTCGCTCCCGTTCACCCTTGGGTCTCGCCGGCCCGCGGGAAGCGCTCAAGTCTGAAAGATACACCAGGAACAATCCCGGAAGATCCCTGTCGAATTTCCTGCACAAGCGATAGACTGCACGCTTCGAAACCGAATCGTCCGTAAGTATGGTCGGTCTCATGTGGCCCTCTATCATCCCCCCGACGATCTCCAACTCTCGTTTGGACAGTTTCATGCGCCGACCCGCATCGAGAAAAAGATCCCGAGAGACCTTTTCGTGCCCGAAAAAGCGAACTCTCCCCGTGGCATCCGACGTGCGGGTCCGAGGTTTGCCGGAATCGTGAAAGAGGATTACAAGTTTCAGCAGAGCGACCCGCGGACGACCCACGACGGGTTCCTCAAAGAGGTACGAGGTCACGGTATCGGTAACATCCCCAAAGAGTGTGGACCGATGAGCCACGATCCATTCGAGTCGCTCGATCGCCTCAAGGGTGTGGCCCCACACATCCAGGTGGTGGTACTCATTCTGCCCGCACCCCTTCATGGGACGCAGTTCGGGGAGGACCGCGGCGAGCACTCCGTAAGACTCCATGGCTCTCAGCGCCGTGACGGACGATCCACACGAGAGGACCGCAACGAACTCGTCTCTGATTCTCTCCCCGGCAACGTTGACAAGTGATTCGACGCACGGGGGGATCATGGAGGCAGTTTCCGAGGTCACCTCAAAACCCAGGCTTGCACTGAACCGAAAGGCCCGGAGAATACGAATGGGATCGTCGCGGAATGAGTCGTTCGAGCAAGCCCGGATCCTCTTCTCCTTGATATCCGCGACCCCGCCCAACGGATCGATCGGCACGGTCATGCCGAATTGCAGCAGGTCCCGCATTTTGACGGCCAGAGCATTTATGGTGAAATCCCGGCGGGTTAGATCTTCAACAATATCCGACCCCTTGAACGCCGACACATCAATGGTGACCGCGTCTCCTTCGGTGAGCACCAGTCTCCCCGTGCCCCGGGTCCGGTCCAACGGTACAAACGCCGCGCCGGGGCCCAACGCATCAGCGATGTCCCGAGCAACGGCATACCCGTCCCCCTGCACGGCCAGGTCGATGTCCGTGCCTCGATCAAGTCCCATAAGATTGTCCCGAACCGCGCCGCCGACGACGTACGAATCTTCGGCCCGAAGCACGACCAGTTCCAGGACCGTCCGGACTCGTGGGTTAGACCAGAGTGTCATGTCGGCAAGCGATGCGCGCGTAGTGGGACATCGTCCGAGATTTAGTGGGCCTGCACCAATTCAAACCGGACCGTGCCCACGATCGGGGAAGAAGTGAGAAGAAGCGGAATTCGATTCTGGTCATTGGAGATCCACAGTTGCCCCTTTGCAAGTTCTTCCTTTTCTCCGGTCAGCTTTACCAGTCGAAGTCCGAGTTTAACTGCCGGATGGACCCCCGTTTTCACCTTCACCTGCTCGGCGCCCATGAAATTCACGAAGAGACGGGATCTGTCCCTTCCATCGTAGATGTCCACGTACATGGGTTTCGTGAAATCTTTTTGGTTTCGCAGCAGAAATGCCGCGGTGATGGGATCGTACACATCCGAAAACGCCTCGGAGTGAGTCTCCCGCTCGCGCCCCAGTACCTTGTTGACGTTCACGGTCTTTTTACCGTGGTCAAAGTCCACCTCAACCAACTCATGTCTCAACAAATTGGATCTCAGATTGTACGAGTAGGTTTTGGGTCGAAACGTTTTGGCCGTAAACGTGGCCTGGACTCTGCTCCAAATCTCGCAAACGGCCTTTAGCAACCCGTCGGAAACGGCCTGGGCAGTGACCGTCACATCCTTCCGTTTGGGATCGATCTTGGTCGTTATATCGCCGTGACCGGCCTTGCGTCCGTTCCAGGTCACCTCGTACCGGAGGATCTCATGAGGCTCCGATGCCGTCAAATACGGAGGCGCCGCGGCCATGACCGCGGCGAACAGTACCAAGAGAGCGAGGCCACGGGAACCGCTCTTCCTCGTTGCGTGCGTGCCTGTCATAATCCTTCCGTTACCTTACATGCGACACAAGTGACCCGGTGAAGAAGGCCCCACGGCCTGCTGCATCATGGAACACCCACTACCGGAACACCGAAAAGCACACTTCATGCGACAAAAGACGTTCATGCACTTCAGCGGAAACGTCGCCAGTAGAACTTCTTTTCAAGTTCCGGCATGACGATGGTGAGAGTGTCTTCCGTCAGTTGATAAGGCCACTTGGCGGAATTCCCCACGTCGTCGACGATGTTGATCTGTTCGCCGTCAAGACTGTACGTCCCGGTTCGGCTCTTTAGCTGACTCGAAGTGTCCTTGTCGAGTCGGTTGAATATGATCTGACCCTTGTCGGTGAATTCAATCAGCGTGCGAGTGGCTTCACGCGGCCGTTGCTGATCGCCCCGGTTGTCGACCTGATAGAGCAGTTCCCAGGTGTCGACGAGTCCCCTGTCCAACCCTACCCCGGTCGTCAACGGTTCGGTCGAAGCGGCGGCAGGCGGAGGCTCAACCTTGGCGCTCTTGGGAAGCGACATGCTCAGACATGAGGTGCACAACACAGGCACGAGACACAACAGTATTTTCACAAAAGTCCTGGAGACGGAAGGCATGACGAATCCTGCAAGTCGAACGGACCTCACCTTCTGAGATCCGGTAGAGCTCACATTGCCGGGCCGCATATTCACTACCACAAACTCCGGAAAACCCGTTCTTGAGCGCCGTCACTTTGTGACGCCACCGTAGCCCTGTTCCGTTCGGATTCAGCCGGGGAGGCCTTCTCCTCAGTCTCCGTCCGGACGGGTTTGGCTGCGGCCGTTCGTATGGGGAATTCGCCCTTGGCCAGGCGAGTAAGGAACGGAGCGTCCACTATGATGCAGTACGAACCGACATCCAGCGTATGAAAGACGGCCTCTGCATCCTGCCAATCCAATCCCAGACATCCGTGAGTGAGACGCCCTCCCGTCGCTTCAGCATAATGAATATATCGCGTTCCGTCAAATACGAGCTTGTAGCGGAAAAAACCGGGAACCCGGCGATCCTCCCACCTTTGTGGTATGGGCTCCCCTTCTTCAATGAAGTACCAGTCCGGCCGGATCCAGTCATCCACCGGGACCTTGCTCCTGATCGGGAATATTCCCACGGGAGTCTCAAAAGCCCCCACACTCGTACGCCCCTTTCCGATGGCCACGGGCCCAATTCTCAAGAGTTTGCCGTCCCGGTTATACAAGTAGAACTGAAAGTTCCGCTTGTCGATTACTACGAACGCCTTACCGTTTTTCTTGGCCAGGGTCTGCGAGATTCTTTGCGCTTCGGCCATGACTCGGCCAACGTGCCCTTGGCTGTTTGTCGACGGGAGAGAATAGTCGTCGTAGAGCTGCGGGTGCGATCGCCGTCTTTCTTCCTCCGCGGAATACTGTGTTTGCGTGCGCTCGACCTGCTCCCGGAGGATCCGTTCGGCATCTCTCTCATCATATTGCAGGTTCGCCGTGGAATTCGCATAAGGATGCCCCTGCCGGCGGCCCGCCTCGCCTCCCTGATTCCAACCCTGCCCCGGGGTGTACCAAGGCCCCGATTGGTACGGATTCTGGGCTCCGGGATACGTATCCTGGTAGTATTGCGCGCCCGCCGGCAACACAACAAGACATGCAACCATCATACAGCCTAAATTTGTTAAAGAGTTTCGGATGATTATGGCCCAGTTTTCTCGATTCACTTCGAAAACTCCTCCATTAGGTTGAAATCGTTTCCATCTATATTAGAAATCCGTACCCCTGTCAACAATCGTTGTCCGGTCTCGAGTTGGTCGATCGCAACCCTCACCCATTGTATCCGGGATGGGGCGGATCATGCAAGCAGACCGTATTTCTTCATCTTATACTGTAGGTTACTCCTGGACACTCCCAAGATTTTGGCAGCTTGTGCCTGAACGTTTCGTGTTTTCTTGAGGGCCTGTCGGATCATTCGTTCCTCAATGGCATCGAGGGTTTCCGCCAGCCCCCTCTCCCAAGAGATGAGCGTGTCCAACCCTTCTTCTATTTCCGGCGATTCACGAATCTCGGGGGGAAGATCCTCCGGTTTAATCGTCGTGCCTCTACACAGGACCAGCGCCCTTTCAATCACGTTTTCCAGCTCCCTGACATTCCCCGGCCATGAGTACCGATAGAGTGCGCTCATTACCTCCGGGTCGACGTCATTCACGGTTCTGCCGAGCTTATCCCCGAACTTCGTGATGAAATGGGCCGTGAGAAACGGGATATCGGAACGTCGATCCCGCAACGGCGGAACGTCAATGCGAACCACATTGAGTCTGAAGTACAGGTCCTCTCTAAAGCGACCCGCGTCCACTTCGTCCTTCAATTCCTTGTTCGTGGCTGCGATGATGCGTACGTTCACTCGAATTTCGTGATTCCCGCCGACTCGTTGAAACTCCTGCTCCTGGAGCACCCGCAGGAGCTTGACTTGCAGACTGAGAGACATTTCGCCCACTTCGTCGAGAAACAGCGATCCGCCGTCGGCAAATTCGAACTTGCCCTGTCGAAGACTCGTCGCTCCGGTAAATGCCCCTTTCTCGTACCCGAACAGTTCCGACTCCAGCAGGTTCTCGGGCACCGCGGCACAGTTGATCGAGACGAACGGAGCGGAGCTGCGTGAGGAGGCCTTGTGGAGTCCTCGTGCAATAAGTTCCTTACCGGTCCCGGACTCCCCCACCACCAACGCGGTCGTGGGTGTATCAGCGACTCGCTTCATCATGGTGAACACGGTGTCCATCGCCTTGGATTTGCCCACAATGTTGCCCCAGACGCTGCCAAGCTCCGTCTCCAGGTGCCTGATATTTCTCATGAGCGATCGTTTTTCCGCGCCTCGGGCCACTGCTCTCTTGACATCCTTGTTGTCGAAAGGTTTCTGCAAATGGTCCAGGGCGCCCTTTTTCATGGCTTCCACTGCCTGGTCCACTTCCGCGTACGCGGTCATGAGAATGACCGGAAGGTCCGGATCCACTTGCTTGATCCTGTCCAGGAGATCGATTCCGGACATCCCCGGCATCTTGATGTCCGACAGCACCGTGTCAACCGGTTTGGCTTGAATGATTTCAAGGGCTTCCGAACCCGATGACGCGGTCAGAACACGGTAGCCTTCGTCCTCAAGCATGTCCTCGAGCACCACGAGATAGTTCTTTTCATCGTCAACAACCAGCACCGTTGTCATGTGAACGCCTGTCAGCTCATTTCCTTTCTCTCGGTGTCCGGACCGCTGCGAGGCAAACGGATGGTGAACACCGTTCCCCTGCCCTCCTCGCTCTCGACGGAGAGTTCTCCGCCGTGGGCCGTGATGATGTTGTGAACAACGGACAGACCGAGTCCCGTACCCATCTCATTCGTAGTGAAAAACGGCGTGAAGACCTTCTGCAGATTCTCGTGTCGTATTCCGTGGCCGTTGTCGGAAAAATCGACCCGCACCATGGAATCGGACAGTCCGGTGGTTATGGTGATGGCCCCTTCCTCTTCCATGGCCTCAAACGCGTTCATCGCCATGTTCAGGAACGCCTGATACAGGAGGTCCGCGTCGCCCATGATCACCGGTCGGTCTCCGTTGGTCTGCACCTCGGCCCATCGAATTCGTCGGCTCTGGATTTCGTGATCAAGGTTGTTGCGGACCCGAGATACTACGTCTCTCACATCGATCGGGAACAGGGCCGGGGAACGCGGCCGAGCAAAATCGAGAAAATCCTTCAGTATGTTGCTCAGTCGAGTGGCTTCTTCCACTATGATTCCACAAAGTTTGCCTATTCGTGCGGGATCCGGCGAAGATTTCTTCACGAGTACTTCCGCAGAAGACTTGATGATACCCAGAGGATTTCGGATCTCGTGAGCGATAGTGGCCACCATTTGACCGATTGATGCAAGCTTCTCGGATTGCTGCAACTGCTCCTCGAGCCTTTTCCGCTCCTTTCCTCTCTCAATGAGTATTCGTTCACCCCGACGCACAATAAGCGTGAGGGTGATGAACAGGAAGGCCATGAGGCCGACGGCTACAAGGATGATGACCATAATGGATCGTTGAACGGTCGTGTACTGATCGGTCACGTCTTGAGTGATCTGGATGACTCCGTAAATCCTGCCGAGCATCCAGTAGTTGCCCGCCCCCTCTCTGAGCGGATAATAGGTGTCCGCCAACCGGCTGCTGTGCCATTGACCCGACGGCCCCTTTTCCTCGCGAATGACCGTAAGATCGTCTCCCCTGAGTGCCTTCTCCGCGGGTGAATCCTTGGGTTCGTACTGTCCGATCAGGTCGTATTGCGTGCTATAAACAATCTTCCTCTTATCGTCTATGACCTTGATGCGTTGTATCTTGAGGCCGTATGTGAAGTCCTTGATCAACGAGTCGAGGGCGCCGAATTGATCCCATTTGCGCAGATCCATCGGGACGCCTCGGGCCTTCAACGGCGCGTAAAACCCTACGAATATGTTGTAGTTCAGGTTCTCCGCGAGTAAGCGGGCGTAGTTCTGAGCCCCCTTCAGCAGCGTGTTGACGCTTCTCGTGTAAAGGAACGTACCCAACAGGAAGGTCACGATGACGATGACCACGAAACCTGAAATAATGAAGTACTTCAGCAGCCTGAAGGGCCCGCCTCGGGGTATGACTGGAAAAGGGTCCTTAGCCATGCCGTTCACCCGTCCGTCGTCCACGTCGCACCGTGCAAATTACCATTCGGGAAAGCCCGGGTAAAGGAAAAGGATTTCAGTAAATGGTACACGCGTTCCCCCTGAGAGGAGTCGTTGCCGCGTACACGCGCAACATCGCGGAGCTGCTCCCGGGGGCCGGGACACATGTCCCATTGATTCTCTTTAGAAAGGGGATACTCACAAAGATATGAAGAGCATCAGGACGGCCGGGTCCGCCCGGCTCGGGCATTCGGGTACCGCACGAATGACGCCTCGGGCGGAATGATCCTCCTTTGGCGAACGAGATTCGAGAGGGAACGTCCGATCCGAAACGGCCGGCTCGGCGACTACGCGTTTCCCAGATCGTCCGGATTCATCCTCTCGAGGATTTTTGTCAGTTCCTCATCGGTCTGCTCAACGTCC
The DNA here is from genome assembly GCA_031082285.1 of Desulfomonilaceae bacterium. Taxonomy (GTDB): domain Bacteria; phylum Desulfobacterota; class Desulfomonilia; order Desulfomonilales; family Desulfomonilaceae; genus JAVHLK01. Next base: position 44,799 of record JAVHLK010000030.1, read on the forward strand.
TCCTGAGTGAAAATCGCCTTCTGAGTCTGTCCCTCCTCCTGGTCGGGTCGAGTCATTCCCTCAATAACCTTCTCGCTGACGAAGATAGGCACCCCCGTCCAGGTAGCCAAGACCAGGGAGTCCGAAGGCCGCGCATCGACGGTGATCAGTTTGGTATCGGAACCTCTGAGATAGATCGTGGCAAAGTACGTATGATCCTTCAGGTCGTCTATCTCGATATGCTCAATCCGGACGCCGGCCTTGTCAATGATGTTTCTCATCAGTTCGTGGGTCAAGGGACGCTGGAACACTTCCTTGTTCATCGCTCTCTGGAGTGCCATGGCCTCCACCGGTCCGATCCAGATGTACAGATCCCGCTCTCCGTTCTTTTCCTTCAGTATGACCACCGGTTGCATGTTTCGGCTGTCCGATGCAATTCCGATGACACTCATCTCCTTGAACTCTGTGGAACGCTTCATGAAAACCTCGAAGGTCCAACCGGTAAGCCGGATCGTCATGTCTCGGGCGAGAAGAGCGGAGGCAATCCGTCGACCGGCTTTCGATTCAGTGGTGTAGGCTGAGTTCCAGTCAACATTACCACCTGGTTGCGTTATGGAATTGTCCGTCCGTACTCCGGTTCCTACGTTCGGTCACACGTCTCCCGCTTCCGAGACGCGGTCGAGGCTCTTGGGATCGCCAAATGCCTCACGAGCCGGCAGCACGCCGACGCGCCTCATTCGACCTCTTGGATTACGCTTCGCTGCGATCCGCTGGGCGCCTTGTATTCAAGGGTATCACCTCTTCTCTCGGTCTGTCAACACGTTGTGCCGAAGGAGCGTGCTCTGCGGGGCCGGCATACCTTATGGACAGGGAGGTGTGACATGCATCGTGCAATGCGCGTCGCATCGAGGCGGGAAACCGGAGGGACCGCCCGAAGTCCGCAGATTCCGCGACGCGAGGGACCCAAAGGTTTCTCCTCACCAAGGTCCCTCCCGTGGCTGAAAACGCTGCGGACGATCGGACCTTGGGTTATCGATCGGCCGTCTGTGGAGTAGGCGCGGCTTCCGCCTCGGCCTTCTTTGCGGCTGCAGCCGCCTTTTTCGCCGCCTGCTCGGCCTTTATTTCGGCAACTGCGTCGGCCTGCTTTTTCGGATCCGTGTACCGGAAGATGAACTGCTTGTTACACGCCCAGACCGCAGCCTTGGTGAGGTCTTCGTCGATGTGGTCGTAGTCGATCTCGATACGGCCGTTCACCATATTGACCACGTCCTTGGCCTTTCTCGTACACGCCATGCAGTGGATACAACCGGCTTTGCAGACGTTGGTGACCGCCTTTCCGGAATCATGGCTGCTGCAGGGCACATAACAGGGAGCATCCTTGGGAAGCATTTGGAGCACTCCCTTGGGACACGCGTTGACGCATACTCCGCACCCGGTGCACTCCTCGGGGTCGATCACCGGCATGTTGTCTTTCATGTGAATCGCGTGGAACGGACATGCCGCTTCACAGTCGCCGTACCCGATGCACGCGTACGTGCACTCGTACGGACCGCCGAACGCGATAGCCGCGGCCTGACACGTATCAAACCCGACGTATGCGTGCTTCTTCTTCACTTCCCCTTCGTTTCGAGAACACCGGAGAAATGAGATTACGTCGCTCGTCTCCCCTGCCGCTTTGCCCGTAATCTCGGCGACCTTGTCGGCCACTTCCTTCTTACCGGGCGCGCACTTGTTCACAGGGATGTCCGGATTGGTCACCACCGCTTCCGCGTACGATTCGCATCCGGCAAATCCGCACGCTCCGCAGTTGGCACCGGGAAGGCAGGCTCTGACTGCCTCGATCTTCGGGTCCACCTTAACGGCAAAGCGCTTGGCCGCGTAGGCGAGCGCAACTCCGAAGATTATCCCGAACGCCACAAAGAATGCCAATCCGTATGCCGCAGTCACCCAAACACTCTCCATTTGTAACACCTCTGCCCGTCGCCGCTCAAATGACGACGGGATTCTTCTCTTCGAGACCGGGGAATCCGAGGTCCGTTCCGGCAAACGGAAGGGAACCGCAGACCCCGAAGGACTCTTTCTTGACCTGGAATTCGGTCCGACCAGACCGCATTACGCGGTGCAAGGCCGTGGGAGATGTGACCTCATGCGAGACATCTCACCTGCACCTGGATCATGATACCTCTTTCGTCCGTTCGGATCAACATGTCGGGTCACGCTCAGAAGATCGACAGACCGGAAAACCCGAGAAACGCCAATGCGAACATCCCGGTCACGATGAATGCGATGGGCAGTCCTACAAAGGTCGGCGGAACGCGACACACATCGAGTTTCTCGCGTACGCAGGCCATAAGGAACAGCGCTATGGCAAATCCTACGCCGGCTCCCGCGCCGAGACTCACGCTCTCGAACGGCCCGTACCCGCTGTCGGTCTGAATCAACGGGACTGCGAGAACAATGCAGTTGGTCACGATCAGTACCAAGTACACGCCGAGCGTCTTGAAGAGGTACGGATTCACTTTTCTCAAAATGGTATCCACAAACTGCACGAAGATCGCGGTGGTACCGATGAAGACGATGATCTTGAGAAAGTCCAGGTGGAGCACCTCCAGCACGTAGTTGTACAGGAACCAGCAGAAGAAGGCCGCCAACGTCATAACGAGCGTAAAGGTTATTCCCATGCCTATCGCGGTCTCCTTCTTCTGGGAGACGCCGAAGAAAATACACAACCCAAGATACTTCGTGAACACGAAGTTGTTGATCAGCATGGCGCCAAGAATGATGGCGAGGAGTATCTGAACCTCACCCTTCTTGACCAAGAAACTTCGACTGCCGATGACTTTGCCGTCGGACGTGATGTCCGTCGCGTCCACGATGTACTCCGCGCCGGTGTTCAACGGATCCTTGAAGTTCAGAGTCGCGGTGGTTCTGCGCGCATCCAACGATATGCTGTCAACCGGAATCCGTATGTCGGGATCGGGCTTTTCATAGACGTTATAATTGGCCGGGTCCTTTGCCCAGGATTCGTCGACCGGCACGCCAAAGGGAATCTCAATTCCCTTATCATTCTTGAAATCGCCCGAACCCTCGGTTGCGGCAAAGATCGGGCACGCGGCAATCACCAGAAGCGCCAGGACCGTGCCGGCCGCGGCAAGGAATCTGATTATCTTCATGTTAGTGACCTCCTCCCGACGCCGGAATCTTGCCCGTAATCTTATACTCAAGCCAGTTGAACGTCGCCATGATGAATCCGATGACGAAGAATCCACCGGCCGGCAATATCATGACCAAGAGCGGCTTGGCTCCTCCCAGCACTTCGTACCCGAACAATTGCCCGACCCCGCTCAACTCTCGTATCGCACCCACCAGGCACAGGCCGAATGTAAAACCGATGCCCATGCCCATGCCGTCAAAGAACGACGGTATGAGAGGCTGCTTGGAGGCAAAGAGTTCGAGGCGCGATATGATGATAGCGAAGACCACGATCAGCTTCACGAACAGCGCCACCTCCTTGTATACCGCGGGAGATATGACGGGCAAAATCATGTCGATGACGCTCACCCAGAGCGCAATTACGATGACGTATGCGGGTATCCGGATTCGCGGATGGATATACGACCGAAAAATTGCCACCGTGCAGCTGGAAAAGACCTGGACAAAAACCACCGCGAGGCCGAGCATGAGACCGTTCTTCACCGATGTCGTAACGGCCACCGCGGGACACAAACTTAGAGCCAACCGGAATATGGGGTTCTCCGGTATTAAACCGTTCCACAGTAGTTGTATGTTCTTGTTCACCTTCTACCTCCGCTAGAACGCGACCTGGACGTTGTCTTGTTTGATGGCATCGTTCAGAATGTCTATCCGGTATACGAACTTCCGAACCGCGTCCTTGACCCCAACCGTTACGGCAACGCTGGAAATGGTCGCTCCCGTCAGGGCGTAGATGTCGGCCTTCAGATACTTGTCTCGGGCTTCCCGGACCTGTTCGGGGGTCATCCCCGCCCGTTTCGCCTTGGCCGGTTCGAGTGCTCTGAAATAGTCGTCGGGCAGCGGTTCCTTGACGACCTTCAGATTCCTCAACACGTCCTGTGTCTTGCCGACAAACTGATTACGAAAAAAACCCTGCTCGATCTCCGCACCAAGACCGGGATCTTCCTCAGACTCAGTGATGGCGATTCCCGTCACCGTGAAGTCCGGGTCGAGGGAAACCATCAGATGGATAAAGGTCTTGAAGCCCTGGGTCACCCCGGGAACCACGTAGCCCAATCGCTTGTCGCCGAGGTTTGCCACGTAGAGAGTCTGCGCCCAGACGGCTTTCCATCCGTCCGGTAGGGCGTCGTTGACGATTTTGTCTCTCGATGCCCGTTCCGCGATCTCGGACTCTTTTCCCTCCAGAGGGATGACCTTGCCGGGTTTACCGGAAAGCTCGATCTCCGCGAGGACATGTCCTTTGTCCTTCAGCGGCAGTACGTAGCCGAGCATAGTTTTGGCATCCGCCGTGTTGATCACGTACCGGTGTATGGAAAACACGTTCAGGTCGGCAGGAATCTCCTTGCCGGGTCCGTATCCAAGGAGGCTTTGAATGGTCTGCCTCTCGGTCTTTTCTTCCTGTTCCTTGCGGATGTGTTCAGTCTGTGTGTACACCGCTCCCAGAATCAGGGCTGCGGCTATGCATACACAGGTCAAGCTGAGTGTGATCTTAAAAATTTCTTTCATTGAGACCTCTCATTCACAAGCGACCCTACTTGACGGCCGCAACAGGCGCCTGTTTTGGGGGTGCGAATCGCTTCGGATGGAACCACTCATCCAGTGCCGGAGTGAGGCAGTTCATCAGCAGGATTGCATAGCATACTCCTTCAGGATATCCGCCCTTGAGACGGATGAGCACCGTCAACGCGCCGACGCCTATCCCGAAGACGATCTGGGCACTCTTGAGCGTCGGAGACGTCACATAATCGGTGCACATGTAGAACGCACCGAGCATGAGGCCTCCCGAGAGCACCTGCACCAGCGGCTGACCGCCGAACCAGGTTTCACCGCCGAAGATCCAGGACAGCACCGCCACCGTGGCGATGGTCGATACGGGGATGTACCATGTGATGATTCCTCGGACCAGGAGGAATATCCCCCCGACGAGAATCAGGAGCGCCGAAGTTTCACCGATGCATCCGGGCATCGACCCGATGAAGAAATTCCTCCAGATCGTCTCCATACCGCCGAACTGCTGCATCAACGCGTTCAGTCCATAGTGTTTCAAGACGTACAAGGGGGTGGCCGTCGATACGGTATCCACCGCGCCCGCTCCGAGAAAGATCCCGAGCGGAGACTGCGTCCAGTCGATCGGGGGAATCCAGGCTGCGGTCATATAGACGGGAAAGGAGGCCATCAAGAGAGCTCTTCCCACCAGTGCGGGATTCCACACGTTGAAGCCGAGTCCTCCCATCAGCTCCTTGTTGATGAATATGGCTCCGACCGCACCGATAATGGGAAGCCAATACGGTACTCCCGGAGGTATGACGAACGCCATGAGGATTCCGGTAAGCACCGCGCTTCCGTCTCCCGCCGTGACCGGCCTCCCCAATGCCTTCTGCGAGATCGCTTCGACCACCACACAGGACACGATACTGACCAGCGTAATGATCAGCCCTCGGAAGCCGAAAACGTAGATTGACAAGAGCATCACCGGTATCAGTGATGCGGACACGGTCCACATTATTCCGGACGTTGTCCTCCCCATTCTGATGTGGGGCGACACCGAAACAGACCACGTGGGTTCGATACTCTTCGGTTTTTGATCTAGTGTTTCGATTGTCCCATCCTCCCCGAACTCTGAATTTTTTTGGGTGTGCTTACCGATGGACGGCAATCGGCGGTGTGCCTCGGCTCGAACAAGGCCGTCCGTGCAGCCTCCCTCACGGTCTTGCCGACGACATACCGCAGGATCGGAAATCTCACCCGTGTTTTTTAATCTGTATCTTCGCCAACCTGGCAAACTGGACGAGAGGGCGCTTAGCAGGACACACGTATGCACAGCACCCGCATTCGAAGCAATCGAAGACTCCGAACCTTTCGGTCAGGTGTCCGCGACCGGCTTCCACGAAAATCCCCACTTCTTTGGGAGACAGCCCCATCGGGCAGGCTTCCATGCACCAGCCGCAGTGAATGCACGGACCATGCAAGTCCGAATCCGTTTCCTTGCTGTTGAGGAACAGTACGCCGGAAGTAGTCTTGGTGACCGGTACGTCGAGAGTCGACATGGCGAACCCCATCATGGGACCGCCGGACACTATCTTCAGAAGATCTCTGGTACCGCCCAGGAAATCCACGACGTCCGACAGCACGGTGCCCACCTTTACACGAAGGTTGGCGGGCTTATTGAGCGCGCGACCCGAAAAGGTGACGACCTTTTCGTACAGCGGTTTGTTCATGACGGTCGCCTCGAAAACGGCAAGTGTGGTGGATATGTTCTGGACGATCACCCCGACGTCGAACGGCAACCCTCCGCCCGGTACAGCTCGTTGAGTGAGAGAATAGATGAGCTGCTTCTCAGAGCCTTGCGGGTACTTGACTTCCATGCCCTGAACGGCCACATTCATATCGTCGGACCCGGAAGCCTCTTTCGCCGCTTTGTTCAGTGCGTTTATCGCGTCGGCTTTGTTGAGTTCGACGCCGATCACGGCATTCTTGATCCCAAGGATCTTCAGGATGACCTTGGCACCCTCGATGACTTTCTCCGGATGCTCGAGCATGATCCTGTGGTCGGTCGTAAGATAGGGTTCGCATTCGGCTCCGTTGAGGATGAGAGTGTCTATCTTCGCCGTGGGGGGCGGAGACAGCTTCACGTGCGTGGGGAACCCCGCTCCGCCGAGTCCGACAATTCCCGCGTTCTTGACCGCGGCGAGAAGTTTCTCCCTGGAAATCTTCCGCCAGTCTTCCGACTGGTATTCCCGAGGAGGTGCATCAGGGTTTCTGTCGATGACGATCGCGTCGCACTTGACCATGGTAGGATGAGGTCTCGACTCAATCGTTTTGACTACGCCCGTGACGCTGCTGTGAATGGTCGCACCAAGGGCCTTCTCCACGGTAGCGATGACATCGCCCTCTTGGACCTCCTGTTTCTTCTTGACAACAGGCTTGGCCGGCGCGCCGAAATGCATTGACAGGGGTAAAACCACCTGGGCGGGAGGCGGCATCTCCTCAATGGCCAGGTGTTCGGTAATTTCCTTGTGTTCTTCGGGATGTATCCCGCCTCTTGGGAAGGTAAATCCAGCCATGTTTCCTCTTCTTCGGTTGCGTCTGCGTGAGCGGGCAGGGACCCCGGACGCGCATTACCGGATCACCGCCGTATTCTCCGGCGGAGCACCGGGGACCCGTACCGCAAAGTCTCTGAGAACGTGCAGGAAGACTCTGCCCCAATTACTCGGAGGGCGAATTGTTTCTCATAGCGTTGAGAAATCTTCAAAATGCTCACAATAATATCATACACGGCCCGTGTCAAGAAGTTCTTGTGGCGCCAAGTCGGCACTCAGACTCTCCGGCGAGCGGGTTTGCCCAGACATGTTGCGGCGAGAAAGGAAGGGACGAAACAAACCTCAGCGTCGCTCGAATCGATCCGTCTCTCTTGGAACGAGAGTAACTCGTCAAAGGTGCATCGCGGATTCGCGTTCGCGTCTCCGGAGAACACGACCCGTCCCCGCGACTGAACCGGTGAAGTACCGATCGGTTTCGCCGGCGCAGCGGTTTCCCTAGACCACGATTCCGTGGTAACGTCGCGATCATGGCATGCACTCCGGAGGAGGAACGGAATGATTGACAAGACCATCGAACAACTGGTCATGGAGAGAATTGATCGCCCGGGCTGGGTTTCCACCAGAGGCATTCTCATGGACCCGGCCGGGGACCTGAATTCGGAAGAACACCGTCGGGCCGAAGAAGTCATGAAGGATCTCGCGCAGAGGGGTCTGGTGACCCTGTGGCGTCTCGTCCTCCAAGATACGGAAGAAGAGCTGCTGGCCGCGGCCAGACCCGGATTTGAACTGGACAGAGATCTCGAGGACCGAGGGGCCTGGGCCAGAGCGGTGAAGTACGATCCCAACGAATGAAACTGCTGCGAAATCGCGAGATCTACGATCAATTTACAGAGACGCATCTGACCACGGCGCGGCGTTACGTCTGGATCGCTACGGCAAACGTCAAAGGGACCAATATTCGGTACAAGGGAAGATTCCTCTCCATCGTCGACCTCATGGCAACTCTGGTCAATCGCGGAGTCGCTTTCAGAATCATCCACTCCGAGATTCCTTCCAAGCCTTTTCGAGAGAGATACGATCAGCTTGACTCGAAGGGGCAACTCAGTGCGGGGATCGAGTTCCTTCACTGCGTGCGAATGCACGCCAAGATATTCATCGTAGACGGCGACAAGGCACTGGTCGGCAGCGCCAATCTGACCGGAGCCGGCATCGGAGCAAAGGCCGGCGCGAACCGCAACTTTGAACTGGCATTTCTTCTCGAGGGCGAGCAGGAAGTGCTGCCGTTCCTCAACTACTTTGACTACATATGGATGGGCGAGCCTTGCCGGACATGCGGCCGCCGAGATATCTGCCCCGCGCCCGCGGCGTGAACCTGAGGGAAGAATACCGGCCCCTGTGGGTGCCCAGTTCCCGTACGATGTGGTGAGCGTAGCGAACCGCATCGTTCGAGGTGTTTGCGGCCGGCAATCCGACGACCAAAACCGCGAACGGTGCGGTTCGCACGCCAAATGCACCGTATCCTAAAGGCTATCGCGTTTACCGGCACAGGCTCCCCGGCGAACCCCCATGATCGGGGCGATCACAACTGACTATGAAAGTCGACGTGAACTCGAGGCCGCAGATCCCGCGGGACGGGGGAGGGATAGGCGTTCCCAGGCGGAGCCTGGGAACGAGAAGGAAGAGGACTTTCAGGGTCAGTTGTGA
>JAVHLK010000310.1 GCA_031082285.1 Desulfomonilaceae bacterium
CGACCTCCTAATGGAACACGGGGTGCGGCTGGGGTTTCTGGGCGACCGGCGTCGGTTGCCGGTAACCGCCCGGCGGGAGCTCGAGCGAGTCTTGGACCGGACGTCGGGCAATCGCCGCGGCCGCCTGAATCTGGCCCTGAACTACGGTGGCCGCGACGAGGTGGTCAGGGCGGCCCGTTCCATCGCCCGAGACGTCTCCGCCGGCCGGCTCGATCTCACCCGCCTGGACGAGCACACCTTCGCCAGCCGTCTGGATACGGCCGGCCTCCCCGATCCCGACCTGCTCATCCGGACCGGAGGCGAGATGCGGGTATCCAACTTCCTGCTCTGGCAGACGGCTTACACCGAACTGTGGTTCACTCCGGTCTACTGGCCGGACTTCGACAAGACCCATCTGACGCAGGCCATTTTGGACTACCGGGGCCGCCGGCGCCGGTTCGGCGCTCTTGACCCGGGCCCCTGAAGGGAGGGTGTCGCCGTGCTCAGCCAGCGCGTCGCCAGCGCCCTGATCTTCGG
>JAVHLK010000311.1 GCA_031082285.1 Desulfomonilaceae bacterium
GCTCATACAGCACTGTCCCGAAAATGTAAAGCGATAAGCGACAGGCTCCTAGACATCGCACGGGCACGCGGCATGCCAGCCCTCATGCTTACCGCTCACGCTTTGACCGAAGACAACCTGAAGAAATCAGCGGAAGAAGGCGCCTCATATTTCGTGCCGAAAGATGAAATGCACCGAATTGAGCTCTTTGTCGCAGATGTCATTGAGGCACGAGAAAAGCACAAGAATGCGTGGGTCAAGTGGTTCGAACGTTTGGGTGGTTTCTACGATAGACGATTCGCTGGCCCCGATTGGAGAGTGAAGGAGCGGGAGTTCTGGGATCGGAAGCTCAAGGAGTTTCCACCGGTTTAATAGTCAGTCGCGGTGTTCGATGCCGTCAGCGCATATTCCGCATGGTAGCAGTTACCCATGGGGGTACTTTTCGACCTCCCGCCTCCGAGCTTTTCGCCGATGGATCAGCCTAGTCCAATGTCGACACGCATAGGGCTTGCCATAGGCCGTTTTCCGGGTGATAG
>JAVHLK010000312.1 GCA_031082285.1 Desulfomonilaceae bacterium
CCCAGGTAGAACTCCTGCACGTCGGGGTTGCTGGCCAGTTCGGCGCTGGCCCCTTCGAGCACGATGCGGCCGTTTTCCATGATAAATCCCACATCGGCGACGCTTAAGGCGGCCCGGGCGTTCTGCTCCACGAGAAGGATGGTCACGCCCTCGTCGCGGTTGACGCGGCGGATGATGTCGAAGATCTCCTCCACCAGAAGCGGGGCCAGCCCCAGGGACGGTTCATCCAGGAGCAGGAGCCGGGGCCTGGCCATCAGCGCCCGGCCGATGGCCAGCATCTGCTGCTCGCCGCCGGACATGTACCCGGCCAACTGCTGCCGCCGCTCCTTAAGGCGCGGGAAATAGTCGTAGACCCGCTCCACACTGCCCCGAAACTCCCTGGCCGGGCGGGTCACCCCGCCGCAGCGCAGGTTGTCCTCCACGGACATGTCCTCGAAGACCCGGCGGCCCTCCATGACCTGAAACACGCCCAGGCGCACGATTTTTTCCGGAGGCAGGCGGTTGATGGCCTTG
>JAVHLK010000313.1 GCA_031082285.1 Desulfomonilaceae bacterium
CCTGATCTATGAAATGGATTTCCAATGGTGTCACACGATATACGAAGCGGATCGGCCAGTCAACTTGTTTCTAATTGCAACGCAAAATTTCTTTTGGCGCAACAAAGTGTTGCAACGAGCAACACGCATCCCGGTCCATTGTCCGGCTTCATGTCGCGAAATACACCACAAAGCCAAGAATCCGTTCACTCCTTCGCCGGCATGAGGGTCCAGGCGTACGCTCTGCGATGGGAGGTCTTCACTCGGATGAACACCAGACTCGGATGGTTGCGGAACGACACGGACTTAGAAGAGGTGTGGTCGATGCACGAGGGGCTCAGGCGCAGGGGGATTCTTTCGGTTCCTTGTAGAGCCCCCGGTACCATTCCCGAGCCGGAGCCCGGGAACGGTACGGGAGAATTGGAAATGCCGCCGGACTATTCGGCCGACAGGTGTAACCGGACTATTTGTGAATGAACTCTGCTTTGGCACGTGCCCCCTTCTCTACGAACGTTTTCAGGCCGATGCGATTG
>JAVHLK010000314.1 GCA_031082285.1 Desulfomonilaceae bacterium
ATCACATGGAGCCGTTGATTGCTCCGGAGCGAACGAAGCACGGGGACACACCGCAACCGGCTCCCAAAGGCCGCATTCCGAAAGGGTTGTCCGTTTTGGACAGGATGCGCCGCAAGCTGAGGACGAAGCACGGTAAGAAAGTCTACTCCAAGCGCAAAGAGAGCGTGGAACCGGTATTCGGTCAGATCAAGGAGGCGCGGGGCATCCGATCGTTTCTCATGAGGGGTCTTGCCAAGGTGCAAGCCGAATGGGATTTGATTTGTCTCACTCACAACGTCCTGAAGCTCTGGAGACACACGGTGGGTGAAGGGCGGAGAAGTGCGCGCGCATACGGCTAATGTGAGAAAAAAGTCATGGGATTTGCGCCAATCAGACGTGAAAACCATCTGTATAGCCTGTTTCGTCACAACTTTTTCAGGGACGTGCCACAATGTGCTAAACCTCTTGGAAAATTCACACGGAACCGTCACCAAAGCAGCCTGTTACGCGACAGGCTCCTAG
>JAVHLK010000031.1 GCA_031082285.1 Desulfomonilaceae bacterium
GGTCGCACATTTCTTCCGCGTCGAGATTGCTTCGTCGCTTCGCTCCTCGCAAAGATATGGTAAAGGTTGTCATTGCGAGCAAAGCGAAGCAATCTCACCTCGCCGGAATCCGCGACCGTATTTAGGAAACGGAGTACTAAGCATTCGACCGTCGGAGCGAATCCGGAAGGATACTATGGATGCAATACAAGTCGGGATTATCATGGGAAGCGATTCCGATCTTTCCACGATGACCAAGTGTGCCGAGATTCTCAAACAATTCGGCATCCCCTACTACATGACGGTGGCTTCGGCACATCGGACGCCGGACCGAGTCGCGGCCGTAGTGAAGCGCGCCGAAGAAGAAGATTGGAAGGTGATCGTTGCCGGCGCGGGAATGGCCGCGCATTTGGCCGGTGTTGTCGCCGCTCACACCATCATCCCCGTGATCGGCGTGCCCATGCCCTCGTCGGACCTGAACGGACTCGATGCCTTGCTTTCGACGGTTCAGATGCCCGGAGGGGTTCCCGTGGCGACAATGGGATTGGGTTCCGCAGGCGCAAAGAACGCGGGGCTCCTTGCGGTCCGGATTCTTGCGACGTCCGATCAGGCACTTAGGGATAAGCTTCGGGAGTACCGTGACCGGGAAGCGAGATCCGTGATCGAGAAGGCCGAGAAGATCGAGTCGACGCAGTAACCGTGTGACGAAGGAAGCGGTCCTCTGCCGAGGATGTCGCTGCCTGCGGGAGTCATGGGCATCCCGCGTCGGAACATCTCATTACGTTCGGCAGGAGGAACGAGCCCCCGCTCGCGTCGAATCATAAGACACGGATGAATGTGCACATGAGAAAGCCCCGGAAAACCGATAGTCATCACGGCACTCAGCAGAATCTTTTTCTCTCCTCCGGCGGGAAATTCGATATGGGCGGCGAAAAGTGGATCGAGTTGTACCGCGGGGACTGTTTCGCGGGAATGAAAAGACTTCCCGAGGAAAGTATCGATGTGGTGGTTACCTCGCCTCCCTACAATTTGGGCGTGAAGTACGGGGTGTACAATGACCGGGTTAGTCGAGAGAATTACTTGAACTGGCTGGACGAATGGGCGTCCCTCGTCTCAAGGGTTCTCGGTGGACGGGGTTCATTGTTCCTGAATATCGGCGGGAAGCCGAAAGATCCATGGGGGCCGATGGAAGTTGCCCTTCGTTTTCGTAAGTACTTCGAACTTCAAAACACCATCCATTGGATCAAATCGATTGCCATTGATAAGTCGGGCAACGGGGACGACCACGGATTGACCGAAAACATCAACGTCGGACACATCAAACCGATCAACAGTCCCCGCTATGTCTCGGACGCGCATGAGTATGTTTTTCATTTCACAAAATTCGGCGATGTGAAACTTGACAGAAAGGCCATAGGCGTCGAGTACAAACACAAATCGAACATTACCCGCTGGAAGTCCGCGGGAACGGATCGTCGATGCCGGGGAAATACCTGGTTCATTCCCTACAAGACGATTGTCTCACGTGATCGCGACCGGCCGCACCCAGCCTCCTTTCCCCCACGACTGGCCGAGATGTGCATCCAGCTCCACGGCACTTCGGATGTGCGCACCGTGATGGACCCGTTCATGGGGCTTGGAAACACGGCATTGGCATGCGTACGGCTCGGGAAGTCCTGTATCGGTTACGAGATCGATCCCGAGTACTGGAAGGTAAGCTGCGAGCTGGTCGGTGAAGCCATTCTACACGGAACCGGTCCTCATGGCTCAAATTCTGTTCAAGAATAGTGCCGGGTGAGCAGAAGATTGGAGGGCGGGGACGGAATCCGTTTCATACGCGGCAGCATGCCCGTGACGCAATTTGGTGCGGTGTGCCGACCGGTTCGAGACCATCAAGATATCGGTGCGCCTGCGAGAGGGCACTCTCAGGAACAACCATTCAGTGTCGATCGGAAGCCGGCTCCGGCCGGGCACATGTCTACGTATCTCGTTATACCCGTAGGAATGGTGCCCAGGCCCGTACAGATTGCTTCGCCCGCCTGCCGTGCCAGGCTCATAGACAAGAACTCTCAGGGCAACGCACTTTAGAAGAGCGGCGGGACGAAGCAACCCTCGGAGCGAAAGAAAGCTCGATCGGACTCATCAATCCGGACACTAGTCCTCGAAATCGCCCTCAGGGCCCTTGTCGGTACTGATGGCTGCCGCCTTTTGCCTGAACTTCTCCTCGGTCCAATCCGCGGGATCCTCGATTCGGGAAGCCTTTGGCCCGAGATCGAACGACCCTGCCTTAAGGACGGCTTCCACGGCGAGAGGAGCAGTGTCGGATCCGTTGAAGACGTCATTGATCAAGAGGTACACAAAATCCTCGACGCTCTTGACCATTCGTTCCCGCTCGTCGCGGGGAAGCCCCAACAGTCTGTTCTCAAAGGGCCGATTCAGCTTCTTGAAATCGCCCCCTCGCCATCCCAGTTTTTCGGCATAGACCGTCATTTCCCGCCACACGTCGTCTCCGGGCCCCGCGTCCGGCAACTTGATGAAGCTTCCGTGCTCGTCCATGACCGCGTTCCCGTATTCGTTCACCTTCACGCCCCATGAGACCATCTGGAGCGCCGTGGCCACATTGGCCTTGGTCGTACGGGTCCGTTTCGCGATTTCCCTCAGCCTATCGAAGCTGTTCCCGGAAGTCCCGTGCTGAGCACCGGAAATACGGTACGGCTCGAGCGCCTCGTGAATGCGCGCGGTGAGGTCGACCTGAATACCCGCTCCATCGGCCTCGATTCCGTGCGTCGTCCCGTTGTTGAGCGCGATCCAGTCCGGGAAGATGTCATGCGCGTTCAGACCTTGAATGAGAAAGAGCGCTTCCTCCACCGTGGAAAGGCCGGATTTACCCTTGATCTCTCCCACCTCGGTTTCGTACCCGGCCCATGAGGGAACAAACTTGCTCAGCTCGATGTTTGCCTGCAGATTGTCCGCATCGGGAAGATGCGACGCGTCAATGGCAATGGACGTTATGCCGGCGTCGAAAAGGCTCGGGATTTCTACCGTGGCGCCCGTCTTGTCCTTCTCGCTCTTGATCCCGTAGTGATCTGCGTGGATGGCGACGGGAACCGTGATTCCCAGTTCATTGCAGAACGAATCGACCAATCGAGCCATGTTCCACAAGCTCACGTCACAATAGGCGTTGGCGCCGCCCTCGGATCTCGCAATCTCTATCAAGATGGCCGCATTGGCGCGTTGAGCGGCCCTAAGTGCCCCCCGCACCACAAACGAATTCCGAACGCTGGCCGCTATGGCAATGGAGTTGCCCTTCGCAAGAGCGGCCCGATCGATAGCCTTGCCGCTCACAATGAGCGCCCTGGAATTGGGGAACAGCGACACCACGTTGGGTGGGCGACCTATTTGCAGGGCTTTCTCAAAATCTCCCTTTGAAAAACCGCTTTGTGCCGGCATGTACCGCCTCCCTACAAGCTGATTGGATAAAATGTGCCACACATTCGGGGAAAAATGAAGTTCTCAGGGGGAGTCCCCGACAGGATAATATCAGATCCCCCCGATTGACGTGCAATGGTGCCGCCCGCAAGACGTGTTGAAACTCAATTGTGCCGGCCGCGCGACCAGGGGGCTCGTACCCCCGGCACCCTCAAACATCAGCGGCGGTGAACGAGCATGTCGCCGGCGTCGTGTAGGTTGTGCGGACTTCCACGGCCGTGGCCGCCCGCGGTCTTGCCTGACGTCCCGTCCCACCGTACTCCGGCCGGCGGATACCCGTATGCCTTCACGATGGAAAGATCGTACTCGATGCCCCCACGCGTTGCAGGCACCGTTTTCAATTCGCACCGCAGCGCACCGAAATGGAGCGGTCGAAATGCTTCGGAATCGCGCAACGAGTACCTTATGCCGTCAAAGTCGAACTCCACTTTCTTTATCCACCACAACGTTCCATTGTGGAGTTCCACTTTCAGGTACGGCGTACCGTCGTCTTCTCGAAACCGAAGATACCCGGTGGCGAAGACCTTCTTCAGGTCAACCTCGCTCATGGATTCATACGGAGGAGTGACCATGGAGCTCCGCAGCAACCACGCAACAATTCCCATTGC
This sequence comes from Desulfomonilaceae bacterium, assembly GCA_031082285.1. Lineage (GTDB taxonomy): Bacteria > Desulfobacterota > Desulfomonilia > Desulfomonilales > Desulfomonilaceae > JAVHLK01. The sequence goes on from JAVHLK010000031.1 coordinate 4,077, forward strand.
CGCCATGAAGACGACTCCAATTACCGCGGCCGCCACATACATTTCGTGGCGCCGTAATGCACTGGAGAATCGCCTGGTCATCCCGCATCGTCCTGATGCCGCATTACGGTGGTCATCTTTCCGGTCGTCGAATCATACCTGTGGATAAACGTGCTTCCCGTATAGAAGGCATGACCCGTGAACGCGGTCTTCTCCGGCCCCTGAGACTTCAGACTCAGTACCACGTTGGGAGGCACCGATACCGACGTCTTCTCGCCGTCCGGAGTGACCACGACTACGTCGCCGCCGTTACCCGTGACCTCCGCGTCGAAATAGCGGTGTTCGCGGGTGAAGTACTTCTCCTGAGCCTGGGCGGCCGTCATCAGCACTTTTGCCGCCTGCTCGCTCATTCTCCGTTCGCGGTATGAATCAATCATGAAGAAGTATATCCCACAAAGTATCGTAATGACGGCAATTGCACACACCATTTCCACAATGGTGAATCCAGCGTCGGCCTTGGTCTCCGTCACGAGAACCTCCGTCTATAAGAACTCACTCCGTCACTTCGTGATTCCTTGGATGCATCGGATCGGCCGTGTTTCACGGAGATCGACGTCTCCGGGCCGATCGTCCGGTCATCTCTCATTACCGTATCCGAGGAACCACCGGGTCGATCCGACGAATCACGTCCAGACAGCCCGTACGGGAGAGACCGGCACGCTTCCTAAGAGTCCGTGCGCACTTTAGTGATAGTCCAGCAGGTCACTTATGTCAAGCCAAAGCAAATGTAGATTTAAATATTTATCGTTCCATTATAAACCGAAACCGACGGTCCCGACATAAGTACTGATGATGTAAATGTTTGCCACTCAACCAACAGGTCTCCACCTTTCAGGTGCACCGTCGTCTCCGGATCGACCAATTCCTTCAGGCGGGCCGCTACAACCGCGGCACAAGCGCCCGTCCCACAGGCAAAGGTCTCTCCGCTTCCGCGCTCCCACACCCTCATAAGGATGCGCGTACGGTCGATCACCCGGACAAACTCGACGTTGGTCCGGGCCGGAAAGAGGGAGTGCCGTTCGATGGTCGGTCCGTACAGCACGGGAAGTTCTTCGGGATCGTCGTGGACGAATATCACGCAGTGCGGATTGCCCATTGAGACAATGGTCGCGTCGAAGGCTCGTCCTTGAGCCTCGATCCGGTGGTCGACAATTGGGAGCGTCTCGGTTTGGATATCTACGGGAATGAGGGCCGGATCGAACACAGGCCGGCCCATATCGACCCTGACCGTGTCGATCAGACCATCAGGACCCTGAAAAAGACGAAGCATCTTAATTCCGGCCCTGGTTCGCACACGAATCGTCGTGTTCCGGGTCAGGCCGTTGTCATACGCGTATTTGGCGAGGCATCGAATGCCGTTGCCGCACATTTCCGCGAGCGACCCGTCGGAGTTCATGTAGTCCATGAAGAAATCCGCCGACTCATCGGAACGCACGACTATGACTCCGTCGGCACCGACACCGGCCCTCCGGTCACAAATCGCGGCAACCCGATCCGGGCTGAGTTCTACGGAATTGGTCAGGTCATGGAACACGATGAAATCATTCCGTGTTCCGTGCATCTTCTGGAATTTGATCTCCATACGGTGAGGGTACATCTTTTTTGTGTTCCTTACAATCCCTAATGACTCATGATTCCGGCCGTCGGACATACTCGTTCACGGACGCGCGTTACGTGGGCTGCTCCGGAAATGACGATGGGAGTTCCGCGCGGGACGGAATAATCCGCTCCTCATCGGGACATGCGTGCCCTTTGGACCCGTCCCGCGAGAGTGAATGCGTACCATAGGATTGCGTCGCTTGCCAATATCCCGCAGTGCGTGTGATAATCCGACGCGGGAGAATGTCCTGTCCCGATCGGTTGAGATTCGCCGAGGGGTAACCGCTATCCTAATGCCATGAAATATCTGATTGTCCTTATCATTGTCTTGGCCCTGTGGAGCTTGGTGGATCAATTCACGCGCAAAGAAAGAACGTCCCAAGGAGTGGGTTCGTTCTTCCACGACTTGAAAGATCTGGGAAGAAATCTGCACGTCATGATGGGAATACTTGCCGTGATCATCGTTATCCTGGTCGTGGCACGTCTCATCTATCAAACCCTGGAGTGACCGTGGTCTGCGGCCCTCGGCCGCACGGGTTCGCCGTTCAGCGCGCGACCGGAATCGTCGTGCTCCGCATAATGTGTATCAGTCGAAAGACCCGGTGAGAATCTTGGTAAGTTCAACCGTGTCCAGCCATTCCGAAGTGTCCTGATTGCACCGGGGGCATTGGCTGAATTTCCGGTCGGCCGAGTATCCACAGTAGGGGCAGGTGGTCACGTCGTCTTTGCCGGGAGGAGCTCCGACTTGACGCAACGCCCTTTTGTCAAAGTACGCCCGTGTGGCAAGCTTCGCCTCGATGAGCTTGGAAAAGAGTGCTTGCAGTCCCTGAAAGGACAAGCCGTACTTGTCCATCAGTTCTCCATCACTCAGACCATCCTTGAGGTCCGTCATAATGGCTTTGGCATTGATCTTCTTAGGGGCTTTCTTCTCGGCCACTGTCTCCAAAAGACCTTTTCCCTTATTCCCGGTGGAAACTCGTCTGCCTGCACGGCAAAGCGTCCCTGACCGACGGTCCGGCAGTGGAATACGCACGGGTCTGAACATCCGGCCGTATCCGGTTCATTCCTGCGTGGGAAAGGCGGTGCCGACTCGTGCGGACCAACGTTCCGGAGAGCGCCGCCGACCGAACATCCGTGGCCGGCTGGTCAGCAGGCAACGGCATGCCGGTCGGGATCCGCGCTTACCTCTGTCGGTAGGCTTCCTATATCACTTCCAGGGCGCATGCCATTGAGACGCCGCCGCCGCCGCACAGGGTGGCCAGTCCCAGAGTCTTATTGCTCTTCTTCATCGCGTGAATGAGGGACACCATGATTCGAGCACCGGTGCACCCCACCGGATGTCCCAATCCGATTCCGGATCCGTTCACGTTCGTAATTTCGCGGTTGAGATTCAGCTCTCTTTCACAACCGATGTATTGAGCGGCAAATGCCTCGTTGAGTTCGATCAGTTCAAAATCGCCAATGCCGTAACCGGACCGGTCCAACAGATTCTTCACTGCGGGAACGGGGCTCAGGCCCATCACGGTCGGGTCGCACGCCCCCATCCCTACCGCCTTGATCCGCGCCAGTGGGACGAGTCCGTCACTCTTGGCCCTTTCTTCCGTCATGATCACCACGGCTGCGGCACCGTCGTTAATTCCGCTGGCATTTCCCGCGGTCACCGTTCCTCCCTTGGGGATGAACGCCGGCTTGAGTTTCGCCAGAGCCTCCAGGGTGAGACCGGGACGAAAATGTTCGTCTTTGTCGAACACTTTCGGATCGCCTTTGCGCTGGGGAACTTGAATCGGGACTATCTCGTCGGCAAAGGAGCCGTCATTGGTCGCACGTTCCACATTGTTGTGACTGCGCAGGGCCACTTCATCCTGCTCTTCCCTCGTTATCCCGTATTTGAGTGCAACGAACTCAGCGGTATGGCCCATGATGTAGGGTTTCCCCCGAAAAAACTCCACGGGGCCGTCCGCGGGGTAGGGCAACAGATGGGATCCGCAATGAAGGCCCGTAGTCATCGCGTCGGTAATGGTGTCATTTCCCATGCGCACGCCCCATCTCGCCTTTTCCAACGTAAAGGGTACGCCGGACATGTGCTCTACTCCCCCCGCAAGAATTACCTGGGCCGCGCCTGCCCGTATCATGGCCGCGCCGGACAGGGTCGCCTCCATACCCGATATGCACACCCGGTTAATCGTGGCTGCGGGTACGCTCTCGGGGATTCCCGCCATCAGCGCACCTACGCGAGTCACGTTCATGGCATCGGTAGGGTTGAGACAACACCCGAATCGGACGTCGTCAATGATGTCCGCAGGAATTCCCACTCTGTCGATCGCCGCTTTCATGGCCACGCTTGAAATAACCGCCGCGTGCATGTCTCTCAGGGTTCCGCCGAATGTTCCGATTGCGGTACGGCAAGCGGAAACGATCACCACATCACTCATGGAGCATCTCCTTGCTTTGAAGGTCGGCACGGTCCGTCCTCATGGTTACCGTGAAGACCCAATGTGAAATCTTGGTAAGGATTGAATTGCACCGTTTCCCGGACGTGGAATCGTACACGCAAACCCGGGTTGCGAATCCGATCGGGATCTCGTCACGGTGCCTGTATGCCGGCGCTCTCGCGCTCGCGGTCGGTCCCACGGTCCGGGACCGTCGCACTTCTCGGCGCGAGGGAGGCATGGATGCTTACTTAATTATGGCCCCTTCCTCCAGCGTCAACTTCTTCTCAAAATCCTCCCAGAAGACTTCTTCGCTCTTGCGCCAGTCTGAACCAAACTTCTTGTTGAAGAGGCTTCCCACCTGATCCAAGGCTTTCTTCCAGGCAGACTGATAGTTAAGCTTAATGACGTCCTCCAAGAACGGGACCAGCGATCCAAGCTTCTCTTTGGGCAGGTAGGCTCGGGCGCCAAGCTCAATGGATTTCTTCAGAGCTTCCGGGGTGAAGGCATGCGCGGTCAGCATGACCACTGGAAAACCGGCACTGTTGGCTATTTGGAGCAAATCGAAACCCCGGACGCCCATAATGTCCAGAATCACCAAATCGTAGGTGTAAGACACGAGGTACTGCTGAGCATGCTCGAAGGTCGTGCAGGTATGCAAGGTCACGTTCGCATACTCTGAAAGCTCTTCCTCAATGATGTCCAGGACGTCCTCCTCGTCATCCACCGCCAGGATCAACTTGTCTTGTAAGATTTCGGAACTGTGCATGAGTTTTCCTTTATCTCCAGGGCCTGGTCTCTCCAGATGCCCCATCATCATTGGATATGAGTGGAAGCACTCGCCTTGTTAAGCATTTAGCCGCGGACCGTGTCGTTGAGGAACGGCCTGATCCTCCGGATCCGAAGGACGGCACTCGCTCTACCGCGTCACGGTCATCCGTCCATACTAATGCTTACCTATGAAGACGCGTGAAGTCAACTCTTTACAAGAGCCAATTTGCAGTCGGATAAGAGGGATTCCGGCGACCTTAACGATTCTCGTAAGATAGGCGTTCCAAAAAAACCGGCGTAAAACCGGACCGGAAGCTTGTGAAAAGGGTGCTTGGGCGGGCACGAGGCATTTATGGGGACGCGCTTTCAATTTCGCGGCGATCCCGACCCGGTTCCTCAACGGTCCCACCGATGGCTCCCGTCATTGCGAGGAGCTCAGTCCAGCGCAGAACGCGGGAAAGCCGGCTCAATGCTTCATCAAAGGCAGGTATTGCCTTGCCCTCCCTTCAGTCGGGCTCGCAATGACGAACGTGAAAGCGTCCGCAGTATTCAGGGAGCGATACTACACTTGTTGCAGACTTGTGATATAGTCTGACCTTGGACACGCCGGGATTCGGCCGAGCAATCCCGAAACCGGTCCGGAAGATTCACAAAACCCGCTGAACCGCACAGAGGTCCAAATGACCGTACGGAGATACATTGTGGTCCCCCCGATGGAGGGAGGACTGGAAGATCTGAAGGAAATAGCCGGAAACCTCTGGTACTCCTGGAACATGGAGGCCGTGGAACTGTTCGATCATCTGGATGAACAAGTCTGGCAGGACACCAATCACAATCCGCTTCAAACGCTGATAAGAATCTCGCGGCAGAGGCTCAAAGACATCCGGGACGATGAAGGTTATCAGGAACACGCCGCCAGGGTTCGACAGAAATACGAATCGTATCTCAAACGCACCAGACCCTATGATTTTGACCTCGATCATCCGGTGGATTTCATCACGGCCTACTTCTCGTTGGAGTTCGGATTGACCGAATCGTTGCCGATCTATTCCGGGGGCCTGGGACTGCTTGCCGGAGACCACCTCAAGTCTGCCAGCGATCTCAGTTTGCCCCTCGTGGGGGTCGGGTTGATGTACCAAGAGGGCTATTTCAGGCAGAGACTCTCACGAGACGGGTGGCAACAGGAGTATTACCCGCGGACGGAATTCGACACGCTTCCACTGGAAAAGCAAACGGATTCCAACGGGAATACCCTGCTCGTGGAGGTGGATCTGGCGGGAGAGAGACTACTCTCCAGAATTCTGAAAATTAACGTCGGTCGAGTTGCACTCTACTTGCTCGACGCGGATATCCCGGAGAATCCCCCTCACCTGAGGGCGACAACCGCCAGACTCTACGGCGGGGACGAAGAAATGCGTATTCGTCAGGAAATTCTCCTTGGAATAGGGGGCTGTCGCGCTCTGGAGGCTATGGGCATTTCGCCCGCCGTGTATCACTTGAACGAAGGCCATGCCGCATTCGTGCTTGTGGAGAGGGTTCGTCACTACGTGGAAGACGAAAAGCTGTCATTGGAAGAAGCGCGCCAGATGGCGGCGAGCGAAAGCGTCCTCACGATACATACACCCGTACCGGCAGGGAACGACGTGTTTGAGCGGAATCTCATGGAGAAATATTTCGGTCGGTTGGTCTCCCGATTCGGAGTGAGTTTCGAGTCTTTTCTCGGTTTGGGACGCAAGCATCCCGAAGACAGGTCCGAAGGTTTCTGTATGACCGTCCTGGGTTTGAGGCTGACTTGTAGGACAAACGGCGTGAGCCGGCTGCATGGTCAAGTTGCCCGGGACATGTGGCATGAGGTATGGCGGACGGCCGACTGTGAAGATGTTCCCATCGGATCCATTACCAACGGCGTTCACATCCCGTCGTACATTTCCCGAGACCTCAACAGGCTATATGATCGATACCTGGAGCCCGGTTGGACGGAGGATCCGGACAGTCGGAAGATCTGGCAACGCGCTGAGAAAATCCCCGACACGGAACTGTGGCGAAATCACGAGCGATGCCGGAGTCGACTCGTTCACTTTGCCCGTCGTCGTCTGGTCCGCCGTCTTGAAGCATGCGGGGCGTCAAACAAGGAGATTGACGCGGCGAGACAGGTACTCGACCCGGAAGTGCTCACCGTGTGCTTCGGAAGACGTTTTGCGACCTACAAGCGGGCCAATCTCCTGTTTCGGGACCTCGAGACCCTTGCGCGGATCGTGGCCGGGCCCGAAAGACCCCTGCAGCTGATATTTGCGGGGAAAGCCCATCCGAGGGACAACGAAGGCAAGGCGCTGATTCGACAAATCATCGATGCAATCAAGGACGAACCGTTCAGGAATCGAATCGTCTTCATCGAAGACTACGATATCAACGTGGCAAGGTACATGGTTCAAGGTGCGGACGTCTGGCTGAACAACCCCAGGAGACCTTTGGAAGCGTGCGGCACCTCGGGAATGAAGGCTGCGGCGAACGGCGCTCTCAACGTCAGCGTCCTGGACGGTTGGTGGGACGAGGCATACCAGGGAGACAACGGGTGGGCTATAGGCCGCAGAGAGCAATATGACAATCCCGAACATCAAGACGAAATCGAGAGTCGGGCCTTGTACGATATTCTGGAGGAGAGCGTGAAGCCTCTGTTCTATCAGAGGGGGATAGACGAAATGCCGAGGCAATGGATCCGTATGATGAAACGCTCCATCCAGACCATTTGTCCCCGGTTCACTTCATTGAGAATGGTATCCGATTATGTCCAATCCGCGTACGTTCCGTCGGCCCACAACTCGTCCGATCTTAAGCGTGACAACTACGCAGGATTGAAAGAGATGGTCCACTGGCAAAAAGCCGTTCGAGACGATTGGCACAAGATCGCGGTGAGCGACGTCACGGTGCGCAATGAAACGGAAGCGGTGAAGGGCCGGGACATAGAGGTCATTGTCACCGTGGATACGGCCGGACACAAACCCAAAGAAATCAGTGTGGAACTGATCCATGGTCCGTTGGACCTCAAAGACGATTTCAAGGTGCGTTACGTGACCCCCCTGCAGCCCGATCCCGTTGCCCGGGATGCCAACGGTGATGTCCGGTTTTCACGCCGAATTCCCCTCAGTCACTCAGGCCTGTACGGGTATTCGGTGCGAGTGACGCCGTACCATAAGAATCTTCCCTTATCTCAGGTGTTTGATTTGGTATGCCGCGGATAAACTCCGTGGCGCCGCGGCAACTAATACCCGTGTCCGGTGACTTTTCTCACCGACCTGCTCGGCGGGAGCGGGGGACTGTTTTCGGGATAGATCAGCCCTATGGGAAGCTGAAACTCCGCCGGGTCCATGTCCAACGCTTGAGGGCCGAGATAATATCCATTCTTGTCCCATCCCCACAGAGGGTGAGACCAGGATCCGACGTGGTCGGGGGTGTTCCGGAACCCGTGCAGACCCTTCATTCTCGTCCACGGGGTGTTGTCGAGGTACATCCGTTCGCCGTATCCGTGAGGAAGCCACGAAATGGTTGCAGGGGCTTGAGGCATGAGGGGTTCGGCCGAGCACAAGCCGGGTAAGACAAGAAACACCAAAAGCACTGCCGCGATGTGTACTATTCTGGACATGAGGCCTCCTAAACTTCCTTTTGCCGGAAAAGCACTGCAAATTATACTCAATTTTACCAAGGTCATGCCGTGATTGTCAAGATATTAAATTAATTGAGCAAGGCAACAGACCGCAATCGGTACGATTTGGTTCTCCCGTGAACCACCACGCGGAATCCGCGAGATGAATCATTGGAGGGCATCGGCGACGCAACGAACGATCTCGGCCTGCAGCGCTTGGAGTGGGAGGGTGGATCTCAGTCCCGCGGCATTCTTGTGCCCGCCGCCGCCCAGGGTTGCGGCAATCCGTGCCACGTCCACTCGGCCTTTTGAGCGGAGGCTTGCTCGACATACTTCGTCGGAGATTTGGGTGAGAAGGACGCCTACTTCCACGCCGGAGTTCTCTCGAAGTCTGTTGACCAGATCTTCCGACTCGGAAACGGAGGCTCCCAATCGCTTGAAATCATCCTCGTAGAAGGTGCTCATGACAAGTCGACCTTCAAGCAGGATCCGGATCCGTTCGAGCAGGAGTCTCTCCAGTTCCATTCGACGCAGGGGATACTCTTCATATATGTGGCGAGTGACATCGTAGGAGTCGAACCCCGATGCGAGGATGTCCGAAGCCAGGCGCAAGGTGTCACTGTTGACTCCGGCGAATCGGAAGCAACCCGTATCGGTGATCAGTCCGGTATAGAGGCACTTGCCGACCTCCGGCGAGGGAGCGTAACCGGCGCGTCGGAGTACCGTAAAGACCAATTCCGCGGTGGAGGTGGCTTCGGTTTGGATCAGATTGATGTCTCCGAACCCATTGTTGGTGGGGTGGTGATCGATATTGATCAAGGTTGCAGTGCGTCGGATGAGGTCTACGTCCGCGCTGATCCGGCCTTCGGATGCCACGTCCAGGGACACGATCCAATCGGGCCGCCCATTAAGCGACTCCGGCGAGGTGCACACGGAGTCTCGGCCGGGAAGAAACGCGTATCGTTCGGGGAACGAGTCTTTGAGCATGGCCCAAGACTTCTTGCCCATATCGCGAAGTGCCAAATGCATTCCCAACATCGAACCCAAGGCGTCGCCGTCGGGGTTGACATGGGTCACAATCAGAAAGCGGTCCGCTCGTTTGAGAATGTCCGGGATATCAGTCGTCATGGGAATCCTGAAGATCCAAGTCTTTGAGAAGTTGGTTGATTCGCAGCGAATGGTCGAATGCGGTGTCGTAGAAGAATGAGAGTTCAGGGATGTATTTCAGGTCCAGTTCACGCCTGAGTTCACGACGAATGAAGCCTTGGGCCGATTCGAGCCCTTCTCTATGATCGTCGACTTTTCCGTCGGTAAGACTGCTGAAATACACTCTGGCCGTCTTGAGGTCCGCACTCAAACGGACATCGGTAATGGTGACTCCGAGAACCCTGGGGTCCTTGATCTTGAGAACGACAAGGTCTGCGATCACTTCACGAATAAGTCCTGCCACGCGATCTTTTCTGAATTTTGCCATAGGACCGATCTCGGCACCGCCTGCGCCGATTCGCGCTGAATCGAGCGGAAGCGCCGTCAATAGTGTACTATTTCGATGTTGTATTCCGTTACTTCCGCCAGATGCAGCTTCTCAACATAATCCACCACTTGCTCCAACATCCGGTGAGCATGGCCGGATTCGTTCGTGACGAAGGCATATCCGATCGAACATCGTTGCCATTTGTCCTGGTCTCCGATTTCTGCAATGGAGACGTCGAACTTGCTCCGGACTTTGCCCAGGATGCTCTTCACAACGCGCCTCTTGGCCTTGAGTGAACCAGAGTCGTGAATCATCAAACGTATGAAGCCTACTCCGACTATCATGAGGTTCGTGCATCCCTTATCAGATCAGGACGTCGAATATACACACGATACGCGTTCCAGCCACAGGGAGGACGATGTCCGCCCCGAGCGGATGCGTGCATACGGAAGGACGATCCGCGGGGAACCACGGCGAAAGTGTTCAGCAGGCCGCCGACTCTGTTTCTCTTATGTGGGCTCTTGGCGGCGCGTCAAGTTAACTCCGCTTTCTCTTGTTCAATGATAAACGCTTCAATTACATCGCCGATCTTGATATCCCGGTAATTTTCCAAGACAATACCGCACTCATAACCCTCAAGGGCCTCCTTGACGTCATCCTTGAATCGCTTCATGGAGACTATCCTGCCCTTGTACACTTCCACGTCGTCTCGCAGCAATCGCACTTGGTTCGATCGTTCGATCTTTCCCGATGTGACGTAGCATCCTGCGATCATGCCCACACGTGCCACGCTGAAGGTCTGTCGCACTTCGGCTCTGCCCGTCACCGTCTCTTTCTCAATTGGAGCAAGGAGTCCTGCCATGGCCTTACGGACGTCCTCTATGGCTTCGTAGATCACCGTGTAGAGCCTCACATCGACGTCTTCCTGCTCGGCCAGTTGCACGGTCTTCGGTGCCGGGCGAACGTTGAACCCGATGATGTGTGCATCCGATGCACTGGCGAGCATGACGTCCGACTCGGTGATTGCTCCCACTCCGCTGTGGATTACCTTGACCTTGACCTCGTGGGCCCCAATTCCCAGAAGTGCCTCTTTGAGAGCCTCGACCGACCCCTGCACATCCGCCTTTATAATGACGTTGTACTCCAACAATTCCCGTTCCTGCATACGCGCAAGCAGTTCGTCAATGGACGCCGGAGAGACCGTTGCAGCTTCATGCTCTCTTTGTTTCTGTAAGCGATGCGACCCGATTTGCTTGGCGATTCTCCCCTCATCGACCACGATGAACAGCTCGCCTGCTTCAGGAACTCCCGAAAATCCCTGGATTTCTACGGGAGTGGCCGGACCGGCCTCCTCCAAGCCTTTGCCCTCATGATCGAGCATTGCTCGAACTTTGCCGTAATGGGTTCCGGCTACGAACGGATCTCCCAGTCGAAGAGTGCCTTCACCGACCAGAACCGTCGCCACCGGACCTCGTCCCTTGTCCAGGCGCGCTTCCACGACGGTTCCAACCGCTTTCTTGGCCGGATTGGCCCTGAGCTCCATCATTTCGGCCTGAAGGAGAATAGTATCGAGGAATTCATCCATGCCTTCGCCGGTTTTCGCACTCACATACGTAAACAGAGTTTCGCCTCCCCAGGCCTCGGGAATCAGGTCGTGCTCGCTGAGTTCTCTGAGCACGCGATCTCTGTCGGCTTCCGCCTTGTCAATCTTGTTCACTGCAACCATGATCGGTACGTTCGCCGCCCGGGCATGGTTGATGGCCTCCCGGGTCTGTTCCATCACGCCGTCATCCGCTGCCACGACAAGCACCACGAAGTCGGTAACATTGGCCCCCCGAGCCCTCATGGCCGTAAACGCTTCATGTCCGGGCGTGTCGAGGAAGACCACTTCTCCCTTGTCAAGCTTCAGTTTGTACGCTCCGATGTGCTGCGTAATTCCTCCGGCCTCCTGGTCGGTCACATGGGTCGATCGCACCGCGTCCAAAATGGACGTCTTCCCATGATCCACATGACCCATTACCGTGATCACGGGCGGCCTCGCCACAAGATTCTCTTCGGTGTCCATTATCAAAGAGGGGAGCATCTCGGTTTCGGCCCGTTCCGTAGGCTCGGCTTCGAAACCGAACTCGGAGGCCACTATGCCGGCCGTCTCATAATCCACCCCCTCGTTCATTGAGGCAGTCACTCCCAACGCCAGCAAGTGCTGTATGACCTCGGCCGACTTGACGCTCATCTTGTGAGAAAGGTTGGCAACGGAGACCACCTCGGGGATTTTGATCCGTCGCTTACTCGCCTTGGGAATGGTGAGAGCCGGCTTGCGCTGCCTGGGTTTCTTGCCCTTTTGTCTGAGCCGGCCGCCCCTCGGATGTCGCTCACCGTACAGATCGGAACCGTAAACCACTTCTTTTCTTCGCCGAACCTTAACCTTGGAATCGTCCACTTTCTCGTCAACGATATCCTTAGCCTTCTTATCCTTCTTCTTCCGTTTTCTCTTGTCTTCGTCCTCTGCCGACTCGGGGATGATCGGAGTCGGCACTTGAAGTTCAACGACCTGCCGGGGGCGAGGCGGAGGCGGCTGAGAGATCGGTCTCGCCTTTTCCGGTTCCTTGGGAGGTTCCTTCTTGGGCGGAAGTTCGACTCTGCCGATTATTTGAGCCGGCTGCATCTTCTTCTCCTTGCGCTTCTTTTTCTTGGCCGGCTTTTCTTCGGCAAGTTTATCTTCTTGATCGGTCTCGGGCGTCACCTCGTCGCCAAGGGCAGCCGCTTGTTCAGCCTGCCCGGATTCGGCCTCCGGGAGTTCGGAAACCTTCATCCCGGCCGGGACTTCCGTTTCCCGCGCCGGCTCTGACGACTCTTGCTCGACGGCATGAGGCTCTGCGGCTCGGGATTCGCCTCCGACCGCTCTTGCGCCGGTTTCTCGCTCGGGCTCGGTCTGACCCTCGGCTGCACGCCCGTTCTCATCCGGACCGGTAACCTTCCCGCGTTCCCGCGCCGCCTCGGCCTCCGTAGCAGGAGGTTTCGCGGGCATCTCGATGATTCGCGCGGGTTCGACCTTCTTCACCCTCTTCTTGGGTTTTCGAGGACTCTCGGCCTTTTCAGGTCGGCTCGTTTCGACCGGAACGGTTTGCTCCCTTTCCAGATCGACTGCCACGGTCTCGGCTTCGGCCATGGTCTCAGGTGTGGGTTCGCTCGGAGGCTGCTCTCTTGCCGCAGAGGGCTTCTTCTTCATCCTCCGCCTGATGACGGTCGGTTTAATTCGCTTTTCAACAACCTCACGTTGAGGCAGTGCAGTGACCAGCTGAGCGCGCAACGCGACGGGATCGTCCGTCTCCAGATGGCTCTCGGGGCCTTCTACTTCGTACCCCATGGTTGCCAGTTCTCTCAACAGATCTTCGTTCTTGACCTTTAAGTCTCGGGCCAGGTCATCAACGGTCAACAACGCCATCCGGTTTCCCCTTTTTTTCGAATCCTTGCAACAATCCCTCTCGTGACGGGGGATCAGTAATGTTTTCGCGTAGTGCTCTTGCCAGTAGTCCCTTTTTTGATGCCTTTTCAGCACACCGTTCACTGGGACAGATGTAGCAACCTCTGCCCGGAAGCGAACTCTTGGGTGGAGCGACGACAACATGGCCCTTGACCGCCTTCAGGCGAATCATTGAGTGAGCGGGATGTTTGCCGCCGCAACCTATACACGTGCGGATCGGTACATGTTTCTCTTTCATGCCCGCCGCCGATCCTTCTACCGGCTCCCCTGCAACTGCACCGTTCCCGGGGAAACGCTCTGCGAGTCCGCACTCTGCGCTATTTCCTCCACGGTCTCCCCTTTTTCGTCTGCTTCTCGGACCGAGTCCGTGTCTTCCTCGGCCAAGTCCGGCACCTCTCCTTCAGCATCCGGCACATCATCCGGGGCCGCCTCGACCTCTTGGGGAGAGTCTTCCGCTCCGGCTGCAGACTCTGCGAGGTCTTCCGAAATCTCGTCCACGCCTTCCCCGTCTTCCTCTTCCGAGACCGACACGGATTCGGAAACTTCATCCGAGCCTTCCACGGCCAATGGGCTCTCGTCTCCGCTCTCTTCTTTGACCTTCCGTTCCGGCGGGTTGGCCAGATAGCGCAGGGCCCCGTGGAGAAGCGTCAACCCCTTCTCTTCAGTGATCCCCATGAAACTCGTCAGCTCGGCCAAAGTCGCCTTTGCGATGTCCTCGGGATTCCTGTACCCATTGTCGAAAAGAATCGTGGCCGTTTCCTCGTCCATACCCTCCACCGCCAAGAGTCTCTCAAAGGACTCGCCTGTGATCTTCTCTTCCTTGGATTCGCTCCTCACGTCGATTTTCCAACCGGTGAGCTTGGCGGCCAGCCGAACATTCTGTCCCTTCTTGCCGATGGCCAGCGAGAGCTGATCGTCCGCGACAATCACTTCCATGGTGTTGGTGTCCTGGTCGATGATGACCTTGGATATCTCGGCCGGTTGAAGCGCATTGCATACGAAATGCGCCGCATCGTCGTTCCAGGGAATGATGTCTATCTTTTCGCCTCGCAGCTCCTGAACCACGGCTTGGACCCGTGATCCCTTCATTCCCACGCAGGCGCCCACGGGATCCACATCAGCGTCCGAGGAGCGTACGCCGATCTTTGCGCGTTGTCCCGGCTCCCGTGCCGCACACATGATGCGCACGACGCCTTCCGCAATTTCAGGAACCTCCTGCTCAAAGAGCTTAACCAGAAACGCCGCATTGGAGCGGGACAAGACGATCTGAGGATCCTTCTGGGTTCGTCGGACATCGAGAATCAACGCCCGAATCCTATCACCTTGGCGGTAGTTCTCCCTTGGAATCTGCTCGGTGAAAGGAAGCACCGCCTCGCCGCGTCCAATATTCACAATTATGTTTCGCTTTTCAAAGCGCTGCACCATGCCCGTGATGACGTCGCCCTTGCGATCCTTGTACTCCGCATACAAGTTCTCTCGCTCCGCGTCCTTCACTTTCTGAATGATCACCTGTTTTGCCGTTTGAGCAGCGATGCGCCCAAAGCTTTCGGTTTCCATCTTGACGCCGAGCTGATCGCCGACTTCGGCCTCTGGATCCAACTCTCTGCGTGCGGTATCCAAATCGATCTCCACCGTGGAGTCTTCGACCTCGTCCACTACGTCCTTGAACAGAAAGACTTCTACCTCACCGGTTTCGTCGCTGTATTGGGCCTCCAGTTCTACTCGGTTGCCGTACTTCTTCCGTGCCGCCGAGACCAACGCGGCTTCCAGCGCTTCGACCAGCGTGTCTCTTGCTATTCCTTTTTCCTTGGCGACTTGGTCTATCATTCGATTCAGATTGCCCATCGTTAAACCCCCGTCCTCACGGTTCCTCTTCTCAAATCTTGCCGAAAAAACCCGCCGGCCGGCAGATCAAGCCGGGCTCGTTCCACGTCCTCGGGGTTTATCTCCACCCGTGTCCCCTCCACATCCACAATAATCATCGAATTCTCCACTCCCAGCAATGTTCCGCTGAAGTTCCGTCTTCCCTGTAACTTGCGACGGGTTTTGATCCGGACGGGCGAGCCGGAAAACAATCGGAAGTCTTTTTCCTTCCGGATGACGCGGTTGACTCCTGGAGAAGAGACCTCAAGGTTGTACGGGTGTTCTATGGGATCCTCCATGTCCAAAAGTGCCCCCACTTGGCGACTGACCTGTGCGCAGAGGTCCAGGGTCACTCCGTCGGATGTGTCTATGTACAGCCGCAGAACCCACTTGCCGCCCTCGGGTTTGTACTCGAGGTCGACCAACTCTATCCCGTCGGGCTCCAGGACGGGCTCTATGATGTCCCATAGGGACGTGATGAATTCTCTGTCCATTCCTTCCGCCGCTTAATGGGTGAAAACCGTAACTCGTACCGTGACGGGCTCTCCACTGCCGAACATACAAAAAAACCCGGGATTGACAACCCGGGTGGCCTTAACCACACACTGGAGCGGGCAACGGGGCTCGAACCCGCGACATCAAGCTTGGGAAGCTTGCACTCTACCAACTGAGCTATGCCCGCACCAACCCAAATGTAACAACCAGAATCAGCGATGTCAAGGGGTTTTAGGCTATTCCCGCCGCCCGAAAAATCGATTGTGCGAGGATGACCGATCGACGCGGGGAAACTTTGTCCGCACCCTCAATACCGCCGGCGCGAAGTTCCGACTCCGCTCTCGCCGTCGCGGGCCTAGAGAAGCCTATCATTGAGTGTGATGTCGGATTTGTCCCGTAATTTCTGCACCCACCCTTTGAGAAAATCGGTCTTGCGAACTTCCAAAACCCAGTTCTTAAAGGTGAGCGCCTCCTTTTCGTACTGAACGTCGCTTGCAGGCTCGATTCTCACCAGCCTCACCACCGCCGCTCCTCCCGCCACGGGCAACGGTTCCGCAAACAGCGGATTCGAGGGGGACACGGTCGTCAGCAATTCGCTCACCGCCGGTGTGCGGCCCAGCTCGGGTACAAGTCCGGTAGTTCTGGATACGGGGTCCAAGTCTTTCCACGCAAGTCCGAATTCCTCGGCCACTTTTTGGGGATCGCTTGATTCTTTGAGAAGAGCTTTTATGATTTCGCCAGCCTTCTTTTCGGCATTGTCCATGGCGACCTGTTTCACATAGTCCTTTTCAACCGAGCTGCGGATCTCATCGAGGGTCGGTATACGTTCGTCGGTTCTTTCCTCAAGCCTCATGACTACGTAATCGTCGCCGGTTTTCACCAGTCTCGAGATTTCACCGGCTTTGAGCACAAATGCTTCGTCCATGACCGCGGGGTCCGCCCCCACGTCCGGTATGCCGCCGTGCCGGGTGATGAATTCCCCCTTGCGGACGGCAAGTCCGAATTTGCCGGCCTGCTCGTCCAGGTTTTCCGTACGGTACACTTGTTCGTAGAAGTCTTGAGCCACTCTGGTTACTCGGTTTCGCGCCGTCTGCTCGGACAGCTTTGCGACGATCTTGTCTTTGGCCAGATCAAACTCCACCTTCTTCTCCGGAGCAATCTCATCGACGCGAATCAGGTGATAACCCTCTTCGGAAAGGAGCGGCTCCGAAACCTGTCCCACTTCCATGTTGAAGGCGACCTCTTCCAGCTTGGGATCCATGGTCCCCTTGGAAAAGAAGCCCAAGTATCCGCCCTTCTTCGCGCTTTCCTCGTCCTGAGATTCCGCCGCGGCCACCGCCTCGAACTGCTCTCCCCCCTTGATTCCCGCATGCAGAGCTTCGGCCTTCTTACGAACGGATTCCTTCTTCTCGTCGTCGGCGTCCTCCGGAACTCTCAGGAGAATGTGACTCACCTTGACACGCTGCGGTACCACGAATTCTTCCGGATGCGTCTCGTAATACGCACGCACGTCTTCCTCCGGGACTTTGACGTCCTTGGCAACATCTCTCCATGAAATGACGACGTAGTTGAGATTCAACGTGGCGGGCAGTTCGTACTTGGAACGGTTCTTTTCGTAATAGCTTTCCAAAGCTTCAACGCTCGGCTGGATCGGTTCCTCCTCGGGCTTGACCAGGAGCATGGAGAGAACCAGCCTGTCATTCTGAAAATGCCAAAGCCTCTTGATTTCCTCAAGGTCGGTCTCCACTCCGTCGGTCAGCAACCTGACAAGATGACCTGCCAAGATGCGTCTCCGCTCGGAATCTTCGTAGAGGGAGGGGGTGAGCTTGATTGACTGGAGATACGCCGCGTACATACGACTATCGAAAGCCCCGTTGCTCTGGAACACCGGATTGGATTGAATATTCCGTACCAAGTCTTGGTCGGTGACGAACATTCCGAGCCTTTCCGCCTCCTGCATCAGGAGCAGTTGGTCCACCATCCCTTCGAGTACCTTTTGCTTCAGGTTCAGTTTTTCGATCAGTTCCGCGGGAAGGGAACCTTGGAATCGAAGCCTCATTTTGGCCAGTTCGCTTTCATACACGGTCTGGAATAGAGCCGGACTGATGATTGTGCCGTTGACTTCCGCGGCGTAATTCCGCGTTTGGTCGCCGGGCCCGGACCAACCGTACCAGAACACGAAAACTATGATTATTCCGCCCAGTGCGACCTTTATGATCCAGGACCGAGCGTGTTTCCTCATGAGATCGAGCACGACCCTCTCCTTTCGATCCGTAAACCAAGTCGATCCGGGATGATAAGAACTCGAGGCTTCGTTGTCAATGACAGATGTTGTTTGATGCTCATCCGTTCAGTGATTGTGAATGGTTGCTCTTCGCCGTAATCGAGCTTGATAGATGTAGATAGTTCTGCTAAATTCCGCATGATTTCTTTCAAAGTCAACCCTGTGCGCTGGAACATCCGCTGATGTTTTTCAACTCGGTTTTCGGTATTTTCTCCAATGACATGGCCATCGATCTGGGCACGGCCAACACCTTGGTGTACGTACGAGGTCGAGGGGTGATCCTCTCCGAACCCTCGGTCGTCGCCGTGAAGACCGACCTGAAGCGCGGATCGAGAATAGTGGCCGTCGGAACGGACGCCAAGAAGATGCTTGGCCGCACCCCGGACAACATCAAGGCCATCAGGCCCATGAAGGACGGGGTCATCGCAGACTTTGAAGTGACCGAGGCCATGCTCAAACACTTCATTTTCAAGATTCACCGGAGGAGATTTCTCGTCAAGCCGAGGATCGTGATCTGCATTCCGTCGGGGGTGACCCAAGTGGAAATGCGGGCTGTTCAGGAGGCTGCGGAAAGCGCGGGGGCACGAGAAGTATACCTTGTTGAGGAGCCCATCGCCGCGGCCATCGGAGCTCACCTCCCCATAACGGAACCGACGAGCAGCATGATTGTCGATATCGGGGGAGGAACGACGGAAGTGGCTGTCATCTCCATGTCCGACATAGTATACTCCAAGTCCTTGAGAGTTGCGGGCGACAAGATCGACACCGCCATCATCAGGTACGTGAAGCAGAAATACAGCCTCCTCATCGGAGAGCGTACGGCGGAGATGATCAAGATGATGATAGGAAGTGCCTGCCACGAGGAGGAGGAATCCCTCATCGAAGTCAAGGGCCGCGATCTGATTGCAGGCATTCCAAAGGTCATTGCCCTGCGTTCCGGAGAGGTTACCGAAGCGATCGCGGAACCGGTCCGCGCCATTCTCGAGACCGTCAAGACGGCCCTGGAACAGGCGCCTCCCGAACTTGCCGCGGACATCGTCGACAACGGCATCGTCTTGACCGGAGGCGGCTCCCTGTTGAAGAATCTTGACGAAGTCATCCGTCGAGAAACCAGTCTGCCGGTCGTCGTGGCGGAAGATCCTCTATCAACAGTCGTATTGGGATCCGGGTTAGTCTTCGAGCACTTCGACATCCTGAAGGACGTCCTGGTGAAATGTTAGGAATCAACCGGCGAGGACGACCGCCGGTACCGGAAACCGTGGTCATCTGTTCGCCATGCCTCGTTCTATCCGTGAAATCGCAATCATCCTGCTCTTCATAGCCGGCGGCCTGGTCATTCTTTTTTCCACCGGGACCAAGCCGGGAGACAGTGCTGCCGCACGAGCCTTGTACACAGTGATACGTCCCATACAGCACGCGGTGTACGGCATCCACCACAGGATCGGCGGCATATGGAACTCCTATTTCGATCTCGTGGGAGTAAGGGAAGAGAACAGGTCGCTGCAGGAGGAAATCAGGAAGTTGCGGAGGCAGCGATCCGTACTACTGTTCAAGGAACGGGAGAATCGGAGACTGAGGAAATTGCTCGACCTGAAGCGGCAGCACGAGTTTCCCTCCATAGCGGCACGGGTAATAGGAGAGGACGCGGTCGGATGGTACAGGACCCTGTTCATCGATCGCGGGTCCTCCGACGGCGTGCTGACCGAGATGCCCGTAACCGTTGCCGAGGGAGTGGTCGGGCGTGTCACCAGAAACTCTCAGGACATGTCGCAGGTGACCCTTCTGACCGATCCCGGCCTTACCGTGGGATGCAGAATTGCGCGAACCAGGGACCGAGGCGTTCTCAGCGGATCCCTGGAGAGCGGATGTGTTCTCCGATACATTCGCCTTGAATCGGATGTGCGACCGGGAGACGAGGTCGTGACGTCGGGGATGGACGGAATCTTTCCCAGGGGACTTCCCGTGGGACGCATAGAGTCCGTTACCAAGGGCGAGCAAGGGCTCTTCCTGGAAGCACGGGTGACCCCTGCGGTGAATTTTTCCGATATCGAAGAAGTTCTGGTCGTCCTGGGGCGACGAGGTGGCTTCGATGTTCGGCCGGGGCTGGAGGATCGACCGTGAGGGTATTCACGTTCATAGTGCTCGGATGTCTCGTGGTCGTCATCGTCCAAGTTGCATCGATCGGGTTTGTTGTGCCTGCGGCGTACAAGCCGGATATTATGCTGATCCTTGTCGTGTGGGCCGGCATTAGATTGGAAGCGGTACCGGGAATCGTGCTTGCCTTCTTCGGCGGGATTGTCGTGGACATATTTTCCGGATCTCCGACGGGGCTCTTCGCGTTGGTGTACTGTCTCACCTTTGTTGCGAGCGGTTCCGCGAACTCTACTTTCGATATCGACACTCCCGTAGGCCGCGCGTTGGTCGTCTTTGTCGCCGCACTTCTTACGGGAGTATTCGTCGTCCTGACGAGATGGTTTGCCGGACCGCTCGGCGCGGGAACCTATGCCGTGCCGGCGGCACTTGCCAAGTCTTTGATTACCGGCCTCACCTCTCTTGCGGTCTTTCCCCTCCTGGACAGATCGTGGGCCGGGTACGAGAAGCTGGTCGGGGAACGCTGATGTCCGAAGCGCTGCGAAGGATCGTCTCGGGGAACTCCCTCAAGACCAGGTTGTGGATCGCCTCGGCCTTGATGTTGGTGGTGGTGGTGATTCTCGTTGCCCGGCTTTGGCATCTCCAGATGATACGTGGGAGTTCCCTTGACGAGCAGTCTCTGACGAATCGGGTTCGATTGATCAGACTGCAATCGTCCAGAGGGCGCATTCTCGACTGCGCCGGCCGCGTCTTGGCTGAGAATAGGCCCAACTTCAGGTTTTCCGTGATGCCGGCGGAGCTGCAGGATTCGTATGAAGTGATTCGTACGTGCGGTCCCGTATTGGGTCTTACGCCGGAAAGGATGCGGGTGCTCATTCAGCAAAGCAAATCGATTCCAAAGTTCTTGAACTATCCCATCAAGAAGAATGTCTCATTGGAGCAGCTCGTACTGGTTCAGTCGCGTCTGACGGGTCTCAAGGGCGTCACCCTCGAGGCAAGACCGTATCGCCGGTACAACTATGGAAAGACTCTCTGCCATGTGCTCGGCACGATGGGAGAGATTTCCCGCAAGGAACTCGTCCGGGGTTCACGAGTCGGTTATCGCCCGGGGGATCTGATCGGCAAGTCCGGAATTGAAAAAGAATACGAAACCTATCTCAAAGGCAATGACGGATGGGAGCAGATCGAAATCGACGCACGGGGAAGACAGTTGGCCGTCCGAAGTCGCCGACCCGCGGAAGCCGGTTCGGACGTGATCCTCACGGTGGACGCGTTGCTTCAGCGCTACATTGAGGAGATCTTTGTTCCCCGGGCGGGGGCGGTTGTCGCGGTGGATCCGGATTCCGGACGCGTTCTTGCAATAGTAAGCAAGCCCGATTTCGATCTGAACCTGTTCTCGCCGTCGATCAGCGAGGTTGATTGGAAGGATCTCAACAGCGATCCGCTCCACCCGCTTGAGAACAGGGCCATCAGAGGCTTGTATTCGCCCGCCAGCACGTTCAAGATCGTAGCGGCCGCCGCAGCTTTGGCTGAAAAGATCGTGACCCCGAAACAGGCGTTCGAATGCGCGGGGAGGTTCGACCTTGCGGGCAAGTCCTTTCGATGTTGGAACCAATACGGTCATGGCAAGGTCGATCTGCACAGGGCTATTGTGGAGTCGTGCGACATATACTTCTACAAGCTCGGATTGAAGATGGGTGCCGACCGCATGGCCAAGTACGCTTCTCTTTTCGGGCTGGGCATGCCGAGCGGCCTGGGGCTCCCTCAGGAGTTGCCGGGTCTGATCCCCACCTCGCAATGGAAACGACGCAATTACGGGGATTACATAAAGGATGGGGAAATGGTCGCCATATCCATCGGGCAGGGTTCCGTGGTCACGACTCCCATCCAGCTTGCCATGATGACGGCCGCCCTGGCCAACGACGGCAAACTGCTCAGACCTGCGATCGTGAGTCAAATACGATCGCCCGAGGGTGGAGTCGTGTACGATCACGCACCGGTGGTTCGGTGGGATCTCCCCCTGGATGACGACATCATGTCGTTCTTGCACAAATCTTTTTTGGACGTGGTCGACGGGGCTAAGGGGACCGGCAAGCGATGTCGTATCCCCGGAATTACGGTGCACGCCAAGACGGGCACGTCCCAGGTGATCAGTTTCAAGCAACGTCCCGAAGACAACGCTTCGGTTCCGTATCACGAGCGAAGCCACGCGCTGTTTGTGGCGTACGTCAAAGATCGCCCCAAGAAGATTGCGCTCGTCGTCGTCGTTGAACACGGCGGAGGGGGAGGCACGAGCGCGGCACCGATTGCGCGAAAGATACTGGCCAAGTATTATGGCGTCCCCGATCCCGGCGATCCCGAAGAATGATTGCGGCATTCGTGTAATCGCGCGAGGGAGCCGCCGGGCAGCAGTGCCGAAGGTTTAGTTGGAAGTGCAGCCGTCGGAATCGTTCCCCGGCAAATCGCCCCGTCCCTCCCCGGCAAGGGGTCGGTAAGGGAGATTTCTCCGTTCAGGGTCCGGGAATCGGACTTTACACATCGGTCCGTTTCGGATCGATCGCGAAGAGCGAGACTAATGATCGGTTCTCATCACGGTAGTACGTTGGCAACTGCGACCCGGTTCGAATGGCCGCTGATTGTAATAAGCCTTTTGCTGGCCGCGATAGGAGTGTGCATCATTTACAGCGCTACCGTGCCGATGGGTGACGTGGGGATGTCTCTGGTACTGAGGCAGATCACCTGGTGCAGCCTGGGCCTCATCCTGATGGCCGCGTTTCTCTTGACCGACTATCGTTTCCTGGAACGGTGGGCGGTCTGGTTCTATCTCGCCGTTGTGGTGGCTCTCGTTGTGGTCTGGAGCCTGGGAAAGGTTACCGCGGGATCCAAGCGATGGATAGATCTGGGCCTGATGCAATTCCAGCCCTCGGAGTTCGCCAAACTGGCTGTCGTGATCATCCTCGCGAAGGTTTACCAGGATTTTGCGGGGAAGACCAAGCTTCATCTCCGCGACCTGACAAAGCCCTTTATTCTGGCGGCCATTCCGGTCTTTCTCGTGTTCGTTCAACCGGACCTGGGAACGGGGGGAGTGATAGCTCTCATCGCGGTGTCAATGACCGTCTTTGTCGGTATCGAGCGCCGCGCACTATTGGTGCTGGGGACCGTGGCGGCCTGTGCGGTTCCGGTGGCCTGGCTGGCCGCCGATCGGCTCCTCTTCACATACCAGAAACGCAGACTGCTCACGTATCTCAACCCGGACTACGATCCGTTGGGATCGGGTTATCACATTATGCAGTCGCACATCGCCATCGGATCGGGAGGCTTACTGGGAAAGGGTTATCTCCAGGGAACACAAAATCAACTCATGTTTCTGCCGGCCAAACATACCGATTTCGTCTTTTCCATCCTGGCGGAGGAATGGGGCTTTGTCGGTTGCGCGACCGTATTGGTTTTATTTTCGCTCCTGTTTCTTCGCGGCATGGCCGTAGCCGCGATGTCCCGGGACAGTTTCGGCGCACTTGCGGCCTTTGGTTGTACGACCATCATCTTTTGGCACGTGGCCATAAACATAGGGATGGTCATGGGCCTCTTGCCGGTGGTGGGAGTGCCGTTGAGCTTCCTCAGTTACGGAGGGTCATCTCTCTTGTCCTCCTTCCTGGTCATCGCAATTCTGGTGAATGTGAGTATGCGCAGATTCACTTTCTGATCCTGCGACGCACGAATATGCAGAATTATTACTTGAAGCGGCCACTTGTCTATGTTAATGAAAAGTCGACAGTTCAAGTCCGGATCCGCCTGTACTGAGTCCGGCCACCGGGAGGACACATGCTCCGATTCAGAAAAACGAAGAATGACGCCGTAACGGGATTCCTGGGATCGCAGACGGAATTCACGGGAAAACTGGCCTTTTCAGGAGTCGTACACCTGGATGGGAGTTTCCAAGGAGAGATAATCAGTCGGGGAACCTTGGTGGTGGGGAGCGAATCGGTCGTCGAGGCTCAGATACACTCCAACATCCTCAAGATCGCGGGAGTGGTCCGGGGAGACCTCACGGCAACCGAGAAGATTGAACTCTATCCCCCGGCAAAGGTGTACGGGAACATTCGTACGCCGAGTCTCATCGTGGAAGAAGGAGTCATATTCGAGGGTACCTGCAGCATGTCTTCGGTACAAGCCGAAATGCCGGCACTGACCGAACCGGAGCCGAAGGAAGAGTCCAAGGAGGGGGAAGAGCCGTTGGAGGCCATCTCCGCAGAGGCGTGGCCGCCTTCGTACGGAGAGGAAGACCGGTTGGATACGGACGAAGAAAGTGAGCAGTCAGTACATAAACACGATCGCTAATCATTTCGTAACGTCTCGCCACGCTCAGCCCGCAAAAAGATCTTGACACCATTCGGTAGGGGTGTTACCATTCGCTTTCATTCTGGGTTTAGGTCACACACAACTTCTTTACACAGTTAAATCAGGTGGTTGAAAATCAGTTGCCGGCGTGTTCCCGGAAGCGCTCACGTCGGACAGCCGTAAAACTCTGTGAATCGGGAGATTGCGCCAGTGATTCAATTAAACTTTACGCTGTTTATCCAGTTGATCAACTTCCTGGTACTCTTGTTCATTCTGAACGCGATCTTGTACAAACCCATCAGGGCAAAGTTAAAAGAGCGGTCGGAGCAAATGGCAAGGGATCGGGAAAAGGCTCAACAACTGGAGCAGGAAGTGCACGATCAGGAGAGCCGGCACCAGGAAGAACTCGCCAAGGCACGGCAGACCGCGGCGCAAGAGAAAACCGCGCTGATAGGGGAAGCCAAGAAAGAAGAGTCTGCAATCCTGGACAAAGCTCGGGCGGATGCTGCCGGCATAGTGGATGAAATGAAGGCTACGATTCAGAGCGAATCCGAGGAAGTACGCAAGTCACTCAGGGAGGACATGACCCCTCTCGCCCTGTCAATCACCGAAAAGATCCTCGGGAGGGCAATCTGATGAAGGCTCGTCACACTGCATTGGTTTTTCTGCTGCTTTTACCGATGGTTCTCGTTATGGCCGGTGCGGCCTGTGCCGCTGGGGATGGCGAGTCACAGTGGACTGCGTGGAAGATCTCCTGGAGGGTGGTGAACACCATTGCCCTCATCGCCTTGCTCATGTACTTCCTTAAGAAGCCGCTCGTAAACTTCTTCTATGAGAGGACCGCGCAGATTCGGAAAGACCTCGAAGATGCCCGCGAACAAAGAGAAAAGGCCGAAGCCCTCATTGCCGACTACAAAGTGAAGATAGCCGGAATGGAGGAAGAGCTGGGCAAGATGCGGGCCGAACTGAAGAAATCGGCTGAATCGGACAGCGAAAAGGTACGTATCAATGCCGAGCGTATGGCAGCTGCCATTGTGGAGTCCGCTCGGATTACGGCCGACCAGGAGGTCCGCAAGGCCAAGGCCGCTCTTAAGACGGAAGCGGTGGGGTTGGCGATGGAGATGGCCGAAACCCTCATCCGGGAGAAAATCAGCGAGGACGACCGTGAACGCATCATAGAAGACTATCTGGTCAAAGTCGGGGGTATGAAGTGATCGATACCACTTTAGCGAAGCGATACGCGAAAGCGTTGGTGGAAATCGGACAGGAGAAGGACGCCCTGGACAAGTACGGCCGGGATTTGACTTCCCTGTCCGAAATGGTTTCAGCTTCCCGCGATTTCCGCGAGATCCTGATCAACCCCGTGTTCACCAAGGAAGACAAGAAACGGATCGCCGACACGGTGCTCAGGAAAATGGAATGCGATCAGATGGTCATCAACTTCGTGAACCTGCTGATCGATCGCAAGCGCATAGATCAGCTCGATGGGATCGAAAAGGCGTTTCGCGCGGAAGTCGATGTTATTCGCGGAATCACAAGGGGTGAGGTATCCAGTGCCAAACCGTTGAGTGAAGAGCAACTGGGGAGATTGACCGACGCCCTTTCGCAGATAAGCGGAAAGCAAGTGCTGGTAACGGCAAAGGTGGACCCGACCCTTATCGGAGGGCTCACCGCGAGAGTAGGAGACAAGGTTTTTGACGGGACGATTCGCACCCAGCTCAGCCAGCTTAAGGAAAGTCTGAAGGGATAGGGAAAATGCAGATCAGAGCCGAAGAGATCAGTGAAATCATCAAACAGCAGATCCAGGACTACGACAAGAAGGTCGAAGTCAGTGAGACGGGGACCGTTATCAGCGTCGGCGATGGAATCGCCCGGCTTCACGGTCTCGAAAACGCCATGGCTGGTGAGCTCCTGGAGTTCCCGGGAAATATCATGGGCATGGTGCTCAACCTGGAAGCGGACAACGTGGGAGCCGCGATCCTCGGGGAAGACGTCCACATCAAAGAGGGGGACACCGTAAAGCGGACCAATCGCATCGTTCAGGTTCCCGTGGGAAAGGCCCTGTTGGGCCGCGTGGTCGACTCCATCGGCCTGCCCATCGACGGCAAGGGTCCCATCGAGGCAACCGAGTATCGAGTGATCGAGATCGTTGCTCCGGGAATCATCAAGAGGCAGCCGGTTAAGGAACCTCTCCAGACGGGTCTCAAGGCCATTGACTCGATGATCCCCATCGGCCGCGGTCAACGAGAGCTGATCATCGGCGACCGGCAGACGGGAAAGACGGCCATCGCCGTTGACACGATCATCAATCAGAAGGACGGCGATGTGGCGTGTATCTATGTGGCCGTCGGCCAGAAGCGATCCACCGTCGCACAGGTCGTGGCAACCCTCGAGCGTTTCGGCGCGATGGAGTACACCACAGTCGTTTCCGCCACCGCCTCGGATCCCGCACCCATGCAGTATATCGCGCCGTATTCGGGCGTCACCATGGGCGAATACTATCGAGACAACGGTCAGCACGCGCTGATCATCTATGACGATCTCAGCAAGCAAGCCACGGCCTACCGTCAGCTGTCTCTTCTTCTCAGACGCCCGCCGGGACGTGAAGCGTTCCCGGGCGATGTCTTTTATCTCCACTCGCGTTTGCTGGAGCGTGCGGCGAAAATGGGAGACACGCACGGCGGCGGCAGCCTGACGGCGCTTCCGGTTATTGAAACACAGGCGGGCGACGTTTCGGCATATATTCCTACCAACGTCATCTCCATTACCGACGGCCAGATTTTCCTTTCGACCGACCTCTTTTACTCCGGCGTCAGACCCGCGGTGAATGTCGGTCTGAGTGTTTCCCGCGTCGGCGGCAACGCTCAAGTGAAGGCCATGAAGCAGGTGGCAGGTTCACTCAGGTTGGATTTGGCCCAGTTCCGTGAGCTTGAGGCGTTTGCCCAGTTCGGATCGGACCTGGACAAGGTGACCCAGGCTCAGTTGGCCAGAGGAACCCGGCTTGTCGAGATCCTCAAGCAGCCTCAGTACGAACCCATGCCGGTTGAAAAGCAAGTGGCAATCATCTTCGCAGCGACTAACGGCTATATTGACGGATACGATACTCGCGCACTCGCGGAATACGAGAAGCAGTACCTAAGCCATCTGGAGTCAAGTCACTCAGATGTTCTGACCGAAATTCGCGAGAAAAAGGTCATTTCGGCCGAACTGGAAAGCAAGCTGAAGAAAATCCTTGACGATTTCAAGGGGATTTTCACTCCGCCGGAGCTTTCAATCGTCTAATAGCCTGAGATAAGGGTACCAGAAACAGCGACACACGTTGAACGCTTGATACAGAGGTCGATATGGCAAGCCTCAGAGACATTCGTAAACGCATCGCCAGCGTCAAGAATACACAGAAGATTACCAACGCAATGAAGATGGTTGCGGCGGCGAAACTCCGGCGTGCAGAGGAGGCCATCAAGGCGGGCCGGCCTTTCGCGGACAAGATGCGAGACGTGCTCATGTCCTTGGCGTCACGTACCAATCCGGGAGCACACCCCCTGATGGAGGTTCGTCCGCCCAAGAAGGCTCTCTTGATACTCGTGACCGCGGATCGGGGGCTGTGCGGCGCATTCAACAGCAGCCTTGTCCGCCGTGCAGAAGCATTCATAAAGGAAATGAGCGCAAAGAACATCCAAGTGGACCTGGTGACCGTGGGTCGCAAAGGCAACGACTATTTTCGCCGCCGCCAGGTGGGAATACCCAAAGCTTTCTCCAACGTGATGAACAACATTACGTACGAGCTGGCAGGCGAAATCGCCGACGCAGCCACGGGTAAATTCGTCGAGGCGGAGTACGAAGAGGTCTACGTGCTCTACAACAGCTTTCGTACGGCCGTCACGCAGGTTCAGATACTCAAGAAACTTCTCCCGATCAGTCGAGAGGAGGAAACAGGGCCGAGACAGACCGAGTACCTCTATGAACCGTCCGAGGAGGAACTGTTGGAAGGAATTCTTCCACGGTACGTTCAGGTGCAGGTCTTCACAGCCATGTTGGACTCGGTCGCCAGTGAACACGGAGCGCGCATGACCGCGATGGAGGCGGCGACCTCAAACGCGGAAGAGATGATTTACAAGTTGACCCTGAAAGCCAACCGCATGCGTCAGGAAACGATCACCACCGAGCTGATGGAGATCGTGGGCGGAGCCGAGGCTCTGAAGGGGTAGGCAAGGCGCTCGCTCTTGATCAGGAATTACAGACCCATTTGAAGACGGTTTCAGGAGGATATCCGAAGATGAGTGAGGGAAAAATCGTTCAAGTAATCGGCCCGGTCGTTGACGTGGAGTTCCCGGAGGGTGCGCTTCCGGAGATCTTTAATGGTCTTCTGATTTCGAACCCCGCAATAAACGATGAGCCCGACAATCTCGTCGTGGAGGTTGCCCAGCACCTTGGCGACAACATCGTTCGGACCATCGCCATGGACAGCACGGACGGTTTGGTGAGAGGCATGCCGGTGAAGAACACCGGAGGGCCTATTGCCGTTCCCGTGGGCAAAGGGGTGCTCGGCCGGATCATCAACGTGGTGGGACGCCCGGTTGATGAGGCAGGTCCGGTCCATACCGAAGAGACCCGCCCGATTCACCGATCCGCTCCGTCTTTTGAGGAGCAGGTCACCGAGATCGCGATTCAGGAAACAGGCATCAAGGTTGTCGATCTCATCGCGCCCTTCATGAGGGGTGGAAAGATCGGTTTCTTCGGTGGTGCCGGTGTCGGCAAGACCGTCTTCATGATGGAGATCATCAACAACATCGCCAAGCAGTTTGGCGGAACCTCCGTGTTTGCCGGAGTGGGTGAGCGTTCCCGCGAAGGCAACGACCTCTATCTGGAAATGGGCGGCGTTTTGCCCGGACAGAAGAAGCCGGAGGGCGAGAGGGTTCTCGACCGTGCAGCACTGATCTATGGACAGATGAACGAGCCTCCTGGGGCTCGAGCCCGAGTGGCGTTGACCGCCCTGACCGTCGCCGAGTACTTCCGCGATGAAATGGGACTCGACGTTATGCTCTTTATCGACAACATCTTTCGTTTCACCCAGGCAGGCTCGGAAGTGTCCGCGCTTCTTGGCCGCATGCCGTCCGCCGTTGGTTACCAGCCTACTCTTGGAACGGACATGGGCGAGCTTCAGGAACGAATCTGTTCCACCAAGAATGGTTCCATTACCGCGGTCGAGTGCATTTACGTGCCGGCGGACGACCTTACGGACCCTGCACCGGCCACGACCTTTGCTCACTTGGACGGAACGGTGGTCCTCTCCCGTCAGGTGGCCGAGCTTGGTATTTATCCGGCAGTCGACCCGCTCGACTCCACTTCCAGGATTCTCGATCCCCGAGTACTCGGCGGAGACCACTACTCCGTGGCGCGATCGGTTCAGTTGGTCCTCCAGAGGTACAAAGACCTTCAGGACATCATCGCAATCCTCGGTATGGACGAACTGTCCGAGGAAGACAAGCTGGTCGTGACTCGGGCCCGCAAGATTCAGCGGTTCCTCTCTCAGCCTTTCTTTGTGGCTCAAGAGTTCACGGGAACGCCCGGCAAGTACGTCAAGATCGAGGACACCGTCGCCGGCTTCAAGGAAATCGTTGAGGGTAAACTCGATCATGTCCCCGAGCAGGCCTTCTACATGGTCGGCGATATGACCGAGGTCCATCAGAAGGCCGAGAAACTGGCAGCCGCAGCGGCTTGATCGGGAGAAGTCCATGTCGGAAAAGTTCACGGTTGAAGTGGTGACGCCGAAAGGCGTACTGCTTCAGAAGGAAGTGGAAGAAGTCGTTGCCCCCGGAGTATTGGGCGAGTTCGGTGTGTTGATAGGCCACACCCCTATGTTGACCTTCATCAAGCCCGGAGTTCTTTCATACCTGGAAAACGACAGATTCACCAAGTTCGTGGTGGGAACAGGATTCTGCGAAGTACTAAGGGACTCGGTGACGGTTCTCGTCGATGAAGCGTACTCCGCGGAAGAAATCGATTCCGCGAAGGCGGCACAGGAAGTGTCCGATCTCGAAAGAGATCTGGAGGGAATCGACTCGGCGACCGATCCTGAACAATACGAAAAGACCTCGACCCGGCTCAAGGTAGCCAGGGCGAAAGTTGTCCTCAAATCGGGCATCAGCGCCTAATTGCATCACGCTGCCGGGAAGATTGCTCATGAAATGAGGCCCTTGCATGGCCCGGATGACCGGTCCGTAGCGGGGCCTCATTTTTGTTCGGAGCGGAAATCGCCTTTGAATACGGACCGTTCCGAGAAGTCCCTTGACTATTTGGCGTTTTTGGATTATTTAATGAATCCGTGGAGTTGATACCAAGCGTCAATGAGGTACCATGAGCAGCATCGATTCAAAAGGAAATCCCGGGGGAGCCGCATATCAGGATGTTTCGGGCGGGTCATTCGAGAGCGGCTTGAGCCGTGCTCGGTATCTGATCGACAAGGGCGATCTCAACGAGGCCATGGAGATCCTCCTTCGACTGGAAGCGCGGTACGTGGGCGCAATCGATCTCTTCGATCTCCTGGGAGAAGTTCTTCTGGCACGAGGGAGCGTCAAGGAGGGCATTCGATACAAGACCCTACATGAGATACTTCGAGGCACCTTCCAGGTTGCGATCGACGAGGCCTCCCGCGAGTTATCCGGATCTCGCCGGCCGCGTCCGTCAAGGTACTACGGCGACGTTGCCGCCGCGGATGGAGACCCGGAGATCGACGATCTTGCGCCGGTCACTCCCGCGATGGGGCAAGAATTCCTGCGGCAGGGGCACTTCGAGCAGGCTGTGAGGGTTTTCGACAAGCTGATTGCCCGAAACCCCGGCGACGAGTCCTTGAGAGAGGCACGAGAAATCGCGGCGGGCAAGAACCGGGATAGGAAATTGCTCAGTGTCTTCCAGCGATGGCTCAAGAATATCGAGCGGATGAAATCTCACGAGACATCCATATCATGACCGAGCGCGCTCTTCTGCTTCACCGCCGCCTGGCGAGCCTGGGCGTGGACGCGGTCCTCTTCAATACGTCGGAAGTCGTGCCGTCAACCAACCTTCGATATCTCTCCGGGTTCTGCGGATCGGACGCGAGTCTGTTAATCACGCGGACCGAAAGGCTTCTTTTTACAGACGGTCGCTACAAGACTCAGGCGAAGGAACAGGTGACCGGTTTTCGGATTCGCGTGGTGCGGAACAAGCCGGCGGCACTGGCCGGGGCGCTCAAGTCCTCGGGTGTGAAACGGTTGGGGATTGAGTCACCTCGGATCAGCTATGAGTTCGTTACGCGCCTCGCGCGGCGGGTTCCGGGAGTGGAAATCGTACCGTTGAAAGAACGGTTTCTCGAGGAATTCAGGATTTGCAAGGCCGACTGGGAAAGAGAAAGGATCAAGAGAGCGGCGGAGATCGCATCCGAGGCTTGCCGCGAGGTGGTGGAGGCGGGTCTTGAGGGCCGCCGAGAGTGTGACGTAGCTGCGGACATTGAGGCCGGGTTTCGCGTCAAAGGCGCCGAACGCGTAGCCTTTGAGACGATCGTGGCCTCGGGAGTGCGCAGCGCATTGCCCCACGGTACGGCTACGGCCAGGCGCATCGAGCGGAACGACCCGGTCATCATAGACTTCGGCTGCCGGTACGAGGGTTACTGCAGCGACGAGACCGTGACGTGCGTGGTCGGCACGGCCGCGAGTGAATTCGTGAACATCCACTCTGCGGTTTACGACGCGCACATGAAGGCTCTCGACGCCGCGCGAGAAGGAATGAAGGCGAGGGATCTTGACCGAGTGGCGAGAGAGAGCATAGAAAAGGCGGGGTTCGGCAAGTACTTCATGCACGGACTGGGCCACGGTGTGGGTATGGAGATCCACGAGCCGCCGCATGTGTCTCCGAGAGGTAGAGGAGTGCTGAAGGTTGGGATGGTCTTCACTATCGAGCCCGGCGTGTATATCGAGGGCATCGGCGGTGTGAGACTGGAGAGTCTGGTTTATCTCGGTACCGACGGTGCCGAAGTCCTCTGTCAAATGCCGAAAGATCTGATTGCAGCGGACTGAGGTCTCAGGTTTCCGCTCCCCAGGGCCATTGAAAGGGGATGCATCGTCTCGGCTCGGCCATGGTGCGGCGTGCCGTCCGACAGCCTTCCACCGACGTCTTCAAATACAGGACTTCCGCTTCACCACAGTTCACCGAGACGTACCCGGTTTTGAGGTCGATGCGTGCCCGCGCATGCGACTGAATTTCACATCAACGGGGGAGGACCCATGTATTCGACTCCTGACTTCAGAAAGGGGCTCAAGATCGAAATTAACGGAGAGCCCTTTGTTATTGTCGATTTCTTGCACGTGAAACCCGGAAAAGGCGGGGCATTTGTGCGAACCACACTGAAAAGCATGATTTCCGGAAATGTCCTCGACAGGACCTTCCGATCCGGCGAAAAGGTGGACAAACCGGATCTCGAAGAAAAGCAGATGCAGTACCTATACCAGAGCGACGAAGAGTTCCACTTCATGGATAACGAGACGTACGATCAGCTTTTTCTGACCGAGGAGCAATTGGGTGACGCACGCAATTATCTTCAGGAAAACGTGACGGTAACCGTTCTGTTTCACAACGGGAAACCGATTGGCGTCGAGGTTCCCATATTTGTCGAACTGACGGTGGCGGAAACGGAACCGGGTGTCAAGGGAGACACTGCAGCCGGAGCAACCAAGCCGGCCACACTGGAGACGGGTATGACGGTTCAAGTACCCCTTTTCGTGAACGAAGGGGATGTCTTGAAAATCGACACGCGTACCGGAAAGTACATGGAACGGGTTCGGTAGGCTGTCCGTCCATCCGTGGTTCGGATTGATCAGAAACGGTGCGCCACACCATCCGGTCTATTGATGGGCTTGTCGTGTGGGGAAAATTGGAGATCCGAATCAGGTGGACGGCTGTCTTACTTCTAGACACAGGAAGGACCCATCACCCGGATACGCTCTTGGAGCGCCTTGCTGGTGATCAACTTGGGGACGGGGCCGTGCCGGGCGCGCCTCGCATGGTTTCGAGAGGATTGAGTATATGCATTCTCTGGGACTTATAGTCCATGACGACCAATCGTTCTTGACCAAGGTGGTGGACCTGGGGATTGAACAGGGAATATTCACTCGTGACAGGGCCGATGAGATCATACGAATTTCAGTGGCCATGGCGAACAAGTACGTGCTCCAGAAAGAGGTCGATTTTCGCTCAACCGAAGAGCTGGCGAAAGTCCAAGAAACGATCCTGAAGCTCGTCGGCGTGGGATTGGAAATCAAGAGCACGTCCAGCGTCGAAGAAGGAGTTCGGCTCTTGATGGACGCCTCCCCGGTCGATCTGTTTCGGTTGGCCTATACCCGTATCGAGAAGCTTCGCCGGAGATGGAGGTCGCTCCTTCTGAATCATCGGGTCGAGATCATGGTGAGCTCGGAAGAGTATGACTGTCTGGACGAACTCAGCTGCCAGCGGCTGGCGGAGATGAGTGCATTTTCGGAAAGCGAGCTCTTTACGATTCAGTCGCTGACTCTCGATGATCGGCTGTTCTCCACGTTGGGCATGGTGGAATACTACGAAGGCGAGTTGGAGAGGTACGAATTCATCCTCCGTTTAAGGGACATACTTCCCTTTGCGTACTTGAACAAGTCGAAGAACGTGAAGGGTGGTAGTCTGTCCGAGGTTGACTGCCTGCGCGAGGCCCTGATCAACACTCTCGTCGTTTCCGCCGCCGTGGATGCGGCGGATCCCGTAGCGGTCTCCATGGAGGATGTCCGTGAGTTTTTGGACAAGCTCGAGGCAGTCGATGAAGCGGACATTTTGTCACCGGAATTGGAGGAAGTAGTCGTCGACCTGATCCACGAGTTGAGCGAGGGGTTGGACGAGCATGAGGCGGGTCTGTTGGCGAAAGAATTCTTGGAGGCGGTGCGGAAACTCGTGGAGACCATCGTGACCGAGTGGGAAACCGTGGCGTCTCCCTCGGAAGACACATTCTTCAAACGCTGGTCCAGGCTGGTGATCCTGACCGACGTTCCGGATCCGGTCGATCGCATACTGTCCACACAAACTGCTCTTGACGAATTCGATTTTGAATTCTTAATCGAAAGGCTCGCCGGCTTTCACGGTGAAGACGCCCAGGCTCTCATCGACCGGCTGCCCTGGAAAGTGATGTCGCCGGTCCAGGTTACACGCCTGTTTCATCGCTTTCCGGACCATTACAAGCGGTTCGGCAAGCACGCGTCCCTTGCGGGATTTAGTGCGGACGATCTGATCAATCTCTTGGAAGGTTTGGAACAAAGCGCGGTGAAACCCCTGAAGCCCGAACTTACACGTGCATTGGCCTCGGGAAAGTTCACCCTGGAGGAACTGGAACTCCTGGCGGCTCCACCCCATACGGATCTTCTCCCCCTGCTGCTCTCCGCGGCTCCTCACCCGGACACGGACGTCAAGCGCGTGATGCTGGAGTTCAGAGAGGGTACGAAGAGGCGACGAGAGGTGATACTTTTCTCGTGTGTCAATGCCGACTTTTTCCCGGTGTTTTTCTCGGAAGCGTGGAGCATCGATCCCGATTTCGTGAAACGGCAGGCAAGAGCAATCCCCGCCTCAAAGATCGCCCCGTTCCTTATTTCAGCTGCAGGGGGAGCAAGACCGCGCGTACCTGAGGAAGCGACGACAACACTCGGTGTGGATTTTCGGTCCGAACAAGTCAACGAACTGTTCAAGTCTCTGCCCGCGGGAAAGAAAAAGGCGGTCATCGCATCCCTGTCCAAGGATTGAGGCACGAGGAATCGTGTCTCTCAGTGCTCTTTGGCATCAATACGGTCGCACATTCCTGCAACCACGCGGTAGTGTCCCGGCGTCCCTGCCGGGCGAGGGAAGAAAGAGTATCCCGCGGAACGCGGGAAGGCCGGCGCTACCAAAGCAGGAACGGTTGCCGTGAATGTGACACCGTACTTGTAAAAGGCTGCACTTAGTCAGGCCGACACGCGCATCAGCGAAATGGAAACGCGTCACGTCAACGTGATTGCCTTCTCAGGGCACATCTCTTGGCAGCAGAAACACGTGATGCACGTGTCGGCATCGACCTGGGGCAGTCCGCCGATCATTGACAGAGCCGAGACCGTACAGTGATCCACGCACGTTTCGCAACCGGTACACAATTCGGGATCGGCCCGCGGACGCAACAGCGTTCGGCTGTGAATCATCTCCTGAAGCGCCTTGTTGCCCAGAATGGCTTCACCGCCCAACGGCGGAAGTGTGAAGTCCGGTATCCTCCGCAGCTCACCCGCAACCTTCGTCTTGTCGAGGTCGTACTCTCCGAGTCCCTTTTGCTGCGCCCGCCGGAGGAATCCCAACTTGGCCGGATCGCACCCCATCATAAACGCAATGACCGAATCCAGGGCAACGGCGTTGTCGGAGGCGAGGATCAGTCCTATGTCCCTGAGGTGCGGAGAAGCCGGTCCGTTTCCCTCCATGCCCACCACCGCGTCCACTATGAACAGGTCTGGCTGCCGGATCTCAAACACATCCACGATCACTTCATGGAATCGACGAGGATTGCCGGCGATCTTGTGAAGCTTCGCCTTTTGTGCTCCAGGAAGAAAACCGTAACTGTTCTTGATCGCTCCCGTCATGACGGTGAGGCCGTGAGTCTTGAACTTGGGAAGACTGATGATTACGTCCGCTTCCATCACCGCTCGGGACACGCTCACAGTGGAAATGAAATCAGGATTGAAATCCACCCGTATGGATTCGTCCCCGATGTTTTGGTAGTGGCGTCCCGATGCTTCCATCAGTCCCGTCTGTTGGAAGCTTGCTTCGTTGGCCCCATAGCTGAAGATACCGGGGTTGTCGCCGACCGTGATGGAAGCGGGCTTCATGGTTTCCACCTTTTCCACCACCGCGCGTACTACCGCAGGGTGAGTAACGATGCCTTCGTCCGCCTCCGAGCCGCGAAGCACATTGGGTTTAATCAGGACCGTCTTGTCCCGCACGTCGGTCGGGAATATCTCGAATGCCCTGTCAACGGCCCGACGCGCATCTTCGTAGGTGCCCGGTTCGATCATGACTTGGAACATGGTTGGTACCTTTCTCTCCCTATGATCCGTCACGCAAGTGTGCTCAAGGCCGCGGTGAGTCGTGTCGTCGTGGATTCCCGCTCGACGAGGCCGGTCTTTCGGGTCCTTCGGGAAAGACGTCTCCGGAGGTACCCAAGGATGATCTCATACACGGGGTCACGTGCCCGAAACGTTTCCGGTCCGTCAATAGCATAGGGGCACACAGGCATAGTTGACACAGCGTGTGCCGCTCGTCAAGGACCGCCACCATGAGCCGATCCACCGCACCGGATCCAGGCAGGCAACGGTACTGGTTGCGGCCTGTGGCTGCTGAACGGACACGGGGCCCGGCTGGATTTGAGTTCCGGGGCTCGGTCCGGTCTGCGGTCGGGCCGGAACAGGATACGGGGCTGCCGGGGGGAGGCCCGCCGCGGTTGCAGGGACGTCCCATCCTGTTCCTGCGTGAACCGTAGTCGGCACACAGGTGTAACACTGTACCGATGGCGTGTACCCACTCTGCGGAGTCATCGGCCAATGACCGGCCGCCTGTCCGACCCGCCCTTGCTGCAGAGGCGTCTGGCCTGCACTACGTACCTGCCTGGCACCGGCCGCGGCCGGAACATTCCAGGAATCCGTCTGAGCGTACGCGGGCGGCCCCCATACCTGGTAACAGGTCGTGACGGTGGTCGCTCCCGCCTGAGGAGCCTGCGCGTTCCACGCGGGAGGGGTCACCTGCGCCGGATCGGTTGCGGATGCAGTGCCGGAATTGGGCGGAACGACATTGACATTGATGTGATTCGCATTCGCGCCGGAGGCCTTGACGGCCGACGCCCATGACGCGGTCAGAAACGCCGAAACAACGGCGGACACCAATAATATGGTTACTATTACACGCATTTGCATGGAGGCACCTCCAGGTAACACTTCGAGTATCGTCATGCCGACATTTCTACTATTTGGATGCCTGCTGTGTCCCGAAGATTCAAAACCTCTCATGACCGCGGGTGGAGAGGCACGGAAACCTCTCCGGAAGCAAGCGCGGCGGCCTTCGACGGCGCCGCTGGAGGTTTGAAGACATACGTGCGGAGCAGCGCCAAGCCGTACACCGCCAGTACGACCACGATCACGAACAGTACGCTGAATATTCTCAGATTTCTGATTCTCATCGCAACTCCTGGTGTCGGGGCGTTCGGGCCGTTCTACAGGGAAAACTCTTCTCTTCGCATGCGACGGTACGGCACGCCCATAGAGCGAAGCCCCCGGATGACCACCTTGGCCATCCCGGGGGGAACACACACGTAATAGGCCCTGTCCTCGGAATCCGGCCCGACCAATCGAACGAGCGCCTCGGGGGTGAGTCGGCCGGATTGCCCCGTCCATCCCTCGTCAGGCTTGCCGACTACATGTATTACCGACAATCTCGGTCGAGTCCCGTGCTCCATCTCCTCGATCTCGGACCTGAAGACGATGTCCTGTTCCGTGCTGTTGGCATAAATGAGTAAGACTTCGGCATCATTACCCGTGTCCCGCATGTGCCGTAGCATGCTCATGAACGGAGTAATTCCGATCCCGCCCGCGATGAAAACATACTCTTTGTCCTGGGGATATAGAGTATAGGAGAATCGTCCAAACGGCCCTTGCACGATCGCCGTGTCGCCGGGAGCGGTCCGCCCGATCGTCGAAGTGAAATCGCCGGACTCCTTTATCGTCGAGCTTATGTGTTCCCGCTGCGTCGGGCTCGAGGAAATCGTCCAGTGATGCTCTTCGACCGGGACGCCCTCCGACCGGTACAGAGTGACGAAATGAAACTGACCGGGATGGTGGTCGTAGATCCGCTCGCCTTCGGGAGGGGCAAGTTTGACTGTCCAGACGTTGTGAGTCTCCTGTTCCACGTCTGAGACGCGATACGGCCGCCGCTCCAATCGCATCGGTTGCACCAGCTTGCGGTCGACGTAAGCCCAGACGGTCAACCCGAGCAGACCAAACCACAGGAGGACCATGGGCTTTGGACCCATATCGTATCCCGACCACCAGCTATGGACAAAGGCGCAAGGAATGACGATCATCGCGAGAACATTGTGAAACCGGCGCCACTGTTCAAAGCCGAGTCCGAACCGCGCGTACCACATGCTCACGCACACGTTGATCAGCAGGAGCACAAGCACGGCCTTGCCCAGCAACACGTACCAGGGTTGCTCAAGAGTCAGGAGCAGCTTGACTCCCGCACCCCCGTAGGCCATAAGCGGCGGGTGAGACAGCAGGAGTGCCGCAGCGAATAGCCCCATGTACCGGTGAAACCGTGAGATTACGTCCAGACCGAAGGGTCGTTCCACAAACTTCCAGCGTGCCGTGAGGACCGGCTGAAGCGCGATGATGCCGTATGCCGCGAATGCCGCGCTGGTGCCGGTCTCGTGCATGAGGGTCATCTCGCCTTTCATCCACAGAGCGGCTACGGTAATCAGAGGACTGAGTATCAATAAACCATAGACAACGACCAGGAGTACGCCCATAATCCCCTCCGCACTATTGTGAGCCGTCTTCTTCGAAACCGAACTACTTGCGCGCTCAATATCCGTCCGGAGACACAATTATTTCCCCCCCCGGTATCATGAATATAGTATCAGCATATCGCCGTGGATCTCGAAGTCAAGGACTTCAACGCGACACGTCATCGCTACGGGCCCGTTGACGTTGGGGAAACTTTTCCCTTGCCGTCCCTGGACCTTTTGGCTATTCGTGACTACATGTAATACGAATTCTCGGTCGGGAGAACGGCGACCGTACGTGAGATTCGTACGCGATCGCCCATCCGATCGATCGGATTGGAATTGCGTTCCGCTGATGGTCTCCCCAGGCTTCGGAAAGCAGTCAAATCAGGAGTGACAATGAACAGGTCTTATCGTCCGAGATACGGAGTCCCGGCACGCTCGCCCCGACAGAAGGAAAAGCAGTTCGAAAAGTTGCGGGCAACGGAACTCTATTGCCCTAAGTGCGGTCGCGCTACCCCCGTGAGAGAGCGACTCCTCTTGGTACTCCCCGAAGGGGATAAATACGAGTATCTCTGCGTCTACTGCGGGACGTCGTTGGGAGACAAGATCGAGCGAGGAGAACCCAAGCAGCTGGTAGTCCTTTAATGGTGCATCGCCTTCTGGAGGGTATCCCACGGGAGGCGAGACCGCGTAACCTGTTCGGAGAATGCGGCAGCGGATGAACACGATTCGGTGTCACCCGGCTGCCGGCACGGGCGATCACCCCAGGGTGCCGTCAGGCCTTCTTTCCGTTCCGCCGTACCAGGTAGAGTAACCCGGGAATTCCCAGAACGAACGCCCACAGAAAGCTTAAGGCCCGAAAGACGAGCGTGGCGGCTATGGATCGGGCCGGGTCCAGACCAAACAACTGCGGAACTTGGATCACCACCACGTCGAATATTCCGAGGGAGCCCGGTGTGAGGGGAATCAGATTCGCAAGGTTTCCCAAACTCGAGGTGATGATGACCGCAGAAAAGGGCAACGGCATTCCGAGTGCACGATAGATGAAGTAAAAGGACAGAATCAGCGCGAGTGATATAACGAGAAACGAAGCCATCGCGAGAAACAGGAGCGGCCGGTCTCTGGTGAGCAAATGCCAGGAATGGGCGGCGCGTACCGCGAGTCCGATCAGTCCTCGTGTCCTCCAGTTCAAGGGCGGCGGGAAGATGCACAGGACAATGCAGAGTGCGAAAATGCCTACAACGACGATGGTCAATACGGGATGCCCGTACCCATGAAGCAAGGCAAGGAGAGCCAAGCCCACAAGTGACAATGCGGCGTTGATGAGTGCGACCAGAAGTGCCGTGCCTCCATAGATGGCACCGAAGGCTTCGAAGTCGAGACCGCGCACCTTCTTGAGGTACACGGCGAGCCCCGCAGTTCCCCCACGCATGGGAATCAACAGGTTGCCTAGTATGGAACCTCCCGACAGGGCGGCCAGCTCGATAAAGCCGAGACGGAGACCGAATTTCCTCAGGAACAGCTTCATCTGAAACACATTGACGAGGTAGCTCAGGAGGATCAGCAGGCCCGCGGCAAAGGCTTCAGGCAGGGAAATGTTTCCGAGAAATGCAAAGTCTTGTCGGTGGGACAGTATGTAGTACCCGCACAGAACAACGAACACCACGACGATGGCGTACCCCACGAAAGTGGAACCCCACGATCCGGGACGATCGGACTCCACTGTCTCGCTCTCGATCCGTTCCTTCACTGCATAAGCCACGTGGTTCAACTCCGGCGGCACCGGAAAACCGCGGAATGACGTGATGTCGGAGCACGTATGAATCCCGAGGTCAGCGGCATCCTGCGCGCGTCCCTTCCATTCCTTCGTACCCTCGGCCGCTCATCATAAACCGCACACGGAAAAACCGCAAGGACGTAAAATCCTTACCAAGCAGCCCTGGTATCGCGTCGGGAAAAGCCACAACGACCACCATGTCATGCCGAGCCAAGCAGAGCAATCTTGCCGATATGACGGGCCAAAATGGGACATTGCCTCTTCGTTTCGCTCACAATAACCGCGGATTGTCGTGCGGAGGGGAGGCGATGTCTTGCCCCCGCTCCCCGTGTCTCCGGCGTACGTCCCCGCAATCGCGGTCACGAACTCAACCACAGCGGGGCCATGATTTCCTTCATGCGCTTTATCTGGGCTCGTAGCCATTGATTGCTCGGAAACCTTCCCCTAAGGATCCGATGACGGAGTTCAGCATTGAGAGGGTGATGAGGAAACTGCTGCTGAAACCGCTCATATGTCTTTGAAAATTCGTTGAATAGGGACGACATTGAAGCCTCCGAATAGACCATATGTAGTAGTGTTGTAAATCGAGTCTATTAAATAGAGACAATCAAGTAGACTCGAGGTTCCGTAAATTAAAGCTTGATATAAATCTAGAAACCGAACCAACTCAGTGCCGCGGACGGGGCATGGGGCGAGCACGCACCGCGTACGAGCTCGGGGGTGGGTACGGGGCAGGGGGCGACAACCGAGGATCGCCGGCGCGTGAGAATACGATTCACGGCAACTCCGGAGATCTCATTTGGTTCCGGAGCGATGCG
Organism: Desulfomonilaceae bacterium; assembly: GCA_031082285.1. Lineage (GTDB taxonomy): Bacteria > Desulfobacterota > Desulfomonilia > Desulfomonilales > Desulfomonilaceae > JAVHLK01. Next base: position 45,733 of record JAVHLK010000031.1, read on the forward strand.
CTGAGAATCACGAAAATGGTCGCGGTTTCAAGTGCCTGTCTGGAACGGTCATCGCGATCAACCGCGAAGTGACGCAAGATTTCTACGCGATAATTGTGTCATCATGCCATTAATTTCTTGACTCGTCATAGATGGAGTGATAGGAGCCATTTTCGAGGGACATGAGTGCCTCAAAGCCTTTTACCGGGCGCCGAACAGCGCGCGGCTTCTTTGTTTTCAAGTATCATTGCCGGTTGATCTCTAATCCCCCGATTTTCCGTTTGTCTAGGTGGCGACGCCGAGCCATTGCAATAAACCTTTGGGCGAAAAAGGAGTTGGATATGAGTCAGAGTGCGTTCCATGCCTCGGCCGGGGATTTCCTGCAATCGTACGATTTCAACCAGAATTACCGCTACTTGAAGAAGCTCATCCAGGAACTGAAAGTGGAAGATGATCGGTCCGTCAAACGGGCGCTCTTCGGAGAGGATGAATGCGAGCGGACGTTGACCAAGAAACAGATGAAGCAGTTGTTCCGATTCCTCAGAAAGATAGAGCACCACTACGAAGAATGCTGCACGCCCCCAATACCTGCGGAACTGGAGAAATCGATACGAGGCAGGGAGAGCGACCAGTGGCTCCCATGGGAACTCGAAGCCATAGAGAAGGTCGACGCTTGGCGTGAGGAGCTTCAGGAGCGCAAAGTCGTCGCGCGCCAACTGTTTCAGAAGGCCTTGGATAAGGTACGCAATGGTGAGAAGCTGCCATAATCTAAATATTTAGCCGATTCGGGGGAATTTCCGCTCACCCGAGTCGGCTCCCGTCACCTTCGTTCATTCCGGTCGAGCACTCCTCTGCACAGTGCGACCACGCCCCCCGTCGTCAGTCCTCGATTTGCGACATTCCCGATTTCGCGCCAAAACCGTATGGGCATGGTTTGATTTCGTGGTTGAGATGGTTTATAAGTAATAAACCCTATTGTCGGGGAGGAATAATGGATCAATTTAGACCCAGAAACGATGAAAACCCGGTCCGTGAGATTCAGCGCGGAGTGGAAGACCTCAAGTCTCTGCTCGAGGGATTCTTCAAGGGCCGGGGAACATGGATTGTCATCATCATCCTTGTCCTTTTGTACTTGGCGTCCGGCTTCTATGTCGTGCAGCCTGGAGAGAAGGGTGTCGAGCTCCTGTTTGGGAAGGTGAAGACCATCACGGATCCCGGCCTTCGGTACCGACTTCCCAAACCTTTCATGGACGCGTTAGTGGTGGACATTGCCCAGATACGGAGGGCGGAAATCGGTTTTCGATCGGATGGGGCACGAAGTAGAAGCGTACCTCCGGAGGCATTGATGCTCACCGGGGACGAGAACATCGTCGATGTTCAGCTGTTCGTGCAGTATGTCATCAACGATCCCGTGAAGTTTCTTTTTGGAGCTCAGGCTCCCGAGACGGCCTTGAGGGCTTCGGCCGAAGTGGCTCTGCGAGGAGTCGTGGGAGAAAACGAGATCGATTACACCATGACCAGCGGCAGAATGGACGTGCAGCAGAAGGTACAGGCATATCTGCAGCGACTGCTCGATACGTACAATACCGGACTGCTGGCGACTGAAGCTCGTTTGCTCGTCGTGGACCCCCCCGCGCAGGTGCAGGAGGCGTTCCATGACGTCGTCCGGGCCTGGGAGGACAGGGAGCGGCTTATTAAGGAAGCGGAAGGTTACCAGGAAGACGTTATTCCAAGAGCCAGAGGTATGGCACGGGAGGAGATCAGAAAGGCGGAGGGCTTCAAGGCTCAGCGCGTAATACGAGCCAAGGGTGACGCGCAAAGGTTCGATCGAGTTCTCGAGGAATATCTCAAGGCTCCGGAAGTAACCAGAGAGAGGCTTTATCTGGAGAGTGCGGAAAAGTTTCTGCCTGAGGCGAGGAAGTTCATCATGGAAGGCGGCGACTCGCGAGTCCTTCCCCTTTTTCCGCTGACGCAGCCTACCGGCCCTGCAGGGAAACGCTCCGAGCCGCGGCGGATCGAGCCGTCCTCAGAGAAGAAAGGGGACTGAATTCATGATAAAAATCATCATCGCTCTCGCAGTCATCGGTATTGTCGCGAGCCAGACGGCATTCATCATATATCCGCCGGAACAGGGCCTGATACTGCAGTTCGGAAAACCCATACGGACCATCACGGAGCCCGATCTATACTTTAAGTACCCGATGATACAAGATTTGCTTGTCTTCGACAAACGTATCCTCGTTGCCGATGCGCGACCGGCGGAATACATAACGCTTGACAAGAAGCGCCTCACGGTGGATACGGTAACGCGGTGGAAGATCGTCAAGCCCCTGGAGTTCTACCAGAGCGTGAACAATTACCAGGGAGCCACTGCCCGCTTGCAGGACATTATCTTCGGTCGCCTTCGACAGGAGATCGCGAATCACAACTTCAAGGCATTCATCCGTGAAAAGCGGGAGAACATCATGGAGCAGGTCACCCTCGAGACTCGGCAACAGGCGAGGCGATTCGGCATCGACGTGATCGACGTGCGAATCAAGAGGGTCGATTTACCCGAGGAAGTCCAGAACAGCGTCTTTGCCAGGATGCGAGCCGAACGGGAGCGCATCGCGAAACGTTACCGTGCGGAAGGGGAAGAGCAAGGGCGTGAGATTCGGGCGAACGCGGACAAGGAGCGCGAGATTATACTCGCTCGGGCCTACGAAACCGCGCAGCTGCTCCGAGGAGAGGGTGACGCGGAGGCCACGTCCGTCTATGCCGACGCCTATGGAAAGAACAAAGAGTTCTACTCGTTTCTTCGGCACCTCGATGTGTACAAGAAAGTGTTTGCAGAGGATACGACGCTCCTGTTGCGGCCCGATTCTCCCCTGCTGAGATTCATCGACTCACCGGGCTTCCCGGTGAACAATCGTGCCGGCGGGGAACGGCTTCCGAGGCGACCTATGGGTACGGGAGCGACCGAGGTCAAGCCCGACGTGGAGTCGAGGTAGGGTTGCCGCAAGACCGGGGCTTAACCGGACAAGGACCTCACAGTGCAGGGCTGCAATTGCTGTTCGTTGCGGTTTCCTTGACGGGTCTGCCTGTGCAAAGAAATGAGCCGTGTCAAGGATCCGATCAGGCCCATTGCAGGATTTCACAGATACGGTTACGAATTTATAAACGGTCGGCAGCGTCCCGGCCTCTCATGAATCAAGGGCCTTGGACCAAGACCCCGGACTGAAGGGGAAGAATATTTCGGTCCGAACACTGTCACTGGATGTGACCGATCAGTTTAATGATCAAGGGAGTACCCACATGAAAGCTCTCCTCGTGTATCCGGCCATACCTGATACGTTTTGGAGCTTTAAGCACATATTGAAATTCATAAGCAAGAGTGCGGCCCACGTTCCTTTGGGCTTGCTCACCGTAGGGGCCATGCTGCCAAAGGATTGGGAGATTCGGCTCGTGGACATGAACGTCGAGCCCTTGCGGGACGACGCCCTCGAGTGGGCGGACCTGGTCTTCGTGGGCGCGATGGTGGTGCAGAAACAGTCGGTCAGGGAAGTGGTGGACCGCGCCAAGGCCAAGGGCAAGACGGTCGTGGCCGGCGGGCCGTTTTTCGCCAGTGCTGAGGAAAGGCTCGATCAGATCGACCACCTGGTCCTGAACGAAGCGGAAATCACTCTTCCACTGTTCCTCAAGGATTTGGCTGAGGGGCGTCCGGAACCCGTGTACAGCTCTGATGAACGTCCCGACATCACGACCACTCCGCTGCCGAAATGGGATTTGATCGACTTGAAGCATTACGCGTCCATGTCCGTCCAGTACTCGAGAGGTTGCCCTTTCGACTGCGAATTCTGCGACATCGTCAAGCTCAATGGTCGCCGCCCGCGGGTCAAATCCAACGAGCAGATGATCCGGGAATTCGATCTTCTCTACTCAATAGGGTGGCGAGGCCGCCTGTTTATTGTCGACGACAACTTCATCGGCAACAAGGTCAAGGTTAAGGGACTCCTTCGGGAACTGGTCAGATGGCAGGAAGCCAGAGATTTCCCGTTCCAACTCTACACCGAAGCATCGGTGAACCTGGCTCAGGACGCGGAACTGATGCATCTGATGACTTCCGCGGGATTCGACTCGGTTTTTCTCGGCCTGGAGACGCCCGAGGAAGAGTGCCTCATCGAGTGCGGCAAGCACCAGAACCGATCCATGGACCTGCTGGAAGCGGTCAAGACCATTCAGCGAAACGGCATGGAAGTCATGGGCGGTTTCATCATCGGCTTCGACAACGACCCGCCGAACATTTTCGAGCGACAGATCAAGTTTATACAAAACGGCGGCGTGGTGAAGGCGATGATCGGCCTGCTGAACGCAATCCCCGGGACGCGTTTGTATAAGAGGCTGAAAGAGGAGGGCCGATTGCTTCACGACGTGACCGGTGACAATTGCGACGGCTCCCTGAATTTCGTGCCCAAGATGGACGCGCAGACCGTACGAGAAGGCTACCAGGCGGTTCTCAACTACATCTACTCACCCAAAGAGTATTACACGCGCGTGTGCCAGTTTCTTGAGGACTACAGACCGGTGCGGAAGAAACGTATTCGTAAGGACGATCTCAAGGCATTTTTTCGGTCGATACTCTATCTCGGCATACTCGACAAGGGTAAGAGCAAGCTCTACTACTGGAAATTGATCATCACCGCGTTCATCTTTCATCGTCACGCGTTCGGGGAAGCCGTTTCCAGTGCAATCTTCGGATACCATTTCCGCAAGCTCCTGAGTAAACGGTGATACATTCGCCCATCGGGAACAGACAATCGAACCACTAGAGAAACGGCATTCCGCCGGTCCTGTGGGAGGCCGGAGCCTCTCGGCCGGCGTTGCCGGCTGCGAGCCCGGAGACGAGATCGAAAAGCGGGGGGGCACGCGGGCCTCCCCTATCGTACCATCTTAGACAACCTCGTCGGACTCATGTCCCCTCTTGTCGATCTGGTGTTTCAGCGTTTGAATCAGCGCGTCCATTGTGATGGGCTTACCCAGGACCGCGTCAATTCCAAGCGTGCCGATGCGCTCGTCACCGTCGATTTCATGAGCCCATGCAGTCACGAAGATCAGCGGCGGCTTGCGGACGCCATTTTCCTCACAGAAATGCCGTATGGCCTTTGCAACCGCCCAGCCGTCCATGTGCGGCATGCCCAAGTCGCACAGGATCGCGTCCACACGGTTCTCCTTGAACAGCTTCATGCCTGCACTGCCGGAGGCTGCTTTGAGAACCGCGTATCCGGCCCCCGTGAGGCCCACCTCGAAAATATCGAGAATCATCTCCTGGTCGTCTATGACCAGCACCGTAAGCCCTGGACGAGCCCCCTTGTCGGAGCAGAGTCCTTTTGCGTCATCCGGCTTTCCTCGATCGGTCATGTCCCCCCTCATGGCAATCCGCGCATTCCCCACGTGGCCCGGGTGCCCCGGTGAGCAGTTAAGTAATTCGCTCCTTTTACCGACCCGGTCGGTTTTCCGCCGTTCCCGTCTTTCTTGTGCAAGACCGCTCATCGTTCCCTCCTCCCCATGATCCACGGCGCTCTCCTTAGGAGTACCGAACCATGCCCCCCCACTGTAACCCCGGCAAGTGTCATCCAAGGTCAACGCGACGGGATTTTTTTTGCCAATCGTTCTGAAATGGAAGCAATAAACCCGCGAAGCGCAAATACACCCAAGACTCCAAGCGATCCGTGGCATGAATACGGTAGCGTTTACGAGCATCGTCTCCCCGGCGAAGGCCGGGGACCATGGGTCATACCCCTGCCGTCCCAAGTGTCGATCCGGCCTTTATGTGTCTAGCGCCGCGGTGACCGTTCGCGAATTCTCTTGCTTTCAGAGCGGTCTTTTGCAATACTACAAGCGCCGCTCTTGGCTGCGCCGATGAAGCCGACTGAAAGGCTTTTTCTGAGGCCAGCCGATCGGACGCGGCTCCCTAGGCGTGTCGTTGACAAGGCTCCGGTGACGCGGGCGGACGGAGGCTTTGCGACCAGCGTGGCATGGACACGGCCAAGCATTCTCATGAACGTGCGAAAAGGTCCTCGCGTCTCCGCCGGCCCATTTGCAGGATAAGAAGACCGTAGCCGGTACCGGTGTAGCCGATGCGTCGCGGTACGTGCTCCCCCGGAGTACGAAGCGACTCTTCTTTCACATCATCACTCTCGGAGGGACGGGGGTTTTTTTTCATTCCAGAGGGCTGCGATGAGGGGAAACCAGATTACGCGTCAGTGGGCCATCATCAGGCTGCTCGAGGGATGTACCCGCGGCCTTTCGGTTGCGGAGATAGCTTCGCACCTGGAGGCCGGGGTGCGGACCGTGTACCGTGACATAGATCACCTCCAGGCAGCGGGGTTTCCCTTGTACAGCGATACAGGCGACGGCGCTCAGCGGTGGAAACTCATGGACGGCTCGAAATCGAGCCTTCCTCTCCCGTTGACCATGACTGAGTTGATGTCTCTGCACATGAGCCGGGACATTCTGAAGGTCTTCGAGGGGACCGTTTTCCAGGAGAGCATTGAATCGCTCTTCGACAAAGTCACGCTGAATTTGCCGGCGCAGACCCTTCAATACCTGGACAACATTTCAGGACGTTTGGGGATCGGATTCGGTGCAGCGAAGGACTTCAGCGCGTTCAGGGACACGATCGCTCAGCTCAGTGAGGCTACCGCGCGGCGAACGTGCGTGGAGATTTCGTACAAGGCCCTGTCCACGGGCACGAAGACTAGGCGCGTGGTGGAGCCGTACCAGGTGTGGGCCATGAACGGGTCGTTCTACCTGATCGGGAATTGTCGGCTGCGGGAAGAAGTACGCACCTTTGCCATGGATCGCATCATGAAGCTCACGGTGCTCAAGGAGCGATTCTCCATGCCCGAGGACTTCAGCCTGGATGAGTACCTCAAGAGCGCGTTCCGGGTCATGACGGGAAAGCCGGAAACGGTCCGGGTATGGTTCAGGCAGAGCGCGGCCCAGGTGGTGAAGGAACGCATCTGGCATCCCACGCAGGAGATGCGGGAAGAGGGAGACGGCAGCCTGTCGATCACGCTCGAGGTACCCATCAACTACGAAATCGTGTCGTGGATCTTGGGCTTCGGCTCGGCCGCGGAGGTGTTGAGCCCCGCATCGTTGAAGGAAAGGATAGTCCACGAGCTCGATGCAGCGCGGGCGCGGTACGGCCAGGAATTTCAATCCTAGAAAAAACTCACGTGACGGAAAAAGTTCCGCGGCCGTAACCTCGGATGACACGGGGGCTTGGTACGTAGGGGGATGGGACATGGGCGCAAACTCTTGCCACATGGCAAACCCGGGAGTTCTCAGCGTGGTACACAAATCGTGGGCTGCAGATGCGGTTCGGTTTTGATATTCTGCGATTTTAATGTGCCGAAGGCACATACGAATTTAGCCGGGGGACTCAGAAATTGTCTCAAAACTCAAATGTACGCCCAAGTCGTGGCACGCCGCGGCGTAGGGGCGGGTTTTACACCCGCCCGATTCTGGGTGCTCGATTGCGGGCGGGTACAAAACCCGCCCCAGAGAGGTCTGCAGCAAACGTC
>JAVHLK010000032.1:0-37874 GCA_031082285.1 Desulfomonilaceae bacterium
GCAGTGGCCATGGTGGGAAGAGCGAGAAAGAACCCGTCGTATCCTTGCTGCATGAGACGATGCAGGAGCACGATCGCGGCTTCGGTCTTGCCGGAGCCGGTGATGTCCTCGATGATCCACAGCTGGGGTCCCGCGCCGATATCGCACTGACTGACATGGGCCTGGAGAGGACTTGGCCAGAAATCCTTGAGCTCGGGAAACAGGCCGGCCATCCCGGAAAACTGCCTACGCTTCACCGGGAGTATGCCTGCCTCGTCCACCGCGCGCTCCGCAGAATCGCATGCCCTCAGCCAGTAATCATCCAAGACCATTTCGTCCGAGCAATAAGGAAAGAAATCAGAATTGGATCCGATCCAGTCACAGACCACCGCAAATCCCGAAAGAAGCCAGGACCGTACCTTCAACGCGTCATAGAGCGTCCCGAGATCCTGCGGCAGTGGGACCGGCTCCCGGACAAACAGTCTTGCGCAATCATAGAGGAACGCAATGGCGGCTTCCACGTCCTCATCGAGAAACTGCTCGCACGTGAGGACATCCCCGCTGTCGGCAGGCAGGCCGTGGTGACCGAGGAAGGGTTGTGCGAGCGGCAGGATATAGTTGCCAATCCTGTGGGCGTCATCGGATTCGCCTTGAAAGACTGCGGAAGAACACATGCATTCCAAGAGTCGATCTTCCCACAGAGCCAGTCCAACGTCAGTGTGGCGGCGTGAGTACGGCCTCATGCGGAGGGCTCGCCGCAGGATCTTTACGGCTTCTTCCACGAGACTCTGAAATGGTATACTAAACTTCCCTATGTCATGCAGCGCGAGGAAGAGAATAACCAGCGTGTCAACATCCTCCGGTTTGAGAGGAAGATGCCCGCAGACCCGTTGCTGCAGCTGCGCGTCACGGTTCAACAGCACTCGACCCACAGCGGCCACGTCGAGGCAGTGATAGGGTAGCAGATGGAGGGTTTGCACGTGCTCGTCTTTGTCGCGCATCACCTTCCCCCAGTATTGGAAGTATGCCCTGCTTCGGTTGGAGTTCATGGCGTCGTCCTTCGTGTAGAGGCTTGTGCGCGTCAGAAACATGACAAAGCGACAGTGTGGTCTGTCACGTTTGTGATACGTTTACCCGCGAAAACAAGGGTTCTCGGTCTCGAAAGTCCACCGCACGATCCGACCCCACGTATGTGGGGAACTGTTCTTATCCGTCCAGTGAAAACGACGTATTATCCGGTTCATCCCCACGAGCCGTGGGGAAGCATGGCGCGCGATCTGTCCTGTTATGGGAACGCGATGAACCATTGCATGCCCGTCTCGATACCGCAAGGGAAGAAGCGGCACTTCGGAAGGGAGACGTGGAGGAGAAAACGCACGATGAACCGGCGTGTTTGGGCCTCTGGAATGCGTTTGGCTGGTAACACGCTTAACCTCCTTGAGCGGTCTCTTTAAAAGACGTTTTATCCTTAGCATGAGCTAAGCATGATCTTAATGTAATCTGTACCGGCCAAAATTGCAACCCCTTTCCAACGGTTTTCTCTAGTTCTCGCATTATCATCGTCATCTTTCACAATTGCCCATAAGCCGGGACATAAGTCATGCACAAGTGAGCGAGCTAGTACCTTGGCCCGGCGCTTTATGCCAACCTGGCAGCTCATGCAGGCCAAGACCTCCCGGGTTTGGTCGTCCGGGGCTTTTGCCTCGTCTCTCGGTCTGCATTTCTCACCCACATCCCTGAATGCCCTCTACCATCGCGCCGACCAATGTCATATGAGGTCATTTCAGAAGATTTTTTCTTGAGGTAAGACGAAACCCGCACGCGACCATGCACCGGGAGGCATTCTCTACGCCAACTGGAGCCGAGGGGCGGAATCGAACCACCCCACAAGGACTTTCAGACGCGAAGTCCCTCTGACTTGGATTTAGGAGCCGGTTCTTGCGAAGGCCCTGGGAATTCGCAGCCTACTCGGTAGAGATTGTGCTTACATATCGGCAACCTCAAATACCCGGCATATCGTTGCATAAATACCCTCACCCCAACCCTCTCCCAGAGGGCGAGGGAGCAAGCGGATTTCGCCCATTGAGAGATGTAAAGCCAATTACGTACCGATGTACTGGTCTGCTGCGACTCGGAATAATCGGCATCGTTTACGTGTGCTAATCTTAAAGTAACCTTCGGCCTTTGCCGCCCATTCAGCGGTTATGAGCTTAGAGACTTGGCCAAGAGACTTTGCATCTTGTGGGCGGATCTCGATTCCCCATGTATGGAAACTGTTCCATAGAATGGTTTCCCGTCCTACCTCTTCTCAATTGCTTCGGGCTGTGGCACCACGAGAGGGATGCAGACGGGCTTCGCCTTCAGAGGGCCTGTGGATGCATCGTTCCTCATAGTGAACCTTTGCGGCGTCCAAGATCTTGGGGTGGCATGCATCTTGATACATGGTATAAAGACCGTCAATACCGTGAGGGGGGTTCCATGACGAGAAAGGAACAGGTGGAGGCCGCACGGATGCTCCTGGAAGAAATCAAACTCGATCCCCGTTCGTATACGGCACGGGGACGGCAGCAAGCGCGAGAAACCGCGAGGATCAGCTGCAGCCTGCCGGCCGACGTGGTCACACGTCTGGACCGATTGGGAAACGCGAGATCCCACCATGTGGAGAAGGCGCTTAAGCTGTATTTGCTTCTGACGGAAGGAAAGAGAAGTTGAGCCCGTAGAGTATGGACCCGCCTATACGCGCCGGCACCGATGCAGACAACGGTGTAGACGGAGCGCACCCCGCATTTTTCTTGTTGAAATCCAGTATATTCTGAGCTATCCTACACCGTAGGATAACATCCCCGGTATCACACAAATAACCTGTAGCCATCTCGATGACGAGTGTTTCAGGCTCCGCTCCTACCGGAGACCTGGGATACCACGGCAAAACAATGATGGGATGCCGAGAACAGAGTGGTTCCGCGACGATTCTCCTGGTTGAAGATGAATTGCTGATAACTGATCTGACAAGGAGGATCTTGGAGAGATCCGGATACTCGGTGCTGTCCGCAGCGAATGGGACGGATGCATTGAGCCTCTACGAGAAGGAGAGGCAGACCATATCCCTGGTAATTCTCGATCTTATCCTGCCCGGCATGGGGGGTATTCAGTGTCTTGAAAAGCTTCGCGAGGTCGATCCCACGGTGAAGATCCTGGTCACCACCGGCCATCCGATCATCGGCGCCGAGAGACAGGCAATCGAATCGGGAGCACGAGGCTTCCTGCACAAGCCGTTCACCATGAAGCAGATGCTCACGGCTGTTCGTGCAGTCCTGGACACTGAATGACGGCTCTTCCAATTGACGCAAAGCGATCCGCACAGAATTTTCCCACGTGGATTTAACATTCGCCGGGCCGAGCTGTCTACCAATATACAGTCAAATTACACAAGGAGAAGAATGATGAGAATGAGAACACTGTTGATCGCGTCGTTGGCGGCCGTGCTGGCCTTAGGTGTTGTGGTCGCCCAGGCGGAACCCCTTCAGATCGCAAGAGCGGAAAAAGGCGGCGGAGAGACCATAGGCTCCCCGGGCGAGCGGGAGTTTGCACCCGGGCCCCGGTGGCACAAGGGTAAGCGCTTCGGGCCGTACGAGCGACTTGGGCTGACCAAGGAACAGAAGAAGGATATGCGAGCGCTTACCGCCGCGTTTATGAACGATACCAGATCCGCACGGACCACCAAGATGGCACTCAAGGACGAAAAGAAGGCCATGATCATCGGCGGCAAGATCGACTTCACCCGTCTGGCTGCAATTGACGACGAACTCGTGAAGGTCAAGGGCCAAATCATGACGGAGCGCCTGAAGATGAAACGGGCTCGGCTGGAGCTGCTGACCGACGAGCAGAGGGACGTCCTGGCGGATTTCATGGCCAAGAAGATCATGAAAAAGAAGCACCACGGCACGCATCACGGCATGCATCGAGGACGCTGATAGAGCAGTGTCGGTAACCCGGGCACGTGTTTCCGCAACAACACGTGCTCACCACCCGATCTCCGTACGGTATGGAGCCCCGGCGTGCCTATCGTGACGCCGGCATCGGAAAAGCCCCGAAGGGGCCTCACTCAGTACCACATCCTTTGAACGACGGGCTCTGTCGAACTGAAAGGTTCGAGCATCGGCCCGTCACGTCACCGGTCCTCCTTCGGCGAGGCGCTTCGTCATTCCCCCTGCTCGTCGTCCGAGGACCGGTTTTCCGCCAAAAAGACAAAACCCGCACGCCACAATGTAACGCACGGGCTCATCCATACGAAAATGGTGCCGAGGGGCGGAATCGAACCACCGACACAAGGATTTTCAGTCCTCTGCTCTACCGGCTGAGCTACCTCGGCTTCGGCATCGGCCCATGATAGTCGGAGCGATCTTTCGTGTCAATGAAATTCAGAACACGTGAGCACCGTGTGCAGATTCACGGGCGGGACCGATGAATGCGGCCGGCGGGTCAATTCCTCTTGAGGTATTCGTGCGCGAAGTTGCGGATGCCCTTGTTCTGAAGCATATGGAAGGTGCGCATCCTCTTGACGTGGATCGGGTTGAGAGAGCCCAGAGGGATGTAAATGATCCGTTTCCCCATGCTCTTGGCCAGCTTCTTCCATTTTGCGGGCGGAGGCTTCTTGCTCACATAGACGATGCCGGGCTTCTCGGAATACGCGATGCCGGCGACCAGCAGACGTTCGTGCCTCGTCGGAACGAAATCAAAGTCAGGGTCCATCCAGATGTCGAACATCCGCATGGGAGGATAGGACATGACGAATCCGCCGTGCTCGAGCCTGGAGATGCCCGGGCCGACGATTTCCGCGCCGGGAAGCGTGGAGTAAAACGCCATGTCGGATTCCTGAGAGTGCTCGCCAAGCCACGTCATCTGGAACGGGTACCGCACGGTTTTCTCGTCCTCGTCGAAGATCACCACCACTGAGCCGAATTCGAGCCCGCCCTGATCGTCGGTCTTGACGTAGATGCGCTGTTCGTAGAATCTCCTCAAGGTTTCCCGCACGTCGGGTCCGCCGCCGAAATCCGCGACAAAGGGTTCGGCATCCGTCTGCACGGCCTGGAGGATGTGATTCGCGTGCTTGATCAACGTACCGCCCCACTTCTCCACTTCAACGTCCTCGGGCGGATACGAACAGATATCGAGTTCGTTGGGGTCGGCAGTCTCCCACTTGCGCTTGAGATGGTCCTTCCATTTGGACGTGTTCACCGCTTTCATGCGGTACCGTCGAGCGGTGTGAAAGAGCGTCCTCAACTTCTTGTGGAGGATGATCTTGTGACCGTGGAACATGAGGTTGTCTTCGTCCAAGAGCACCGCGGACGGGTCCAAAGGGTCGTGAGCCCAGGCATAATCCGAGAGGTATTCGTGGACGTGATACGCGAAATCTTCATCCATTGCAGAGCGCGCGGCCGCCACGAGATGGTACAGATCGGGAAGCATCTCCCCCTTGAAGTTGAGCCACTTTCTGAGGAATTTCGACCAGGTGACTCTCACATAATCGGGCACGTCCTGATGGGTCTGGCGCGTGAAATACGCCGCGGACGCCGCCATGAGCGAAATGATCAACTCGTGGCGATTGTCCGGGTGAGGACTGTCCGGCTCCTTGCGCCAATTCTCGAAGACTTCGGTGAGTTTGGGTATTTCGGTAAACCCCTTCTTCAACGAGTCGGGGTGGACCGGAGCGGTGATCGCGGCCGATACCCCGGTCTTCATCAACGGCAGCGCCTGAGGCGTCTCGAGCTTCTTCAGTATCCCGGGAATGTGGGCCAGTCCTCCCACGAACAGCACGTTGTCGAACTCCGCGGCCGCCTGCTGCAACTGAGAGGCCATGAAGGTCTCGCGACGTGAGTTCTCCTCGTCGTCGGCCGGAGGTCGCTGGACCAGGATCTTTTCAATGAACGTTTTCTGACCGATTGCGTCGATGAAGTACGCATCGGGGAGAGCATCCATGAAGAGCGGGTAGCGCATGCTCAACGGGTCTATCATGCGGAGCGGGATGTGTTCCGTCAGCGCGGAACGAGCCGCTTCCTGGACCCCGTCGGCTCCCTCGACGATCAGTACGGCATTCTCCTTGCCCGCGGTTTCGTACAGGATCACGGAATGATATGGAAGCTGCTTCAGGGCTGAGACGATGTGATTCCGCAAGGCATTGGGCAGTTCGACACAGATGCAATCGGGTCTCTCCCTCCGGATGTATGAATGCACCAGGACGGAGAACTCCATCCGGTAGTGAACCACGCCGATGAGGGTGATGTTCCTGAACCTGACCAGGTCAGACGAGTTTTGGCCCATCAAGTGTGCCACGATTTTCTCCGGTTACTTGTTGTATCGACTGGTCAAGGGCCTTGCGTTCGTCGGTGCTCTTGTCGAACTTGAGGAGCCTGTAGGCGTACCGAGCGATGTTCAATCCGTCACGGACGCTCAGGTCCTCATCTCTTGCGTGGGATACCTGGAGCAGCTCGACCACCTGGCGAATCAGGTCGTCGGAAGGCCCGTCCAGTTTGCCGCGCAGGATGCGATACTCCTCTTCACGGGTGGGGAAGTCCATATGGATGGCGGGCTGAAGTCGGGAATGGATGTACTCGGGCACCTCGAAGGTGGACGCATCTTCGTTCATGGTGACGCAGACGCGAAATTCCGGCGCAGCCTTGATCTCCACACCCGCGACAATGGAATAGACGCTGCGACGCATGTCCAGGAGGGGCGCAATTGATGCCCAGCTCTTTTCGCTCATGCGGTTGCCCTCGTCCAGGAGGCAAATGCCGCCGCGTATCATGGCGGTCACGAGAGGTGAAGCCACGTAGCGAATCTTTCCGTTGTCCGCGATGACCGGTGATATGATCAGGTCTTCCGGTTTGGTGTCCACGGTGCATTGCGTAATGTACAGGTCCTGCTTCATGTGCTTGGCCGCGGTGATGGCCAGGGAAGTCTTCCCCACGCCGGGCTTTCCCAGGATCCTCGGCTGCATGGCCGGATCCGATCCATCCTCGGACCATGCCGCAAGAAGCTGAGTGAGCGGCTCTTGCATTCCCACCCAATCTACGTCCAGCGAGGGCGGATCCACCAAATGAATCTCCACGCCTTTCATGGTTATGGTGTCGGGGCGTTGGGCCATTGTCTTTTGTCTCCCGATTCCTACGTTCAATAAGCTCACCGGTACGTGCCGCGAAGCTCCGGCGATACATACCAAACGGCTTTACCGCTAGTCGCATCCCGTACGGCGCTTCGTTCCTCATTCTAGTTCACGGAGGTGAGAGTGTCAACTCAGGGGCGGGGAAGCGCGGTCGCTGCCCAGCGTCAAACCCATCGTGAGAACACAAGGTTGGAAAGGAGCCGTCCGCGGGGGGCAAGGCGGAGGTTGCTGCCGGACCGATGGATGAGACCTGCCTCCTCGAGATCGCGTACCGTCTCGTGCACAAAGCGAGGACAATCGATCCCGTAGCGCTTCCCATAGGCCTGCATATCGATTCCCTCAACGAGCCTGAGTCCCATGATGAGGGCGTCCTTGAATCGTTCCAAGGGAGTCATGGGGGTAACGTTTGAAACCGGGAGAATACCGTTCCTCACGGCCTTCTCATACAGGTCAAGCTCGGAAAGATTCGCGTAACGGAGCCTGCCGGTCATCCCATGGGCGCCCGCACCCACGCCGATGTACACCTTGTCGGTCCAGTACTTGAGGTTGTGTGCGGAGCGCTTTCCCGAACGTGCGAAGTTCGAGATCTCATAGTGCACGAACCCCGCACTCGACGTGAGCGTACAGATGTCCTCGTACATGTCCGCGGCCGTGTCGTCGTCCAAGGTCAGGCCGCGATCGCGGAGCTGGGAAGCCAGCTTTGTGCCTTCTTTCACCTCCAGGAGATAGACCGACAGGTGGTCCGGTTCAAGGGCCAGGGTCTGTTCCACCGTCGCGCGCACGGTATCACGGGTCTGGTCCGGAAAGCCTGCGATGAGATCCACGGAGATGTTGTCGAAGCCGGCATCGCGAAGGTCCTGAAACGCGGCAAGTGCTTCCCCGGACGTGTGGGGCCTGCCCATGCGTTGGAGCTCGCGGTCGTGGAGAGACTGAATACCCAAGCTCGCCCTGTTTATGCCTGAACGGAGTAAATCTCGCATAGCTGCGGGTGAGGCCGTGCCCGGGTTGATCTCGATGGTGATTTCCGGTTGAGGGAGAACCCGGAAATTCGTCGTGCACCCATCGATGATCCGCGAAATCAGATCGGGCCTGAGCAGCGACGGGGTGCCTCCACCAAGGTACACGGTATCGGCCGCTCCGGCCGAGGCGCGAAGGTCGTCCCCTGAGCGGCTTCGCATCTCCATTTCATTGACCACGGACCGCACATAGTGTTCTTCTCGCAGGGGATCGTGCGGAGTCGTCACAAAACCGCAATAGGTGCAGCGTCCCCTGCAGAACGGGAGATGAATGTAGATGCCCGCGGGGCCGTCATCGGACGGGAAGATAGGTGAATCGAGAAACATGTTGGGAGATTATAGTAATGCTCCGGATCCGTCCACGGATAACCATCGCAGCGAAGTGGCGGTTTTCCTTCTCGTTCCCAGGCTCTGCCTTGGAACGCCTGTCTTTCCCGCGTCCCGCGGGATTGCCCGTCATTTACAGCCGAGACGAAAGTGTCTCAAAACTCCGGCATGGAGACAAATCGTAGCACGATGCGGATTCATTTTCGTTACGGAATGCGCGACGGATTGCCGGCTCGTCGCGGATGTTTGCTGCAGACCCCTGTAGGGGCGGGTTTTACACCCGCCCGATTCTGGGTGCTCGATTGCGGGCGGGTATAAAACCCGCCCCTACACCGCGGCGTGCCACGACTTGGGCGTACATTTCAGTTTTGAGACAATTTCGGGACGCCCGCCCCACGATGGTCAGATCGTCGTGATCTTAATCTCTATGCGACGGTTGAGTCTTCGAGCCTCTTCCGAGGCTCCTTTGGCAACCGGGTGGAACTCACCGAGCGCGGATGCTCCGATGCGGGTCGGGGGAATTCCCTTCTCCATCATGTAGCGAACCACCTGCATGGCTCTCTCTGATGAGAGTTCCCAGTTCGATCGGTAACGGGCCGTCCGTACCGGCACGATGTCCGTATGGCCCTGTACCAAGATGAGCATAGGGATGTCCTCGGGAATCTTGGGCACCATCTCCTTGTAGATCTTGACGAACTTGTCCAGTTCCCGCTTTCCGGTTTCGTTTATCTCAGCGCTGCCGGAAGCGAACAGTATTTCGGATTGGAACACGAATCGATCGCCCTGGACCTTGATGTCGGACACGCCGGCAAACACTTGCTGCAACTTGGCGAGGAACTCACTCCGGTACTTGGCAAGTTTGCGCAGGCGGTCAATTTCCTTTTCCTTTTCGCCGAGCAGATTCACCAGTTTGGCCATGCGAAACTGCTCGTCTCTTTCCTTACTGACCTCTGCAAGTTTTTTCGAAATCTCGTGCAGCTGTGCCGTGAGCGACGCGATCTGTTTCTGGAGCGCAGACGCTTTCGTCTTCTGCGTGGTCTCGGCTTCCTTGGCATCCGAAACCATTCGGTTCAGTCGGTCCACTTGATCGACGTAATCCGCAATCTGCTTGTTCAGTGCGGCAAGCCTGGTGTTGAGCGATTCGATGGTGTCGCTCATCGTGGAGACCGTCTTGCTCTTTTCCTTGATCTCCTCTCGAGTCTTTACCAGTGCGGAGCGGGTGTCCGTCAATTCGATGCCGAGATCAGCGGCAATCTTTTCCTTCTCCTTCAGCAGCGTGCTCTTTTCGGTCAGATCCGCGAGCGCGGACTGAATCTCCCGACGATACGCGCCCAGTAACTGGTCCTGGTCGAGCAGTCTGGCCGTCTTATCCTTAATGTCGGCAAGGGCCGCGTCGAGCTGCGTTCTCGCATCGGCCAGGGAGCGATCCGTCTCTTCAAGCTTAGACGATTTCTCAAGGAGTTCCGCGGTGACCGATCCCAGTTCTTCGGTTCGAGACGTCAAGAGCTTTTCCAGGGACGCGGTCTTCTCCACTTGAGTCTCAAACAGCTTTTCAAGACGGATGATATCGGCCCTGAGTTTTTCCAGTTCTTGCGATTTGAGAGCGATCTCCTCGGCAAGCCGTTCCATCTTCTCGGTTCTCTGCGAGATCTCCTCGTGCAGGCGCAGAAGTTCCTTGTCTTTCTTGCTCAGGGATCGTGAGAGAATCGTCTCCGAAATGGTGAAAAGGGTAACGACCAGGACGAACACGAGGAGCAGCCCGACCATGATGTCGGTGAAGCCCGGCCACACATTGGACCTTTCTTCAGCGCTTCCCTTTCTCCTGCTTCGCATCACTCGGTTTCCTCTTGAGGGTCTCCTCGTTTGTCGATTCCGGGTCTTGTCCGGTCGAACCTTCGTGCGAGGTCGGAAAAGCCCATTGAGAGAGTCTTGTTGGTGATCTCTCCTTCGAGTTTTATGCGGTCGAGGAGAGCCTTGCCCATGTCTTCGGATTCGTCCCTGTTCAGGCGTGCTTCCTTGATCAATCTCTCGAACTGGCGGCCTACGTTGTCCATCCTTTCAAGCATGCCTTGACGCAACTGATTCGCCGCATACACTCCTTCTCGAGTAAGATTCTCTTCCTCCCGCAGCGTTTCGAGCATGCCCTTGATCTCGACCAGGGAGCTTGCCACCTTCTCATTGGTCGCGGATTGGTCGGAGATCACGTCGGTCAGTCTCCGGAGATTTTCCGCAAGCGCCTCTTGAGACGCGACAATGTACAATTCGCCGCTGCCCGGTTCCGCCGCAGATGCCACGCGTTCAGACGGAACTTGAGGCCGTGGAACCGGGGGAGACGCAGGAAAGGTCGCCTCCGATTCCGCTGCTCCGGCCGGCAACAGGTGAGTGACCACGAATCTGTCCAGGTCGGCTAAGACGCTGGATCTCGCACGCCTGGTCAGGACATCGAGAAACCCGACCACGACCGATCCGCCCAGTCCGAAGAGCGATGTGCTGAAGGCTGTGGAAAGCCCGCCAAGAAGTCCGCCCATGGATTGTTTGAGCTGGGTGACGAAGAGTGCGGGGTCGTCGATTCGTGCCGGCTCCATCGCGGTCAGTACCTTCTGCACTCCGCCCACGGTGAGCAGTACTCCCCAGAACGTCCCGATAAGGCCCGCGAAGACCATCACTCCGATGAGATACCGTACAAAGGCTCCCCGACTCTCTTCAGAATCCAGGTCCGCGTCGGAAAGAAGCGTCAGTGACTGCGAGATGGACGCGGTTCCGCTGCGCACCAATTCAAGGGTCCGAAGACAACGATTCGCGACGAGCCCTCTGCCGGTCGTTTTTACCAAGTCCTGGACGGACTTGTCCGATGCCGGTGAACCGGACTCCAACGACCCGGCCAGCAAATCCATGCGATTGGACTGCACCAGGAGTCTCAACAGTTCCATGAACGACAGGAGTATGCCCACCATTCCCAGAACGAGAATCGCGGCGTTGATTGAGGGTCGGGTCATGAAGAAGGGGACCAGTTGGTCTCTCGTCCAGTACACCCCTATGGCAAGGGCCACGCAGAAGACGACTGCCCAGAAAAGTGAACGATAGACTTGTCCTGAACTCGGAGAATAGTCCATGAGGCTGCCTCCCAACTGAAGGCTTTGAAGGTGTTGATTCACGAGGGGGCCTACGGTCGGTCCTTCACTTCGACCGCCGCCAAGCCGGTAGGCCCGTCACGGCAAGACTCAGAGTAGTACATGGTTCCGCCCGGCATCCCACCCGCACGCTCGATACGATTCACCGGTAGGCGAGATCGGACCTGCCGGCATTGTACGTCATTCCTCTTTGTGAGGCAAATTAGGAATGAGTTTTGGCAGGGGAAATAATTCTCTTGACGGACGCGCGGCGGTACGTGTATATGCACCTAAATGACCAAGTCCGGGAGCATAATGAACGCGGAACACAAGCAAAGGGACAACGAAGTCGGACGAACCTGCGCGTGCTTCAATCTCAGGAGGGCCGCGCGTCTGGTTACGCAACGCTTCGACGAGGCCTTCCGAGAACTGGGGCTGAGAGCGACTCAGTTGTCGGTGCTGACCGCGGTGTACCACGTCTCGAACCCCCCTCTTTCAAAACTGGCCGGCACGCTTGGGATGGACCGCACTTCACTGACGCGCAATCTTCAGGTGCTTCAGCGAAAGGGACTGATCGTTGTGAAGGAGGGCGATGACAAGCGGCAGCGGCGGATTTGTATTACTCCCGAGGGAGAGCGGGTTCTGGCAAGTGCGTTCCCGATTTGGCGAAAGGTTCAGACCGAAGTTGAGGAGGCCATCGGCGCGGAAAAGTGGGATGGTCTCTTGACGGGGTTGCACGAGGTAGCGCGTAAGTTCAGGTGATTTTTTTTGAGGCGTTGCGTGTGCATACACCTAATGACGGGCATCCCGCGCAGAACGCGGGAGTCCCACGTAGATGGTTTTCTCGTTCCCAGGCCCCGCCCGGGAATGCCAATCGTCCGGGCTCTGCCCGGTTTCCCTCTGGTTCCCAGCTCTGCCTTGGAACCGGAACAAAGAGGAGGACAAGATGCCCGGCCAGGTTTACCATGATTTGCGCGAGCAGATGGACCAGTATTCGGTGGGGTTCCCTTCGACTGAATCAGGGGTTGAGTTGAAAATCCTGGAGAAGCTCTTCTCGGAAGAGGAGGCCGCACTCTACCTAGATCTCAGCTTGATGCTGGAGACGCCCGAGACCGTGGCAACGCGGAGCGGCCGGGAACCGGGCGAGGTCGCGGCCATGCTGGAGCGGATGGTGGATAAGGGACTCATCTTCCGCGTCAAGAAGGGCGAGTCTGCCAAGTACGGCGCGGTGCCCTTTGTGGTGGGATCGTTCGAGTTCCAGCTGAAGGGCATGGACCGAGAATTTGCGGATCTGTTCGAACAGTATTTCACCGAGGCTTTCGGCAGCCAGGGGATTGCTCAGGGCGCTCCCATGCGGACGGTTCCGGTGAACAAGGCAATCAACCATTCGTGGCCCGTGGCCCCGTATGAGGATATCAGAGAGATCATCAAGAGCAAGGCCGAGATATCCGTGGCGGACTGTGTATGCAGGGTGCAGCAGGGGCTGCTGAATAAGGCGTGCGACAGTCCGCTGGAAGTATGTTTTCAGTTCGGAAGCCATGCACATTTTTACGTTGACAAGGGTATGGGTCGATACGTCACTCAAGAGGAAGCCCTCGGCATCATCGACAAATGCGAGGAAGCGGGGCTGGTATCACAGCCGTTCGTTGCTCAGGATGCGGGAGGTCTGTGCAACTGTTGCGGGGATTGCTGTGGAATCCTCAGGTCCATCAAGATGCACCCCAAACCATCGGAGATGGTCTACACAAACTACTTTGCGGAAGTCGATGCCGACGCGTGCTCCGCGTGCGGGACGTGCACGGATCGATGCCAGATGGAGGCCATCGTGGTGGGGAGTGATGACGTTGCCGAGGTCGACCGTGACAGGTGCATCGGGTGCGGCCTGTGCGTTACGACATGTCCCAGCGAAGCTCTCTCGTTGCGGCAAAAGCCTGAAGCGGAACGCCGCGACCCCCCGGCAACAGGCAAAGACTATATTATGGGACTGGCATCCGCTCGGGGCACGTCGCTCATTCCTCTTTCAGTGGTCAAAGGTAAGCAGGCCTGAAAACAACAAGGGGTCAGGTCTCTTCTTGTTCATGCAAGCGGAGCGCAGCATGAACAAGAAGAGACCTGACCCCCTCCCTCAAGGAGGTTGAGATGAGTTCTTGGCAGAAAACGAGCTGCATCTGTTGTGCTCAGAACTGCGGCTTGGAAGTTCTCGTGGAAGACAACAGGATCGTCAAAGTCAGGCCTGACAAGGAGAACCCTCGCAGCGAGGGGTACGTGTGCCGAAAAGGTCTCAAGATAGGTCACTATCAGCACAATGCCGCTCGCTTGACACATCCTCTGAAGAGAATTGGAGACGGCTTTGAGCAAATCTCCTGGGATCTGGCCATTGAAGAAATAGCGGACAAGTTGAAACAGATCATAGGCTCTCACGGACCCCGATCTCTCGCGTACATGGGAGGCGGCGGGCAGGGATGCCACTTCGAGGCCGCCTTCGGAGTGCGGCTTCTGCGCAGCCTCGGCTCTCAGTACCACTACAGTGCTCTTGGGCAGGAATTGACCGGAATGTTCTGGGCTCACGGACGTGCGCTCGGACGTCAGTATCTCCATACCATCCCTGATGAACACGAAACCGACATGTTGCTGGCCATCGGTTGGAACGGGTGGATGAGCCACCAGATGGTGCAGGCTCGACGTCACCTCAAACGGATTTCCGAGGATCCGGACAAACTCCTGGTGGTGATCGATCCCCGGCGTTCAGAACTCGCGGAAAGGGCGAATATTCACCTTGCCATACGCCCGGGAACGGACGCGCTCCTTACTCGGGCCATGATTGCGATAATTCTCCAGGAAGGTCTGCACGACACGAAATACCTTGAGGAGCACGTGAGCGGCTTTGACGCCATCCTCCCATGGTTTGCGGATTTCGACGCCCGCGCTGCGGTCAAGGTGTGCGAACTCGACTATGATCGAGTACGAGACGTCTGTCGCCTGTTTGCAACCCGCAGATCCTCGCTTCATGCCGACCTGGGCATCCTTATGAGCCGGCACAGCACGGTGACTTCGTACCTGGAAATAGTACTTCTTGCCATTTGTGGACGCATGGGAGTCAGGGGAGGAAACGTCATCGCGGGATATCTCATGCCTCTGGGTTCCCATTCCGACGAGCGAGAAGAGAAGACGTGGCGGACAACCGCAACGGGTTTCCCTGCCATCATGGGCGTGTTCCCGCCGAACGTCATGCCCGAAGAAATAACCTCCGGCCGTGCGGACCGCCTCAGGGCAGTGCTGGTGAGCGGATCGAATCCTCTCAGATCCTATGCGGACACCTCCGCGTACGAAGAGGCGTTCAGGCAACTGGATTTGCTCGTAACCATTGACGTAGTGATGAGTGAAACCGCCATGTTATCTCACTATGTCCTGCCGGCGACGTCAGCTTACGAGAAATGGGATGCGGCCTTCTTTTCCTGGACATACCCGGAGGTGTATTTCCAGCTGCGCCGCCCGGTGGTGCAGCCGCAAGGCGAGCCTCTTGACGAGAGTGAGATACTGACACGGCTCGCGGACAAGCTCGGCATTTTGCCGGAGATTCCAACTTCCCTGTACGACGCGGCCCGCTCCAACAGGATGCAATTCGGAATGGCGCTGATGCAATACGCGCAAGCGGAACCGTCTGCAATGAAACTGATGCCGTTCATATTGGGCAAGACGCTCGGACCGGTTCTTGGTTCGGCAAACACGGCAGCACTGTGGGGGCTGCTGCAGATCGCCCCCAAGTCCTTTCGAGAGAACGCCGGCCGGGCCGGGTTCGACCCCGGCATGGCGATGGGTGAACAGCTGTTTCAAGCCATACTGGATCATCCGGAAGGGCTCTGGATCGGAAAGTGTGACACGGAGAACAATCTGGGCTCAGTGCAGACCGCGGACGGCAAGATCGACCTTCACATCCCTGAGTTGGCGGAATGGGTTCAGTCCATCACCGCGGAGAAAGAAGAGGCCGCGCTGAGGCCTGATCCTGAATATCCTCTTATTCTCACGGCAGGACGTCACTTTGACTACAATGCCAATACCATTATGCGCGATCCCGCGTGGAACGACGGTCGGGATGCGTGCACCATGCTCATGCATCCTGCGGACGCTGAGGCGCTCGGACTCGAGAATGGACAAATGGTGAGAATCGCTACCGAAGCAGGGCAGGAAGAAGTCAGGCTTGAAGTGACCGACGCGGCACGGGCCGGTCAGGTGGTGGTTCCGCACGGTTTCGGGCTTTCGTACGAAGGCGAGACCTACGGTGCCAATGTGAATCGGCTGGCCAAGAATACAAATCGGGATCGGCTGGCAGGGACACCGTTGCACCGATACGTGCCGTGCAGGGTTGAGGCCTTGTAGCCGGCGCAACCGAAGAATACCCCGCGGAACGCGGGAAGGCCGGCGCTACCGAAGAGGTTCTCTGTGTCTCCAACCATATGGTAGCGTCCCGTCCCGCGTTCTGCGCGGGATGCCTGGCGTCCTCAAGAATACGCAACCATATTTGTGAAACCCTGCACTTCGGCACAAGAAGACCGAATCCCTCTATTCTTGCTGATCTTGCACAGACGAGCGTCGTGAGATCAGTATGGTGCCGAACGGCTGGTCCTGGTACACACGCACCAGCTGAAGTTTGACCGTTTCCAGGAGGGCAAGGAAGGTGGTGAGGACGTTCACTCGGGAGATGTCAGTTTCAAAGAGCGAACCGAACGTTATCCACTGGTGGGCCTGCAGTCGATCCAGGATTTCTCGTATCTTGTCCTTGACCAGAAGACGTTCCGGTTCCACTTCAATGAGGTCGCGTCGTGACGTACGCTCCAGGATGTCCTTGAATGCGGCCAGAAGTTCATGGAGCCCCACGCTGAGGGGTTGCTGCGATTTGGGAGGCTCGATAGGGTCTTCCTGAGCTTCTCTGGCGAACACGTCTCGATCGAGCATCCGCAGTTCGGAAAAGTTATCCGCAGCCTCCTTGTAACGCTTGTATTCCAGAAGGTGGGCCACCAGTTCATCCCGAGGGTCCTCACCCTTCTCCTGTGAGTCCTCCTCGTCGTCGACCGGCAAGAGCATTCTGGACTTGATGTGAGTGAGGTACGCGGCCATCACGAGGTATTCGCCGGCAACATCCAGGTTCAGGGATTTCATCAACTCGATGGTCTCGAGGTACTGTTGGGTGATCAGAGATATGGGGATGTCGGTGATGCTGACCTCGTTGCGGTGGATGAGGTGCAGCAGAAGGTCGAGCGGCCCTTCGAACACCTCCAGCTTGATTTCATAGGACATGTATCAGCCCAGACTTCCCAGAAGCAGGCCCTCGATAAACATGATGGGGGGAATGATGATGGAGCCGACCGCGCCGGTGAAGATGAGCAGGAGCAGGAGAATGAAGCCGTAGGGCTGCAACTTTTCGTATTGCACGGCCAGGTCGTGGGGGAGCATACCGGCCAGAATGCTGGAGCCGTCCAACGGCGGTATGGGAATCAGATTGAACACCGCAAGGACGATGTTGATTCGAACAGCGAAGCGGAGAATGAGGAAAAGCGGTCCCACAACGTAGTTGGATGCTTGACTTGCAGGCCTCCCCTCGAAGAGGAACACGATGATGTGCAGCACCAGCGCCAGTACCACCGCGGCCGCGATGTTTGCCGCCGGCCCGCCCAGACTGATCCAGAGCATGTCCTGTCTGGGGTTCCTCAGATAGCGTGGGTCGACGGGCACGGGTTTGGCCCACCCGATCATCCGGGTGAGGACCAGCGCCAGAGTTCCAATCGGGTCCAGATGACTAATGGGGTTGAAGGTCAATCTGCCGGCGAGCTTGGCCGTCGGGTCTCCCAGTCTCAACGCCACGTACCCGTGGGTGTACTCGTGGACGGTTATCGCCAACAAGAACCCGGGAGCGATAAGAACCAGTTGGGTGATTATTTGCTGAATCGAGGAAGTGTCCATGGTTCCTTACAATAAGACTTCGCGATCGGCCGCGGCGCACGATCTCTTTTCTTCCGATCCTTTGCCGCGTACCTTGTCGACCGCATGCGGGACCCGGGATTGAACGGTCGCTCATCTCAGGCAGGACCAGACTTCCGAGGCGAGGCGGGGCTTCCGCACGCGCCGGAGGATTGCTACTTGCCCTTCTTCTTCGGCTGAGCTTTGCCTGCAGCGGGAGCCTTGCCGCCGGCTTGTTTCTTCTTCCCGGCTGCAGCTACTTTCTTCTCTTCCACCTTCTTTTTCTCTTTCTTCACGGTCTCGCCGGCTATCATCGCGGCTCTTTGAGCTTCCGCTTCGGCCTTGCGCTGCGCCTTCTTCTCTTCCAGTTGTTTGGACTGTTCGTCGAGGAATGCGATGCGGGCTATGGCAGCTTCGACCTGCTTGATTTTGGCTTTCAACTGCTTGATCTGAGGATCTTTCGCAACGTGGGAGTCGGTGACGCCCTTTTCCTTCAACTCTTGTGTCCGGGTCTCCACGAAGCCCAAATATCTACTCTTTTGCGATTCTCTTGTGTGCAACGATTTGGATGCCATACATCACCTCTCGGGGTATACCGGTCAATGGAAAACGTGTATTGTAATGTCCGATCCATCCGAAGTCAACATTTTATCGTGGGTCGGCCGCGCAAGGCCCGACTCCCTCCTTCTCGTCCCGGTCACCCTGTTTCCATACCCTTGGGATTAAAGTTCCCGGAAGATATCCGGCGGATCTCGGCCGTTCGGTGTTGGCTGGGGTGGGAGGATTCGAACCTCCGAATGCGGGTTCCAAAGACCCGTGTCTTGCCACTTGACGACACCCCAGCAGAGCCGCATCCGAAAAGCGCGGCTGAACTACGGTCTAATCAATCACGATTCCTGTTTTGACGGGGCGAGCAGAGAAGCAGTTCCATGATCCGGACATACGGCCTGCAATTTTGTCCGCACGGCCCAATTCAACAACGGCAAAAACCGTCGGCCCGCTTCCCGTCATCAAGACGAATTCGGCCCCGGCAATCTCGAGAGCTCTCCGAACGTCGGAGATTTCCGGGTATAGTTCTTCGGCCACGGGTTGAAGGTCGTTGTGCAGCAATCTTTCAACCCCTCGTGACCGCTCCAGAGTCCACCACAATGTACCTTTCCTTGGGGTGCCTGTCAAGGTCTTGGAGAAGTTACGAAATATCGTCGCGGTGGAAACCGAGAACCCCGGATTCACGAGCACCAATGAATAGTCCGTCGGCAATTGCACGGGCGTGAGGCGTTGGCCGATGCCTTCTCCAACCGCGGTGCCGCCGATCAGGAAGAAAGGTACATCCGCTCCCAGCGTTGCTGCGAGTTCATGCAAGTCTTCGTCGGTAAGGTCCAGTCCGTACAATGCACGGATTCCGAGAAGTGCCGCCGCGGCATCCGAGCTGCCCCCTCCCATTCCCGCGGCCACGGGGATATTCTTCTCGAGCCGAATCGCTGCGGGGAGAGTGCGACCGGTCTTTTGCTCTACACATCTCACCGCGCGGACGATGAGATTGGAATCGTGTTCGAGATCCGCGAACCCCGGCACCTCGAGGGAAATCTCACTCCGAGCCTTTCGAATGATGAGTCGATCGAAGAGGTCGACGGCCTGAAGCACGGTCTCGAGGTCATGATATCCATCGTCTCGCCTGGCAAGAACTCGAAGGTGCAAATTTATTTTGGCTGGTGCGTGGACTCTCAGCATGTGTGTTCGACTCCACCTGTCGTCTCCAATGATTACCGAGGCATAGCATTTTGAACTGGCAAAATCAATGAGGCTCGAGTAGGGTCAAAGATCGTAAATCGTGTTCGTAGTACTGCCATCCCTAAATACGGTTTGGTATTCGCGGCATTGTCTCGACCGATGGGGTTCGAGGACTCACCCCATCCTACGGGACCTTTCCGGGCACGGCATACGCGACGGTATTTGGGAAATGGAGCAAGTGCTCCGTTTTCTAAGTACGGTGTCGCATTTAGGCAACTGCCCCGCTTTGGTAGCGCCGGCCTCCGTGCCGGTATTCTTTCTTCCCACGCCCGGCAGGGACACCGGGACGCTACCGTGCTGCTGCGAGAATGTGCGACTGCACTTATGAAATGGAGCATTACGGGAATCTCTATGAACAGTAGCAGGATGCCTGTCGATGAGAAACAGATTGTCGTGACCATAGCCGACCTGGAGGTTCGTCTTCTCACACCAGCCGCGAGGGAAGAGTCCGGCGACAGGATATCGTTCTGGTGGGGAGTGACATCCGCGGCAGTCGCTCTCGCCGGGCATCTAACCAGGCTGGGAGAATTGCGGAATGACCTTGTGGTGGATCTGGGCTGCGGCCTGGGTCTGGCGGGAATCACCGCGGGGCTCCTCGGCGCGTCGGTCACGTTTACTGATTATATGCCGGAAGCTCTCGAATTCGCCCGGAAGAATTGTGTGCTGAACGGCATGGATATCAACCGTTCGCGATTCCTCGAGCTTGACTGGGAGAATCCTGGTGATATCGGGGGGTTCACCATGGCGATCGGATCGGAAATCGCGTATGACTATTTCACACATTCCGCCCTGATCAAGCTTATGGAACTACTGACGGCACCCGAAGGACGCATTATTCTGGCCGAGCGGAAACGCTTGGCGGTGTCGCGGTTCGTCGGGCGGCTCAGAAACCGCGGCTTCTCATCGTCCGAGACGAAATACCGGATCGACAACCCTGATCTGCCAAGGCAGGAAATCACCCTTTTCACGATCGAGCGGGCGGATCAGTGAGACCAGAGGCAGCCGTTCCTGCTTTGGTAGCGCCGGCCTCCGTGCCGGTATTTTTCTTGGTGGGGCGGGCGTCTCTGCCCGCCGTCAATTTCGCCCGGCAGGGACGCCGGGACGCTACCATCTTCGCCTGCACTAAGCCGGTTCGTCCAAGGCTCCAAGCTGTTCACGCAACACTCTGCCGATCGTCGCGGAATACTCCGAGTAGTGCTCCAACCTCACACAATAGGTGAAAAAGTTCTTCAATCGCGCCGGGTTTTTCAACAGTAAGGTAAAGAGCCCCTTCCAAAAGACCCATCGCGACGAGTACAGGATTCCGTGACGAAACATCATCGTGAGGACCGTCTTGACCTCAAACATGTACGGCATCTGGAAAGGCCTGGGTTTAGGAGGTACTCTCATAATCATGAGGCATTGGAGAGCCCGTTCCAAGAAGAATTTCCGGTCGTATAATGTGTCGTAAAAATTGATGAATTCATCGACGATCTGTTTTAACGGTCTTGTGGGGGTAAAATTGATCAGCGCGGTCTGGTTTGACAGATGCTCGTAATCGCTCGACGTGAGGCGATCTTCACGTTCGAGGCGTTGCCAGAGTTCAGTGCCCGGTCCGGCCTGAAGGAGCGTGCCGAACATTTCGGGAATCCGGTTGCGCGATGCGAATTCGATGAGACGCTGATCCGCACCTTGTTTCTCGTTGTCAAAACCGATGATGCACCCTGCGATTATCTCAATGCCGGCCTCGTTGATCTGTCGGCAGGCCTGATCGAGGTCCGCGGCCACGTTCTGTTTCTTGCCGGTCAGCCTGAGACTATCCTCGTCCGGAGTCTCGATACCGAGGAAGACCCGATTCAAGCTCGCCTTTGACATCAGATCCAGGACCTGTTCGTGGGAAGCCAGGTTGACCGACGCTTGGGTATAGAACTCCATGGGACTGCCGTGTGAGTCATTCCAGGCGATCAGTTCCGTCAGCAGATGTTTGGCGCTCATGACGTGCCCGATGAAATTGTCGTCCACAAAGAAGACTGTCCGCCTCCAGCCAAGTTCGTAGAGTAGGTTCAATTCATTGAGGATTTGGCTTGGCGTTTTGGTCCTTACCTTTCGGCCCAGCATGAGGGTAATATCGCAGAACTCGCACTTGAACGGGCAACCTCGGGAAAACTGAACGGCCATGTCCACGTACGAATCAACGTCAAGCAGGTCGAAGCGAGGAGTAGGCGATCGTTCCATATCGGCCATCACATTCGAGCGTATGATCTTCCCCGACACTCCCTGTTCCAGACATTCGAGGATTTCCGAAACGGTGGTTTCAGCCTCTCCCACTACCACCAGGTCTGCGCCTGTCTGGAGCGCGTCCTCCGGGAAATGAAAGGCCCATGGTCCGCCCACGAGGACGATTTTGCCTCTTCGTTTGCCTTCTCTAATGGTCTCGAGAATGCCTTTATGTTGCACGGCCATTCCCGTGACGATCAGCAAATCTGCAAATTCCCAATCCTTCTCGGAGATGCGGTTGAAGACCAGATCGAGGAGTCTGAAATTCCACGTCTGCGGGAGGAGTGCGGCAACCGTGAGCAGTCCCAGCGGTGGTAGCAGCGCCTTCTTGCCGGTGAGCTTGAGCACTTTGTTAAATGACCAAAATGTTTGGGGATACGAAGGATTTATCAAGAGTACGTTCATTATGAATTCCGTATTATTCCAACATTCGTGTCCGCAAGGGTACGGTTAGGCATCATGGTTCGTATTCGGTTTTACTGCATCGACGGGTCAATTGCAAGCCCGAGGTCGTCTTGGGGCGGGGTAGGTCCTTGCTCATCCGGACCTTTGCCTTGTTTCCTCGTGCGGGAGAAATTTCGACAGCGGCCCGGTCAGCGTGAGGATCACTCTCTCCAGGACAATGGACTTTGACCGGCCGTCTGTTCCCTGGCGCTGCAGGATTCCTTCAACGGTAATCATCTCACTGGTAAGGATAGACCGGGCGTAGTCCTTTTGGGCCTTGGGAAATGCCACTACATCCAACAGTCCCGTCTCGTCTTCCATGGTGATGAACATGACCCGCCGGCCCGATCGAGTGGGCGGCGTGTGCACGATTACCAGTATTCCGGTCACCCGGACCCGGCTTTCCGAAGGGATACGGCGCAGGTCTTGTGCCGTGACCACGCCGTGTGCGGCAAGACGGGGTCTCAGACCGGTCAGCGGGTGTGCGTGACAGAAGACGCTCATTGACGCGGCCTCGTTGTAGGCCTTTACGAGCGTGCCGTCCGACATTTCCCGGATGGGGTCGTCAGGCATTGGCCACCTCACGTATCAACTCCCACTCTTGCCCCTCGAGCCCTTCCAGGGCGCCCGCCATTGAGAGAACATTCACAATGCGGTCCGGAAGAGGGAGCCGGGAGAGAAATTCTTCCCGACTGCGAAAGGGGCCTCTTTTTTTACGTTCGGCAACGATTCGTCGGGCCATTGCCGGCCCCACGCCGTTGACCACCACCAGGGGAGCCCGGATACCGGAACCATCCGCCTCGTATTCCGTGCCGCCGGCATTTATGTGAGGAGGATAGACCGGTATTCCTCGTCGCCGAGCTTCATTGAGCATCACCGACGGAGGATAGGACCCCACATGGCCGGCATTGAGAAGCCCCAGGTAGAATGCCTGCGGATGATGGGCCTTCAAATAGGCGCTCTGATAGGTAATGTGAGCAAAAGACGCTGCGTGGGCCTTGCAGAAGCCATAGGAAGCCAGTGTGGATGCTTGCTGAAAGACCTTCTCCGCCAGAGACCTGCCGTGCCCCTTAGAGATCGCACCCTGGATGAATTGCTGCTTGAGCCGGTCCATCGTCTTGGATTTCCTGTCCTTGGTCATGGCTCGCCGAAAGGCGTCAGCCTCGGCATAGGACAAGCCCGCGAAGATGTGTACGATACGCAACACCTGCTCCTGAAAGAGAAATACTCCGAACGTTTCGGCAAGAACAGGGGTGAGGTCCTCGTGGGGAATCCGGATCGGCTCCTCACCGTGCCGTCTCTTCAGATAGACCTCCACCATGTTTCCGGTAACCGGCCCAGGTCGGAACAGAGAGATTTCGGATATCAAGTCTCCGAAGTTCGTTGGTTGAAGGCGTCCCAGCAGGTTCCGTTGACCGGGTGACTCAAGCTGAAAGATTCCGATGCTTTCCGTGCTGCGGAGAAGAGCATAGGTCTTGCGGTCATCGAGCGGCATCCGGTCCATATCCAAAACCACCCCTTTGTCTTTGAGGATTTCCAATGCCTTACGAATCGCGGTATGCATGCGAAGTCCCAATAGATCCAGTTTCAGCAGCCCCAACGCATCCACGTCGTCCTTGTCCAGATGTCCTACCGGCAGTCCTTTGGGAGAAGATCCCACGGGAGTCCATGACTTGATGTCGTCCGGCGCCACGATGACCCCTCCCAAGTGCACCGAACTCTGAAACGGGAGATTCGTCAATTTCGCGGCCACCTCAATGAGCCTACCCTCATGATGAAGAGGTGAATCCTTCAGTTCGGGCAAGTCTTCCAGAGCCGCATTCAGGTCCCGGCCTCGCAGAGACCAGGGAAGACACGAGGCAAGGCGGTCAATCTCGTCCAAGGGATACCCCAGGGCGCGGGCCGCCAAGCGTACGGCGCTGCGTACCTTGAACGTATGAATCGTGCACACCATGGCCGTTCGGCGTGGAAAAAGGTTCATGGTGTGGTGAATGACTTCATCCCTGCGGTCCGAATCGAAATCCAGGTCGATGTCGGGCATGTCTCCCCGCCCTTCATTAATGAAACGTTCAAAGAGCAGGTTATGAGCCAACGGGTCCACGCCTCCGAGGAGAAGGTGCACCACCAGGCTGCCGGCGGCCGATCCCCGGACGCTGTGACGGATGCCTCGGTTTCGGGCAAAATCCACCACCATTTTGACAAGGAGGAAGAAATCGGACAATTCCAACTTGTCGATCGCGGCCGTTTCACGGTCAAATTGTCGCAAGTAAGCCGGCGGGACCGGCCGATGAAGTCTGGACAGTTCTTTCAAACAAAGCGAGGAAAGCTTCCTCGATGCTTCCTCGGGCCTTTGCAACGAGGGAGGGTGGAGTTTTCCCACCGGGAGAGAGAATTCTCGGCAGAGTGTCGCAATATAACCGGTATTTTCAATGGCTTGGGGATAGGGGATCTTTCGTTTCATCTCCTCGCCGGATGCCAAAAAAAACCGGTCACTGGGCAAGGACCTCACTTTTCTGTGATGGTGCCGCTCTTGGATGCCGATCATGGTCCGGTGAATGAGGTAGTCTCGTGGGTTGAGGAAAGCCACGGCGTTGGATGCCGCTACGGGAAGATGAAGTTGCGAGGCCAACTGAAAGGCTCGTTCCATGATCCCCGGATCCGCGGGATGATCGTGATTCTGAAGAACAACGAAGAGGTGCTCAGGGTTGTGAAGAATCTCCTTGAGTTCCAGAAGCTTGAAGCGAGCCGCATCAATCCTGCCCCTTTCCAAGGCGGATCGGATGCCGGAGCCTCTGCCGCCGGCCAGGCACACGAGACCGTTGGACCAGTGGTTCAAATCCTGTTTCGAAACAGGGTGTTGCGGGGACGTCCCGCCTTCGAAGGCAACCGACAAGAGCCTGCAGAGATTGCCGTATCCTGCAAAATCCGTCGCGAGCAGTGTTACGAAAGAGCCGTCCCAGAGGGAGAGTCTTGCACCGACAATAGGTTGAATGCCGGCCCTTACGGCCGCCTTGTAGAATCTCACCGCACCATAGAGACCGTCATCGGTGAGGGCAACGGCCTGCTGGCCCAGAGCGGCAACTTGCCGGACCAGGTCCTCGGGGTCGAATGTCCCCCAGAGAAAAGAATAGGCGCTTTGCACCTCAAGATGTACAAACGTATCCATGGCTTTCTTTCGTGAACTGTTCGCATCACCATGTATGTGTCCAAAGCCGGCCGGCGAGACTCCTGTCCCACCAGACCGTAGGGTCCCGCGGAACGCGGGATACCCGCCGTCTCTCCGGCGAACCGCCATCCCTCTCGTTCCCGCGCTCTGCCTGGGAATGCCTGTCAGCCGGGCTCTGCCCGGTCTCGGCGGTTCATTTTTCTTCACGACCTCGGGCGGATCAGCCCGATGAGCCTTCCCAGGATCCTTATCTTCGATCGTTCCTTTCCTTCAAAGACAAAGGGCCGATATTGGGGATTGGCCGGGTGCAACTCCACAGTCCCGTTGCGCCGCCGGAATACTTTGAGCGTGGCTTCGGGCTCCAGATCCTCAACCTGGACGGCGACGATCTGACCGTCCTCCGCGTCGTCCTGTGGCCGTATGATGGCCAGGTCGCCATCGCGGATCTGGGCGTCTATCATGGAATCTCCCTTAATCCTGAGGGCAAAGGCTTGCCCGTGTCCGAACAGCGCGGGATCGACGGGAAGGTCGTCCTCCTTGTTTTCTTCCGCCAAGATGGGAGTGCCCGCCGCGATCTGTCCCACCAGCGGAATGGATGGAGGCGACGGCCTGCCGACGAGATCCCAAGCCTTGGGGGTGAGCTTCCAGGTCCGTTTCTTACCGGGCATTCTCTCCAGATATCCCCCTGTTTCCAGGGCCTCGAGATGTTTGTGCATGCTGCCGGCCGATGAGCGTTCCACGCCTTGGCAGATTTCCCTCACTGATGGGGGAACGCCTTCCCGGGCTTGAAAATTCCCGAAGAACTCGAGGATTTCTTTTTTTACGGTTGTGATCTTCATACTCGGAGTATAGGGAACATTTGTTCTCTTGGCAAGAAAAAAAGTGAATCGCACCGGCGAGTATTCAGCCGGCCGAGACCTGCACAGCCCCATAGTAAGCCTTCGCGATCACAAAAAACGGCCCGCGGCCATTTGCCTATGGGTCGCACACCAAGTAATATGAATAACGAAAGGAGACGACCATGGGCCTCATTGTTTTCCTCATAATTGGACTTATCGCGGGCTGGTTGGCTCAATTGATCATGAAGGGTCGAGGAGCCGGCCTGGTAGTGAACCTTGTGGTGGGAGTCATCGGGGCATTCATCGGAGGGCACGTCCTGGGGCTTCTCGGAGTGTCCCTCCACGGCTTTATTGGATCGGTTATCACGGCAACCGTCGGCGCGATTGTCTTGCTGTTCATAGTGGGAGTATTGAAGAGAGCCTGAAGGTGCGATTCATCGCAGCCGTCCGGAACTCAGGGTTCATTCTTGGATCGTGTATTGGTCTGCGCACCACGGGGCAGCGCTATGCGAACGCAACCGTGACCCGGGTACCTGGTGCTACGCCCAACTTCCGCGAGGCATTGCCCCTGGCGATTGCGATTTCCAACAGGCCGAAACTGTTGACCAAAGCAACCGGTCGACCCTCACAGGCCTCGTCGAAATACTGACTTACCCGGGAAATACTCACACCTGCCGTCCTTATCGATGCCACAGGCTCGGAAAGCATTCCTGCATCGATATTCGTGGTGAGATTGCCGAAACGGTCGATATGGATCACTTCTCCTTCCACCCCCTGCTCAGTAATCACCGGTGAAGGCACGGGTACCATCACCGGATCGTGGATCCGCGTCCCGACGGATTCCAAGGTCTTGCCGGCGGACAGATGGGCCGCAACCGGTGCAAACACGTCTCTGCCGTGAAATGTGGGATGAGGGTTCGGAAGCATGTACCGGGTATTCTCGATCCGACGAGCTTCCCATGAACTGCTCTCGGCAAGCACCAGTGAAAAGAGACCGTTATCCGGACCGACGTACAATTGATCTCCGGCCTTCAAAGCCATTCCACGTCGATCACTCCCCACTCCAGGGTCTACCACTGCAATGTGAATCGTGCCCGCGGGAAAGTACCGGGAGATGCCCTTTAACACCAGTGCGGCGTGCAACACGGAATAAGGCTCGATGTCATGGGTGACGTCGATGAGTCGCACCGAAGGATTGATTTGCAGAACGACGCCCTTCATCTGGGCGACAAATCCGTCCCGAGTCCCGAAATCCGTTGTGAGCGTGAGCACCATAGTCAACCCGTTCAGGACCTCCGGTCAGTAGAGTCTTGCCGAGCGGCGAGTAGAGCGTATCTCTTTTGACCGCGATCAGTCAAACAAATCAACCCCTCACGTCTTGTCTTGTGGTAGAGTAATCTCGGCGACCCAAGAACCGGTACCGGATTGTGCATTATGGCAATGGACTGTGAGGAGTTTGAGCGGGTCGATCCCTCGAAGCATCGATTCCGGCGGTTCGGTTGCCCGATCAGAGTGAGTCCGGCCATGGAAAAGCTAAGACAGGCGGCACGTGACCCGGGAAGGGTCATTCGAATCTTCGGACGCGGATTGTCGGCCCTTGTCCGCGCCGCGTCGGACCTGGCATTTCCGGCCTCCTGCGCGTTCTGCGGAGAACCTCTCAGCGAGCCCAGCCTGTCTCTGTGCGCCGACTGTTGCGATCGGGTCGGGCGAATCGACGCCCCGTTTTGTGACAGGTGCGGGCGTAGTTTCGACGGACTCCAAACGAACGGCCATGTCTGCGGTTCGTGCATGGTGAAGCCCCCGCCTTACGGAAAAGCCAGGTACGCAGTGAGGTACGAAGGTGATTTCAGAAAGGCGTTTATCGATTTCAAATTTCATGGGGCCTTGCATCTCGGCAACGTTCTCAGCCGGTTTCTGACCGAGGCGTATCAGTCTCACTTCGCGGGTTCACCCGTCGACGTCATCGTTCCCGTACCGCTTCACCCCAAAAGACTGTGCGCGAGAGGGCACAATCAAGTGGTGATTCTTGGTGAGAAGTTGTCACGCGCGTCGGGGATTCCTCTGGCACGAACGTGCCTCGAGAAGACTCACAACAGGCAGCCTCAGGTCGGACTGTCCAGGAGAGAGCGTGCGGTCAACGTGCGCGGGTCTTTCAGAACGGCCCGGGCGGGCATGATCGCGGGGAGGAAGATTCTCCTCATCGATGATGTCGCCACCACCGGAGCCACCGTGACCGAAGCCGCGAAGACTATGATGCGGAGCGGCGCGTCTCGCGTGGATGTCCTGGTGTTGGCTTTACGGCCGCTTTTTTCCCACGGGCCTGCTGGACCTGAAGCCGATGGGGCGAACGTTTAAGTGACGCGGATGCCGAACAGGCGAGAATGTCATTAAGATTAGCCGGTGAGTAATCAGACGCTCCCGGCCCGGGCAGAGTCCGGGAACGAGAGGGCAATGACGTGATTTCGGAGCCGTGTGGATGAAACACACACAACGAGGAGGCGAACGATGGCTTTGATGACGCCGGAGGCTTTTGAGGATAGCCTGAAGAAGCTGAAACCCAGAGTGTTCATGAACGGCAAGCGCGTAGAGAGCGTGCTGGACAATCCCAATACCCGAACGGTGGTCGAGTCCAACAAGGCGAGCTACGAGTGGGCTCTTGATCCCGTTTCCAGACCGATCATGACGTGCCATTCGCCGTTGATCGACGAGATCGTCAATCGTTACACCCACGTGAGTACCAGCGTGGATGACCTTGTGGCCAAAGCCCAGGCAGGCACGTTCACCGCGGAGCGACTGGGAACGTGCATCTACCGCTGCGTGGGATATGACGCGTTCCATTCCCTGGCGGCAACGACCTGGGAAATGGACAGGGACCTGGGAACCGCGTACCATCCTCGTTTCCTCGATTACCTCAAGATGGTGCAGTCCAAGGATCTTTCAGTTGCCGGGGCGCTCACCGAACCGCGCGGAAGCCGCCGGAAACGGGCGCTCGAATGGCCGGATCCTTATCTCTCCCTCAAGGTCGTGGAGCAAAAGAGCGACGGGATCGTGGTGAGAGGAGCCAAGATCAATATCAGCGGCGCGTTTGCGAGCCATGAACTGGTGGTGCTTCCCCAGTCTTCCCATCCTGAGGACGAAAAGGACTATGCCGTCGCGTTTGCGGTCCCGACCGACGCCGAGGGAATCACGTACGTGTGTCAATATTCGCCGTACTCCGCGGAACGGGATCAGGCGGACGACACGGAGGAACTGGGCAATCCTCGATTCGGCCAACGAGAGACCTCCATGGTGGTATTCGACAATGTCTTTGTTCCCTGGGAGCGGGTCTTTCACTGCGGAGAACCCAAGTACTCGGCAAGACTGGTCACGCGTTTTGCCAAGACTCACCGAATGACCTGCGGCGGCACGTGCAAAGTGGGGTTCATGAACCAGATCATTGGAGCCTGCAAGCTCATCCAGGAGTACAAAGGACTGGACAAGGTGCCTCACATCAACGAACAGATCACTGAAATGGTGGTCCTCAGAGAGACCGGTCGGGCATGCGGCCTGGCGGCAGCGAGACTGGGGGCGGAAGATCCTCCCGGTTCGGGCGTGTTTCTACCCGATGAGGTCATGGGCAACGTCTCCAAGCTCAACATCTGCAACGCGTTCTGGCGAACCATGGCCTTGGCCGGCGACATCGGGGGCGGTCTGGTGGTGACCATGCCTTCCCTGAAAGACTTGAAGAACCCGGAAACCAAGGCTTATGTGGAAGAGTTCTTCAGCTTCGGTTCGGACGTACCGACCGAGAATATCCTCAAGGTTCACAAGCTGCTGCAGAACTGGACGGCAGGGCAACACGGCGTCGGAACCTGGCACGGCGCGGGTCCCGTGATGGCTCAGAAGATCATGCTGCAACGAGTGGTCAAGTTTGACCACGAAAAGGAGCTTGTGAAAAAGACTCTCAATCTGAAGGATAAGGACACGCCGGAATAGGGGGTACTCCGGGCGTTGTCCGGGCGTGCCCGGGTCACTTGTCAGCGGATTTGGAAAAACCGTAGACCGCGTCCAGTGCGGCGAACGGGCTCACCTGTGCACCGTAGTGGGAAATGGGATATCGGATCCCTTTCTTGTAGAGCGTTTCCAGATTGGTGAGGATTCGTCGGCAATCAGAGACCGGCAATCCTATCGCGAGTTCGTCGTCCGCCGCATGGCCGAACCGACGTTCACCGTAACAGGGTATGGAGAGCGCGGGAACCTGATCCACAAAGCACCGACCGATGACGTCCGAGCACGAACCTTCGCCGACTGAATAGAACACGAGACGCTCGAACCGATCGTATTGGATCGCGTTTACCATGAGCGACATCTGGGCGGGGTTACCGTAAATAATCACGATATCGGGTATGAACGGGTCGTAGGCGGTGGGTGCCAGCATGAACGCGTTGTATTTCCCGACCGGAATACGCTGCATTATCGCTTCGCAGTGGGCCGCGTCCTCCTTTTTTTCCAGCCACACGGTACTTCTCATGGTACCGTCGGTCACGAACTCGGGGAGTTCGGCCAGGCCGAGAACGCTCGCACACCCCGGTGTGACCAGATCGTCGGCTGTGCCCCCGACGGACCAGTCAAAGGTCCGTACGATCGTGATCAACTGACACAATGACAGCTTTTCCTGCGGACGTCGGATCCACGGATTGGCGGAAAGATCGGCCGGATCTTCGATAAGCTTGAGCCCCACGGGGAACGTCTTCAGACGCAAGTAATGCTCCATGCTGCGAGTCCATGCGGACCACTTGATCTCTTGAGGATTCATCTTGGTTACCTCTTCCTGTGAAGGGGAGCGTGAAAGTATATGTTACACTCCATGATTCTACCGGGAAAAACATTGTGAACAGGAGTAGGGGGGCGGAAAAGAAGACCCCTCGGCTATTTTCTCTTTTCGATGGTGTGTCGGCCGCTGAGAATCGCCTCCACAAGGCTGCGTTCGTCTTCTATGTAGTCCTCGAAAACCGTTACGCAGGTACCCACCCCCACCGTTCGGTGTGCATCGCTCCCACCGACTTTGAGAAGCCCCATGGCTCCGGCCACCTTGCCGGCGAATTCGTTTTCTTCGTCGGTCACGAGCCCGTTGCAGACTTCAAGCCCGTGAACGTGCGAAAATGTCGGATTTTCCATGGCGGAATCGAGGTCCATGCTCAACGCGCCGAAACCGAACAGGAGAAAACCTCGGAACGGATGGGCCGCGATGGCCACGCCGCCCGCGGCATCAACTTTCCGTTTCAGTTCCGCCGGGGTGATTATACCGTCCGGTTCCTCGTCCAGGCCGAACACGATGATGTCGCCGCCGGTAGTGGTGATTTCCACTCCCCTGAAGACCGCCAGACCGTGCTTGTCGCTCAAGGCCTTCGCGTCTTCCGGTCTCCATATTTTGTTGTGCTCGGTGATACAGATTCCGTCCAACCTCGCCCTCTTGGCCTCTGTCATAAGCTCGTCGGGGCTCATATGGCTGCACGGAGAATAGGCCGTCGTATGAATATGCAGGTCGATGTCCATAAATGCGATCGATTCCCTCGTCTAGCGGAGCTGAAGGTACCCCCTCAGGTCGGGATAGCGTTGATGAAAGTCCTCGACGAAACTTCTCCGGTCGAGGTCGGGGGTGTTCTCCAGGGCCGCCTTCAACTCACGAGCGAGTTCCGCCCGTGCCAGCGCCCGGCAACAGTCCACCATGAGTATGGCCATGTGTCGGCATCCGTACCGGCCAATTTCTTTCTTAATCTTTCCATCGAGTTCCGAGTCGATCTTCCAGCCTTCAGCCCGGGTGAACACATCCTTTGCACGCGGACATCTGCCGGTCGTGAACCGCTTCATTCTGGTTTGCACGGACTCGATGGTGAGGCTCGGCCAATCGACCGAAATCTCACATGCCATGGCGTAGAGTTCGTCCTCCAATACGCCGCTCACGACGCGACGATCCTCTCCTTGTCTCTGAACTCCCACGCTCTTGCAACGCGAATACTCGAGCATTGTTACTCCTTATCGTCGGATCGTATTGCCGACGAGCGCCATGCCCGTTCCATGCTTGGCGGGAAGGTCTCGGATCGGGCATTCCAGGTACGGATCGGGCCCTCGTCGGAGGATATCAAAGATCTCGAAACGCCGCGCAGCTGTCCTTCAGTCGTGGATTACCGGCCATCTTGCGGACCATGTCGTCCTCTATCACTACATCGTTCACGAAGACCTTGGGTCCGTCGTCTTCGGCCCTGTACGGCACACCGGCCATTGCTGCGGCTTTTCTCAGCTCCGGCACGGTGATGGAATTCACCAGCATTTCCATTGCCTCAAGAACCAGCTCGGCGGCTCGATTCGATCCATCAGGACCGCCGATCACTCCGCGGACGATCTTGGTCATGCCCGGCCCGACGCGAACGCCGACGAGCTTCTCGGAGAGGGGCGTCAAGTCGGACGCAAGACCCAGTACATCCCGTTTCACGTCCAGGACGGCCCGCCGTATGTCGAGAGCCGGACCTTTCACGTCCAAGGTCACCTCAATGGAAAAGAGGTTGTCGTCGGAACGTTGGGTGATACGCCAGAGGCCCTTTTCCAGAGCCTCTACGGTCGTAAGGTTATTCATCTGAAAGTCAAGTATCACCGATTCCTCGCTTTCAATGCGTACGCATTACTGATGTGTGGGCTTTCTTGAAGGATGGTCCGGAAGAAAATAGCGTCAACAGTGTGTGACTTTCCCGCCCAAAAGTCAAGCGCCCATATCGGCATCGATTCATCAGTCGCCGCCTACACGATTGTCGCCTTGACGTCGTCCGCGGCTTCATGGTCCAAGAGGACCTCGGTGCCGTCTTGTCGAACCAAACACCAGGCGGTTCCGCCCAGGGACCGTGGTCCCACTCGAACCGACTCGCCGGCCTCGATCCCCAGCCGCTCAGCCGTGGGACCGACCGATTCGATCCTGACCGTCATCCCCTCCCGCAACTCGCTGATCGTGCACATGCCGCCGGCAAAACAGGCATTGACGGTCGGTGGAATCTCGGATCCGTGAGGGTCGTGCTCAGGATGACCGAGCAGATCGTCCAGATACGCGACCGACTCCGGGTCGTGCACGTGTTCCAGCACGTGTGCCCTCCGATGCAAGTCTGCAACGGGCATGCCCACGTGTTTGAGATAGGTTTCCCAAAGACGGTGCGCGCGCAGAATCCGGCGTGCTTCCCGTTCACCGGCTTCCGTGAGCGTGACCCCATCGCGGTTCTTAGACAAGAGTCCTTCTCTGACCATGGATCTGAGAGCGCCGGCAACCCCGTCGCGGGACTCTTTCAGATAATCGCTTATGGCAGCCATTGAGACCGGAGAACCTCCGCCTCGCATCACCGTTGCCAGTACGTCCTCCATCAGCTGCTGGGGAACCATTCGTGTCCGGCGAATCCAGTTGGCCAGCATCCCGTATCTTGGGGCCGCCACCAGCACGACGAGAAACTGAAACGTGCAGAAGAGCATCACGGCTCCCCCGCCGGAAGAATCGAGCCACATGCAGAGGTAAAGCCCGCCGGTGACGCTGGTGACCCCGAAGACGGCCGCCAGAATCATCATACGGTCCAGCCTGTCGCAGAGAAGATACGCGGTGGCGGCAGGCGTGATCAACAGCCCCACCACGAGAATGACGCCGACCATGCTCACCGCACTCACCACCACGAGTGAAACGCACGTCGTCAACGCGTAGTCTATCAGGACAACGGGCATACCCAGGGATGCCGCCATGATGGGGTCGAAGCTCGTAAGTTGAAAGTAACGATAGAAGAGCACGACGACCGAGAGTACAAGTGCCGCGGCTATTGCCGCGACCCAGAGGTCCGAGTCCGCCACGCCCAGTACGTCGCCCATAATGAAATGCACGAGATCGATGTGGACGTAATTGCGGAATATGGAAACCAGGACCACTCCGGCCGCGAAGACCCCCGTGTACATGATCCCGATTGCCGTGTCGTCCTTGATTCTCGACACCCGCGACACGAACCCGATGGAAGCAACCGTCACGACCGCGGCAATGAGCGACCCGATGAGCATGGACGGGGCATGAGCTTCGACGGCAAAGAGGAGTTTCATGAACAGGTACCCGCCGGCTACGCCCGCAATCATCGCGTGGGAAAGTGCGTCGCCGAGGAAAGCCATCCGGCGAAGAATCACCAAACAGCCCACCACGCTGCACACGATCGCGGCCACGGATCCGCCGAGCAGGGCCTTCTGAAAGAAGGTTTGTCCCAGGGGATCTGCAAATGCGTGAAAGATCTGCTCAAACACGTGCATTCTCCCGGCCCGGCAGATCCTGAAAGACCCGGAGCGTCCCTTCGTACACCTCACCGAGCAGTTCCGGGTTGAGAACTTGCACAGGGTCTCCGTACGCGTACAGACGCTGCTTGATGAGGACCAACTTGTCAAAGTATTCGGCTGCGGTCGCGAGATCGTGGTGTACGACGACGAGTGTTCTTCCGCTTGCCTTGGCACGGTCGAGTACGTCGAGGATCGCGCGTTCCGTGGCCGCATCCACACCTGCGAACGGTTCGTCAAGGAGCAGGATGTCGGCACCCTGGGCCAGGGCTCTTGCCATGAATACGCGTTGTTGCTGCCCGCCGGAAAGCCGGCCTATCTGCCGCTGTTGCAGATCAGACATGCGGACCATCTCCAGGGCCTCGGCAACGATGCGACGGTCCTCCGCCGTGGGATCGCGCCACCAGGGAATGCGGCCGTACCGCCCCATCATCGCAACTTCCTCTACGGTGATGGGGAAATCCCAATCGACCGCGCCTCGTTGCGGCACGTAGGCCACCTTTCCCTTGGCCGATTCGACGGTATCACCCTGAATAAGCACTTTCCCAAAGTCGAACTTGACGAATCCGAGTATTGCCTTGATGAGCGTGGATTTTCCCGCGCCGTTTGGCCCGATTACACCGACGAGCAATCCGGGATCAATGGAAAGGGTCACATCGAGCAGCGCCGGCCGGCAACCGAAACTTACGGTGAGGTTCTGAACTTCAATCGCGGGTACCCTGCCGGAGTCGTCACTCATTATCGTGATCCTTTACCGCGGGTTCTTTTGCCAACGACACTTCGAACGAGGAGGCGATTCTTGATCCGGGTTCCGACCAGAAGGACCTGTCCGCGATCAATTTCCCGTCGCGGAACAGCTGTGCGCGGATTGCGTACGACAGGTTCGCGTCGTCAAGAGGAGGATTTGCCTCGAGGTAGAATTCGTTTCGACCGTCGGTCAGTCCGGGAACCGGTTCCAGTTGAATCGGCTCCCCGGGGCGAACCCGGTCGGTACGCCGCAAGATCTCCTTACCGTTTACCTTGACGAGCAGTGCGGAAGCTTCGCGGTCATCGGTGCGAAGAGCGAACGGGTCGGGTTCGACCGGAAATGTGGTGGTGATTCGGAGCGCAAACGCGCCCTCGGCCGCGTGTAGTTCGTACGACTCCCCGACAACCGCGGTTTCACGCGACTGCATGTACAGGGTCAGTCCTCCCATCAACGCAATCCAGATGACGACTACGAACGCGGGACGCACGGTTGACGCCTCATTTCAGTCCGTGAAGAATGGTGAGCACGTTTTCCCTCATCATACCGATAT
This sequence comes from Desulfomonilaceae bacterium, assembly GCA_031082285.1. Lineage (GTDB taxonomy): Bacteria > Desulfobacterota > Desulfomonilia > Desulfomonilales > Desulfomonilaceae > JAVHLK01. The sequence goes on from JAVHLK010000032.1 coordinate 35,660, forward strand.
AGGTCTCCCCGGCCGAACCCTCCGGACCCATGGAATCCGAGTAGAGCCGGCCGCCGATCTTTACGCCCGCTTCACGCGCAATTTCACGGACGAGTTTCGGGTTTACGCTTGTTTCCACAAATACCGCCTTGACGTTAAGATTTCTGATGGAATCGATGACCATCTTGCGACGCTCCGGAGTCATTCCGGCGCCAAGTTCGCTCCCTGTGGACCAGCCTACCGGTGCGTGATTCTTGAAGCCGTACTCGTTTGCAAAATAGTTGAACGCATCATGGCTGGTCACCAGGATTCTCCTATCCGGAGGGATCGCGTTGAATTGGGCCCGAATCCACGCATCGAGTACTCGGAGCTGCTGCAGGTAGAGCTGTGCACGTGCCTCGTACTCACTCTTTTCTTCGGGGTCCAATTGCGACACCGCCCGGACGATGTTATTGACATAGATTGCCGCGTTTCTCGGCGTGAACCATGCATGAGGGTCCCGTACCTTCATGCCCCCTTCGTCCAGGACGAGGGGTTCGAGGCCGTCGGTCGCGGTGACGACCGGCTTGCCCGCGTCCTTGGCCAACGTGCCCATCCAGTTCTTGCCCTCCAAGTTTAATCCATTCTGGATGCACAGGTCGGCCTCCAAGGCAAGTCGAGCATCGTTCGGCGTCGGCATGTACGTGTGTGGATCGGCTCCCGCTCCGAGCAGCGAAACCACTCGGCACCGATCGCCGACGATTTGACGAGTGAAATCAGCCAACTGAGTTGTGGAACAGAGGATGAAGGGTTTGTTGCGCGACGGGTCCTGGGACGCCGAAGCGGTAAGGAGCGGCGAAGCGGCCGAAATGAGGCCGATGACGAGCATTGCGAGGAATTGACGACTCAAGGACACACTCCCTTTCGTTTAATTTAATGGTCCTCATGACGTCCGTCCCGTTTTCGGGCACGCGGCGAAGTCATAGTATACATGGTCTCACACCGGAATTCAGCCCCCAATTCTTACGGCACGTCGCGGGAGTCGACGAGCAACGACGTCGGTCCGACCCGGAACTCCGGATCGCACCGTATACCTCGACGGTACACGGTATGCGATTCCCGGCATGCTTGCAGACCGATGATTATGTATCTAAAATAGACGGTCCCGTACTCGGAGGATCTTATGGCAGGTGAAGACGGGAGGTGTCCGGCGGAGGACTGATGCATGGGACATGACCACAAGCACGGCATGGATGGGGAGAGAAGCGGCGAGAAACGTTTGCTCATCGTCCTGTTCATCACGGCCGGTTACATGATCGTCGAGGTGATAGGGGGGCTGTGGTTCAACTCACTCGCGCTGCTCGCCGACGCGGGGCATATGCTGTCGGATGTCATGGCTCAGGGGCTTGCATACGCCGCGATCCGCATCGGAAGACGTTCGCCTACCGAAAGGCTGACCTACGGTTTCAAGCGGACCGAGATTCTTGCCGCACTCTGGAACGGTCTCGCCCTCTGGGCCATCGTCGCGGTCATCTTCTACGAGGCGTGGCACCGATTCTTCAATCCCGCGCCGGTCGTCGGGAAAGGCATGCTGATTGTGGCCGCGGTAGGGCTCGCGGTCAATCTGTGCATGGCCGGTATTCTCATGAGGGATCGACATGCAAGTCTCAACGTGAGAGGAGTCTTCCTCCACGTGATCTCAGACGCACTGGGTTCGGTGGGGGCAATCGTCGCAGCAATCGTTATCCTCACAACCGGCCTGTACATTGCCGACCCGATGGTCAGCGTGTTCATAGGGGTGCTGATCCTCTATTCGTCGTGGGGACTGATACGCGAGTCGGTAAACGTGCTCATGGAAGGCGTGCCGTTCGGAATGGACATCACCGAGGTTGAACGGGCCATGCTGGCGCGGGCCGGCGTCTGCTGTATCCACGATCTCCACGTGTGGACCATCTCGAGCAGGCGAATCGCACTCTCCGCACACGTGGTCCTTGCCGATTCGGAAACGGATCGGGACGGCATCGTCAGGGACTTGAGAACTGTTCTGCGTGACGAATTCAACATCGGCCATATTACCATCCAGGCCGAAACCACCCACGACATTCCACAGGACGAGTCGAGCGTGCACTGTCGTCCCGGAACCGAATGCCGTTTCAATGACCGGCTCCGGACCGAATGATCACGGCTCCATGGAAGGATTCGCCACGGTCCGGTTGCCGGGGAAGTCCTATCCGGACAGGTGAAGAAAATCACTGAA
>JAVHLK010000032.1:38105-48867 GCA_031082285.1 Desulfomonilaceae bacterium
GGTGACGATTCCGTCTTGAAGCCCAACGACTTCGCAGGGATAGATTTCACGAAGTTTGGATTCAACCTGGGCTGCCAGTCTCAGATCATTGACCTCTCGTTCGGTCAACAACCGCTCATCGTCGGCGCCGGCTTCTCGTTCCGCTTGGGTCGGAATCTCGGGCTGAACCGGCACTTGCTCATGAGTTCGTACTTGGATTTCCTCATCCTGATTGGTTCGGGTGCGCATGGCTTTAAAGCCTCCTTTCTGTGGATTATCCGAGCGGCTGAGCCCTCGGGGGTCTGCCGCGTGTGTGCGTTCTCCGTTGCATCAATATGTATCAATATTCGTGCCAACTTGTTGATATCCAATAAGACGTAGCTATTACAATAGGTTGAATAGAATCATGCATGTGAGATCGATGTCCGCGTTCTGTTGCACTATGCAACAAGCAAGGCTCCCGCGATTGAGGCACAGTCATTTCAACCGCTTCCACGGCTCATCCCATTATCATGAACTCGCTGTTGCGCCGTGTAACAGGATAAGCAACACCGAGACACTCGGATGTGAAACAATGATCGAGATTTGATGCGAGATGTCAGTGGGTTAAGTCTTCAGCGCGTACACGGGGACAAAGTCCCGTCCTTTGGCGGGGAGACGCGGAACGTGAAGAGAGCCATCAGAATCGGGGAAGGGATTGCGCGGTGCCGGCTGAAAACTCGCCTCCGTCTTCACGTAACCATGGCGCCGGCTTGGCGCGTACCGAAAGCATGACGGAACGGCCGTGTCAATGCCGGCTCTTGGGGAAGCCGGCTTCCGCACCGCGGCCCCCGGCACAGACCTTGTCGAGCTTTTCCAGGAGATGGCGGAGATCCACCGGTTTGATCAGGTAGTCGCTTGCGCCCCACTTCATGCCCTCCATGGCCGCTTCGACAGACGCATGTCCCGTAAGCAGCAACACCGGCGTGCGCGGGGTCAGCTTCTTTATCTCACGCAGGGCTTCCATCCCGTCCATTCCGGGCATGCGGACATCAAGGACAACGGCGTCAACAACTTCCAGCTTCAGTACTTCCAATGCTTCCCGGCCGCTGAAGGCAACGCGGACATCCATGCCTCGGAATCTTAGACGTTCGGACAGTATCTTGACGAATTCCTTTTCGTCATCGACAAGGAGGATTGTTCTTCCCATACGAGTTTCTCCTCTGAAGCACAATGAAGGACGTCCGGTTGTCCGTTTCTCACCGGGAGGTCAACGTTACGGCAGGCGTGGAGTGGGACTCATTCCGGGCACGGCACCCGATCCGCAAGCTCCACTCTGTGTATGATCTCCATCAATTTGTTGATATCCAACGGTTTTTCCAGATATCCCGCCGCTCCCACGCGGAGCACGTCCTTCACCTTGTCACCCCACGGCTCTCCTGTCAGGACGACCACGTGGACGCGGGGATGCACGGCCTTGATTCGACGGACGAGTTCCGTCGCTTCGATCCCCGGCATATTCAAATCGACCACCACAACGTCGGGGAAATGTTCTTGAACTTGCCAAAGGGCCTGCTCTCCATCGGCGGCAATTTCAATGTCGAGGTTACGTTTGCGCAATCGTCGGGCGAGGGCCGCGACAAATTCTCGCTCATCATCGACCAGAAGGACCTTTATTCGAGCCATTGAAAAGCTCCGGAGCCATGTGACGGGCCGCGAGGGTTGGAATCCGACAATTCAGACTTGAAATTCGAGACAAGACATGGAGCATAGGGCCGGTATCAGATCCACTCCGTCTCAAAAACCACCACCAATAATCCTCGATCCGCGATCAATCCGACACGTGCACTACTGCTTCTTGCCAAAGCCTCCAATTCGTTCCACTGATGTTGTTCGACCGGCGCCCATGTATCGCTGCGAATTCCTTTTTGAAGGCTCGCAGAAGTAAATGAAACCATTAACCCTTTCCCGGGTCTTTGGCTCACCCGAATCTCGAGGGTGTCCCGCGATCCGGCAAGGCCGGCAAGAAAATCCATGGAGCCCGCCAATATCATGAGAATTTGCAACGGATTCCCTACCATCACCATGGGGCGGGCCGGATGAATCAGATTCACCCTGATCCCCTTCTTTCGAGAAAAGGGTTCGGCCAAAGGCTCCAGCATTTCGACCAGTTCATTGAGGTCCAGTTCGGATTCGGCCGTTTCGTGCCCTTGGGAGAACAGGTTTATCCGTTGGGCAAGATTGGAGCCGCGTATCACCTGCTCCTTGATTGCCGCGAGACTTTCCAATATGCGTTCCTTGGCGCGTGTGTCGTCACTGCCGGTAATCGAAATCAAGTCTTCCACGTGTTCGGTATGTTCCTTGACGGTAGCCAGGACGTTCCTGAGTTCATGGGCGACCATATCGGTCACTCTGACGAGAAAGCCGGCCTCTCTGTCATCATTTTGAATCACATTGCTTCTCCGTTGCCGTTCGTACCGCGGCGCATCGGAATGATTGATACAAGTTTCATGCCATACTCGAACCGTCTCAGCGGATCAGGTGTCAAAAACAAGCAATTGGATGCGCGCTCAGGAAACGCGACAGAGCCAAGCGGATTGTTGCGATACGCAACAAAAACAAATTGAAAGAAGTGTTCATTGAGGATAAGGTCTTGTGAGACCTGCCCGAACCTGGTATGAATTGACTGTTGCACATTGTAGCGGTCTCTGCAACACTTCAATGCCGTTTCCCCACAAGTGTGCCTCAAGGTACCCGTATTACCCGTGATTGAGCCGTGTTGACTGTGCGGATCCGCGTTCGTCGACCGGCTTGGTTCCGGTGTCTACGGTATTTGGACAAGACGCCGGTCGGGCATAAGAGTTGCAAGGAAATGTCGGGATGTTGTTCGAATGAACTGCCGGTGTGATTTTCACTGCAGCGGATTGCGACATCCGGAAATTGCCGTGGTCCGGTACAGCCAAGACGGATTCGGGACCGAGGGAATAAAGGTTTCGCCGCGATTTGTTTTTCCGGGTTCAAGCTCGTGAGACGGAGCTTCGGATTGACGCGGAACCGTCCGATTGTTGCAGCAGGAAGGTCGGACCTCAATGTCCAAGCAGAAATGCCACAGCGGCGCGAGGCCAACGCGTTCCAGGTCCGCGGTCGGAAATCCGCCCGATTCGTTGGATTCGCTGGAGGGCTTGTCCATACGACGCCACACAGCCGCGGAGTGCTCGAATGAGGCCGTTTCGCTGGGGGCACTCTTTGCCGGCATCCATCATGAGCTGAGTAATCCGCTTGCCAACATTCGTATGGCCGGTGAGGTTCTGCTCGAAGACTTGGAGGAGCTGGAAGGCGGTCAAAACGCGGGAGCGTTGGACATGGAGTATGTAAAGTACAAATTGTCCGGCATAGTGCGGGAGGTGGACCGTGCCGGCTCCCTGCTCCGAGAACTCTCGCAGATATCGCGGGTCAATGATTTGGAGACGGAGTGGGTAAACCTCAAGGGCCTGCTGGACCGAGTCGCCGCAACCATGCTCCCCCGCATACCCCCTCAAGTAAAAGTGACGGTGCGGGTCAATGCCGACGTGTACGTGGGATGCGACGAACAAATGCTGACAACCGCGTTCGTGAACCTGGTCTCCGACGCGGCCGCGGCCGTAGGAGACCAAGGAGAAGTGATCTTGGAAGAACGCATGGATTCCGGCGATGTCGTTGAGATCACTGTGGAAAACACGGGAAGTGCTCCTTCCGACAGGCACCTTGAAGAGATTTTTGAACCGTTTGTTTCGACCAGGAAAGCCGGAAGGGGGAAAGGGCTGGGGCTCTTTGTTTCCTTTCGGATCGTTAAGAGCCACAACGGGACTATATGGGCCGAATCCATCAGCGGCCGCGGCATGACAATAAAACTTCGGTTGCCTGCAAAGCGCATCGAGTAGGAGCCTACGGAGTCGTCCGTGCCGGGAGAGACATTGATGAAAAGACCCCCCCGAGTACTCGTCGTTGATGATGAAGAAATGGCAAGGCGGGATCTCGCTCACGTGCTCAAGAAGCAGAATTACGATGTGACGGTGGCGGCGACGGGCTCGGAAGCGTTGAAGCTTATTGAATTGACGGAATTTGACGTAGTGTTGACCGACCTGAAGATGGCGGGTGTGGACGGCATGGAAATCCTGCGGGAATGCAAGCGGTTGCATCCGCTCACGGAAGTGATCGTGATCACGGGATACGCGACGGTGGACTCTGCCATCGACGCGATGAGACAGGGTGCATATCACTACATTCCCAAGCCTTACCGAGTGGGGGAAGTGCGCAAGGTTCTCTCGGAGGCTGTGGAGAAAGTTCTGTTACGGGCTGAGAATCTCAGGCTCAAGGAGGTCTTGCGAGAGTACGAAGAAAGCACGCATGTCAAGATTATTACGCAAAACGCGGCAATGCTGAAGGTTCTCGAGACCGCTCGGCAAGCTGCGCTGGTGGACTGTAATGTGCTGATCACGGGGGAATCGGGGACCGGCAAGGACTTGATGGCCAAGTACATCCACGAGCACAGCAGGAGGCACAAAGGGCCGTTCTTGGCCATTAATTGCGGCGCGTTCAACCAGGAACTTCTTGCAAACGAACTCTTTGGACATGAGAAAGGCGCGTTTACGGGAGCCGGTTCCCGGAAGATCGGCATCATCGAAGCGGCTGCGGGCGGAACCCTGTTTCTCGATGAGGTGACCGAGATGGCCGCCAACATGCAGGTCAAGCTCCTGCGAGTGATCCAAGAGAAACAGGTAATGAGATTGGGAGGGACGACTTCACTTGATGTGGACGTGCGATTCGTAGCCGCGACCAATAGACGCCTTGATGATGCCATGGAAAGCGGGAAGTTTCGTCGAGACTTGTTCTACAGGCTCAACGTGGTATCGCTCGCCATTCCTTCTCTTGCCGAGCGAAGGGATGATATCCAGCTCCTCTGCAACCACTTCCTCGCGAAGCACGCGAAGGCCATGGAGAGACCCGTACCCGTCCTCTCGCCGGAAGTCCGGGACATTCTGCAGGAGCATGCGTTCCCCGGAAATGTGCGCGAATTGGAGAACATCATTGAGCGGGGCGTGGCTCTGTGCACGCGTGGGACGATAGAGACAAAGCACCTGCCTGACGAGATGCGGGAATCCAAGACTGCAGCCGGCCAGGTCCGCGACGATGAGGAGTGGCCCACGCTTGCCGAACATGAGATCCGTTACATTCAACGAGTTCTGGAGGAAACGGAGGGCAACAAGACGCTGGCGGCGTCCATATTGGGCATAGACCGGGTGTCGTTGTGGCGAAAGATCAAACGTTTCGGATTGGAAGAGACCGATTCGCAAACGATCCGGGGGTAGGATCCCGGCGGCCGGGACCGCTGCGCCGCAACGGACCGTGAAAATCCATTGGAGCTCCGGGTCAACAATCTCCTCGAGTGCACGTTTTCCCACACAAGGTAACTTTGTCTTGCAGGTTTGAGATTGCGTTGGGCAGAGCTTCGGCAATGACAAGGAACGAGAATGTCATTGCGAGGAGCGGAGCGACGAAGCAATCTCCGCGCGAGAAATGCGTGACCGCACACGAGGACGAGATCACTGGGTAGGATCCCGTTCGGGAGGCGATCTTCAGGCAAGCCCCCGGGACATTCGCTCCGAGTCAAGAAGCACGAGGATCACATCCTATGCCTCTGACTCACGTGATTCGGACTTGCGCAACGCTTGCTCGATCTTAACGATCAAGTCTTCGATATCGCACGGTTTACTTAAATAATCGAAGGCCCCTTTTTTGATGCCCTCCTTGGCAGCGTGAGCCGATCCATGTCCCGTCAGCATAATCACTTCAAGTTCGGGAACCATTTTTTTGAAGATGTTCAGGACTTCAAGTCCATCCATGTCCTCCATCTTCAAGTCGACCAAGGCAACGTCGAAATCGGTCCGTCGCAATTCCTGTATGCCTTCGGATCCCGTAAAGGCGGTGGTCACACTGAAGCCTCTTTTGCGAAGCCTTTTTGACAAGACGGCTACGTATTCCCGTTCATCGTCCACGAGGAGAATGCTGCATCCTTTACCGCCATCGACGCGAGTACCCTTCATTTCTTCGCTCCCGTTCGGCACGGCAGAGCCGTCGATCGACGCTCTGTCCCGTCACGTCCAATCCTCCCCATTGCCTGCCTCTCCCGCGATCGCGGAATCTCAAAGTTTCGCCGGCGGTCGGCCACTCGTGACACACCTCGTGTGCACCGTCATTCCTGGGCCTTGGGAATGCGGATGTGGAAGGCCGTACCCTTGCCCACCGTACTGCTCACCGTGATATCACCGCCGAGTTTCTTGATGATGCCGTAGCAGATCGAAAGCCCCAGGCCCGTTCCCTGTCCCACCGGTTTTGTCGTAAAGAACGGATCGAAGATCCTCGGCAGGTTCGCCTCCGGGATGCCCGGACCGTTGTCTTCCACATCCAGGAGCACGTGGTCCTCGTCACAATAAGTCCAGATATCGATGATTCCGCCATTGGGTTTCATGGCGTCGAGGCTGTTGCTGATCAGGTTGAGCAGTACTTGCTCCATTTCAGATGGTGAAAGGGTCACCGGGGGCAGGTTCTGTGAAAGATTGGGAACAATGGTCACGTTGTCGTACTTGGCCCGTTGTTGAGACAGGTTGACGACTTCTTCCACGATATCGTTCAAATGCACCGTTTCAGCTTCCAGATCGGTCCTTCGTGCAAAGCTGAGCAGCTTTTGAGTGGTCTCTTTGCAGCGTCTGCCCTGTTTCTTGATTTGCTCGATGGATCGCGTCAGTTCATCCAGAGGGGGAAGTCCCTTGGCCTCTTCGTCTTCGAGGAGATCCTCCATCCAACCCGCTTCCTCCATCATGATCGCAAGCGGATTGTTTATCTCGTGAGCAATCCCCGCCGCCAATTCTCCTATGGAGGCAAGCTTCCCCGCGTGGATGACCTGGTCGTTCATGAGTTCTTTCTGCCGGTCGGCCAGCGCAATGCGCCGTACCATGTTCCTCGATATGAGGAACGTCACCGCCACAATGCTTGTCAGAGCCACTCCGAAGATCACCGTTGCGATGGTTCGCGCCTGGTAGATAACCGAGAACGCATCTGCGGCACTCTGCTGGTACACGAGAAGCCAATTGCCCCCCTTGAGCCCTGCCATGACGTACAGAAGCTCGGTGCCGAAATCGTCTTTCCTTTCGATGATATGGACACGGGTCGTCAACATTTCCGCGGCCTGCACGAAGTCCTTCAGCGGCCCGGAACTTGGGGCGATCGGGCACGCGGGTTCGGTTTGGAAATCACCGCGTGTGTTGAGGATGTAGGCGCAGCCGGTTTCCCCGATTCGGATGCTCTGGACCAGAGAATTGAACGCTTCGAAGTTTACGGTGGCTCTGAGAATCCATGAGTGCCCCTTGGTTTCCCGCCGCACCGAAACAATAAAATGCGGCAGCCCTCTCAAACCGGTGAACACGTTGCTAATGTAATAGTCCGTTTTGATCGCCTCTTTGAACCAAGGTGCCTTGGAATAGTCGGCTTCTCTCAGCTTGAACGGCCCCGCGTAAGCCAGTTGTACTCCCTGATCGTTCACAACGCCCAGATCTACGAAGGCATGAGTATATGCATCGTGTAATTTGGCCAGCTGTTTTTCGAGAAATTCCCCATCGCCCAGCTGCTCCATGGTGTATGATGTCGTGAGAACCATGATGTCCGCGAGCCTTTGTTCCAAGAAGCCGTCGATTTGTCCCCGGTGCTTCTTGACGAGCACCTTGAGGTAGTCCTCCACCTTTTCCTTATAGGAGGCTTCAAAATAGTAGAGGATCGCCATGGAAATGAGTATGAGCGGGGTAATTGAGACCAGGAGAATGCTTGCGACCATTTTCCTGGTGAGGGATCTATAGTATCCGTTATTCTGAGATTCCTTGTCCGGCCTCTTGACTCCGGTTTGCAGTTCCATCGGTCGGTCTTCTCTCCCCGGTCGCGGCGAACGCGCCCGGTCGTCTTGGATTCAACGGCCATGATTAACAGACACCGTGAGAGAGTGCAAGTGGGATGCCGGCGGGAGACAAGTCGGTGGTACACTTCTTGCTCAATTCTTCCTATGAACCGCATGCCATATCCCGTGCCGAATCAGACCCGCTGCATCGGTGGGGATATCTCGGCGAATTTTCGTCGAAAGTGAAATCCTGGGGATTCCAAAAGGAGATCAGTGATGAAATTGGGACGAGAGTTGTACCGCATGTTCGTGACTGCCTCTACCGCGCACGCGAGATGGGAGTACGAAACATCAAAGGTTATTCTGGGAGACAAGAAGAGGCTTGCCATCCTCGGATTGATGCTGCTCCCCATAATCCCTCTTTCGGCCGCCTTCGCAGCGGACTTGCCTGAGGTGCTGGGCGGATACAAAGCGTATACGCCGGCATACTATTCGACCACCATATTCCTCGTGTCCATCGTGATCGGAATGTGCGCCGGCCTGATTACCGGGTGCATCGGCGCGGGCGGCGGCTTCATCATAACGCCGGCGCTCATGAGTGCGGGGGTCAAAGGAATTTTGGCCGTCGGCACGGACCTTTTTCATATTTTCGCAAAAGCGATCATGGGGACCGCTGTTCATAGGAAGCTGGGCAACGTGTCGGTGGGGCTTGCCATCGCGTTTCTCGTGGGCGCAGGATTGGGCGTCACCGGCGGCGGGACCATCAACAGGAGCCTATATGAAGCCAATCCGGTACTGAGCGATACGTTCATAAGCATCGTGTACGTGGTACTTCTGGGATTCCTGGGGTTGTACTCCCTTATTGACTTCCTCAGATTACGAAAACTCGACGCGGATGTGGGAGCCCACTCCGGCGACAGCCCTCACGGCGCGGAAGCCACATCGGGGAAGGTCGGTCTGCCGGCAAGGATACAGTCTGCGAAAATCCCCCCCACCATCAACTTTGACGGCGATCTCGTACCGGGAGGCAAGAACATTTCCGCATGGTTCGTTGCACTGTGCGGAGCCATCGTGGGCTTTGCCGCAGCCATCATGGGCGTGGGCGGAGGCTTCCTGACATTCCCCATGTTCGTATACGTCCTCGGCGTTTCATCCTTCACCACGGTCGGTACCGACATCCTGCAGATCATCTTCACCGCGGGATATGCATCGATCGCCCAGTATGCGATTTATGGGTACATATTCTATACCTTGGCGATGGGGATGCTCCTCGGATCTCTCATAGGCATCCAAATCGGAGCCTTTACTACGACGGTCGTCAGAGGCATTTACATTCGAGGCTTCTACGCGACGGCCATTCTCGCAGGGTTCACCAATAGGCTCTTCGCACTGCCCGAGAAGCTCAATCAGATGGAGTGGATATCGATTTCCCCCGGATTGGGGCACGTTTTGACACAAGTGGGCAACGCCATCTTCTTCGTGGTCATAGGGATCTTCGCGGTCTGGGTAATCGGAAAGTTCTTGGGCAACATGAAGACTCTGCGAGGGGAGGTATGATACAATGTTGGTAAGAAACAAGAGCGCCTTTATCAAGGGAGTGATTTTGACGATCACGTTCGGAGTTGTCTTGGTCCTTATGTTCCTACCGTTATTCAACGGAGACAACGCTCTCAGAGCGGCTGATGATCTGTTCAATTCCATATCCAAGGGTTCCACGAACTTCATCCCCGACCTTCTCAAGAAGAATGAGGCATTCAAAGGAACCGCGGTGTCGGTGAAACTCGGCTATTCGAGCGAAACAACGGCTGAGAATGCGGCCAAGATTCTTTCGGCCGCCGGGGCATCGGCACAGAAAGAAAACGGAAAACTGACGGTCTCGGGCGATTTGAACCAGATATTGGCAGCCGCACTCACGGACAGTGGAAAGATGTTCGCGAACAATGAGGAACCCCTCAGGGAGAAATACGGACTGTCGGGCAAGGAAGCCATGTACACATGGTGGTACTCGCTCAAGGAGATGGACAAGGACCTCACAAGACAGCACAAATTCAAGGAAGCGGCCTTCATTGCGGAAGTCATGAAGAAAGGCGTCGAAGTCGGATACAACTTCTTCGGCATCAAGAGCATGGAAGCTCGCAACCAGATAGGAATGCTCACGTTTGCCATGATATTCTATGTGGTGTACACGCTGTGGTGGGGAGTGGCCATCCTGTACCTCTTCGAGGGAATCGGGATGCAGCTTAAGCACTCGGCCAAGAAGGAGGTCTGATCGCGGAAGCAGACGGAACCGATTGAGATCTCGCGGTTTTTCACGCCGGGTCGTGCTCTCGGACCCAAAGGCCGACGTTCGGGGTGTCGGAATATTTTACAGTATGGAAAGTATTTCGACATCCCCCATTTTCTATAGGTCGGCGGGGCGACCGGGCCATCATAACGAGGACTCATGGGCAAACTATCCAGGCTCATAGCACAGCTGTTCAAGAAGACGCGGCATTCGCACGATGCGGGAGCGGACGTGGAGGAACTTCGCGCCTCGTTCAAGCAACGGTACGAGAGTTTCAGGCTGCTTCTCACATCGAACAGCAAAGCACTGGAGATCATGACCGACATCGAAGTCGCTCTCCAGGGCAGTCGAGCCTTTGGGATGTCCTTTGTGAGGTCACGGTGCACCGCGGCATCGGTCAATGTGTACAAGGTCATCAAGTATCTCAACGAACTGGCGCCGGGCAAATACTCGGAACTGTTTGAACGGTTCAAACTCATCGAAACGCAAATCAACCGGCTGCTTTCCCAGAGCAGACCCTCATCCGAAGGACCGCTGATCCTTCCCTTGGCCGCGGTTGACAATACCGTGGTCGATCTGGTGGGAGCCAAGATGGC
>JAVHLK010000032.1:48876-52447 GCA_031082285.1 Desulfomonilaceae bacterium
CTTCCCTTGGCCGCGGTTGACAATACCGTGGTCGATCTGGTGGGAGCCAAGATGGCCAACCTGGGAATAATCAAGAATCGGTTGGGACTACGGGTTCCCACTGGTTTCGTCATCACGGCGGCCGCGTACCGACGATTTATGGAACACGAAGATCTTGAGGGAGAGATCCGTCGCAAGATGCAGAGCATAGGTACGGAGCCGATGGAGACTCTCCAACAGCTCTGCGCGGAATTGCAGCAACTGATCGTGAACCGGCCGCTGCCGGAAGACGTACAATCCGCGATTGAAGATGCGTACGGCCGGCTTGAAATGGAGGTGGGTCGCGAGTGCACGGCCTCGGTTAGGAGCAGCGCACTCGGAGAAGACGTCGCGGGACGTGCCTTCGCCGGACAGTTTTACTCTGAATTGAACGTGAGCTCCGAGAACATTATTCATGCATACAAGCAGGTCGTGGCGTCCAAATATGGCCTGACGGCCACGTCGTACCGACTCAATCAGGGTATCCCCGACGAGAGCGTCGTCATGTGTGTCGGCGTGATGGAAATGGTGTGCGCATCCGCCGGCGGAGTTATGTACTCGAAGAATCCTATGCGTCCCGAAGACCCGTACGTGGTGATACACTCGGTTTCGGGATTGCCCAAGGGCGTGGTGGATGGAAGCGTACCGGCGGATATCTTCGTGGTGAGCAGATCCGCCCCGTTCGAGATCAAAGACAAGGAGGTCAAGGCCCAGCCTCAGAAATTCGTGTGTTATCCCGAAGAGGGAGTGCGCAGAGTCGATCTTCGCGATGAAGCGGCCGCGTCGGAGTCGATCGAGGACCACCAGGCCCTTGAACTGGCTCAGATGGCGGTAACTCTGGAACGGTCTTTTGGAGCCTCGCAGGACATTGAATGGTGCCTGGCGCCGGATGACGCCATGTACATCCTCCAGAGTCGACCCCTCCAGGTCTGGCTTTCGGCGGTGGATGGAAGCACGGAACCGGGGGAAGAACCGGAAGATGCGGAAGTCATCATGTCCGGAGGCGTCGTGGGGTCGCCGGGTGCAGGTTCCGGTCCGGTCTTCGTGGTAACAAGTGAATTCGACAAACTGAGATTTCCCGACGGAGGCGTGTTGGTCGTGCGGAACGCATTGCCGGCCTGGGCTCCGATTCTCGGCCGCGCAGCCGCGGTCGTCGCTGAAGTCGGGAGCATGGCCGGCCACCTTGCCAACGTGGCAAGAGAGTTTCAGGTACCTGCGCTCTTCGGGGTTCCCGACGCGACCGAAACCTTGGTCACGGGGCGCGTGGTCACGGTCGATGCCGACTCGATGCGCATTCTGGACGGTCGAGTGGAATCGCTCTTAAGAGCACGCGAGACCCCTCGCAAGCTTATGCAGGGAAGTCCCGTACTGACTCTGCTGGAGAATGTTGCAGCCTACATCGTCCCATTACACCTGACCGATCCGGATTCCCGCGACTTCCAACCGAGGAAATGCCGGACCTTTCACGACATCACACGTTTTGCTCACGAACTATCCGTGCAGGAAATGTTCAATTTCGGCAGCGAACATAATTTTCCGGAACGGTCGAGCAAGCGACTGGTGTGCGACGTCCCCATGCAATGGTGGGTAATCGACCTCAATGACGGGTTACGTGAGCCCGAGCAACGAGACTTCGTGAATATCGACAACATTGCCTCGGTTCCCATGTTGGCGCTGTGGCACGGCATAACCGCTATTCCCTGGGAAGGTCCGCCCCGGATGGACGCCGGAGGCTTCATGTCGGTATTGATGCAATCCACCGCGAACCCGGCACTCGACCCTTCGTTGCGTTCCCCATTCACCTCCCGAAACTATTTTATGATTTCCAAGAATTTTTGCAGCCTGATGTCCAGGTTCGGATACCATTTCTCTACGGTGGAAGCGTTGGTGGGGGAGCGTGCCCTGGAGAACTATATTGGATTCTCATTCAAAGGCGGGGCCGCAGACATGCGGCGAAGAGCACGCCGCGCGCACTTGCTGGCCGGAATACTCAGGAGTTACGGTTTTCGAACCAACGTCAAGGAAGACAATTTGCTGGCCCGAGCGGACAACGCGGATGATGAATACATGAAGAGCCGTTTGGTCATCCTCGGCTATCTCATCATGCATACTCGGCAGATCGACATGGTTATGGGTTCCGTGGGGTCGGTGAACGCGTATCGAGACAAGTTGAACAACGACATCGAGAACCTCCTGAGTGCGTAGTGGGGTCCTTGTCGGTTCGGTGCGTGAATACCCTATCAGGTACTCTCATTCCAACATGAACGGTTTTTCACAACCGGTGACCGGTCTTGATAATGGATCGAAGCACCACGGAACTCCTTACGCGGACGCCTTGGTCTGAGCAGTCCGCTTCTTCCGATTCTCCATACTCCTCTTGGTCGCGTCCTCGATCCTGTAGAGGAGCTCGTCGACGCTCGCGGGTTTCAGCATGTAGTCAAAGGCCCCCAGTTCCATTCCCTCGGTGGCCAATCGCATGTCCGCCTGACCCGTGAGGATAATGACTTCCACGCACGGCTTTGCTCGCTTGATTTCCTGCAAGGTTTTCATCCCGCCAAGACCCGGCATATTGAGATCCAACACGACCGCGTCAAAGGGTTCCCGAGACAGAATATGCAGGGCTTCGGCACCTCGCGTGGCCGGAACGACGTTCAGATTCCTCTTGGAAAGTCGCTTTACGAGTACTGCGAGAAAATCTTCTTCATCGTCTACCACGAGGACTCGGGGAACACTGGGCGAGTCGTTGTTATCAGCCATCACGAAGTCCTATCATGTTCGAGGCAAGCCTGCCCGCCGAGTTTTATACCTGGATTTCGGCAAGCAGCGAGAACGTTCCCTAATAACGAAGCAATTCCCGTGCCATGGCGGGGCATCGCCGGGGCCGGTTGAAGCTAGATTTCCTCGACCGTGATGGCCTCCTCAGGGCAGACCGAAATACACGATTCACATCCCAAACAATCCGCGGGATTCACCACGTTTGTCTTTTCATCGTCCGAGCCCAGCACATCCGCAGGGCACACGTCGACACATTCGCCGCACTGTTTACATTTTTCCTCGTCGATCTTGGGTAGGTACATGCACAACTCCTGCTCTTACCGGTCCGTGCGCACGGACGGTGTCCGCGGCCACGTCAGAAGTATAAGCCCCATTGCGTCCGTGAGCAACAAAATGGTGAATGTCGTTCGCCGCGAAGGAAAATCCGGGCGCTCAGGCGGCTGCATTCGCCTGAGTGCCGCGTTCCCGTGATCTCCGCCCGTATTTCGGCCCTGGCCGGAGTCACCGCACCCCCGATGCGAGCATGCATGAATAGGGATTATTGATTGTTCGCCGGAGCCTTCAACGAGGAGGCGCCGGCCGAACTTGCCGAGATTGCCGTGGGCATTGCCCTTGCACTGACGGCACCCACGGCGGCATGGCCAGAAGCGGAGCGACGAAACAATGTCGGCACGACACATACGTGACCGAATCCAAGAACGAGAGTTTGAAAGGGTTTTCCATTCCGACTCTCCTTCATCCATGTCTTTGAGTGCCGGCCCAGTGCGGCACCATCGGG
>JAVHLK010000033.1:0-43820 GCA_031082285.1 Desulfomonilaceae bacterium
GGGCATCATCTACACGTCCGGCACCACCGGTCCACCCAAGGGAGCCATGATCAGCCATTACAATTATCTCAACACCGGCCGGATGTGGGCGACAGATGTTGTGGCCTATCGTGAGGACGACATATTCTTCACCACCCTTCCTCTCTTTCACGCAAACGCTCAGATGTTTACGACCATGGGTTCGTTGCGATCAGGACGTCCATTTGTATTGAGAGAGAGATTTTCTGCGTCAAAGTTCTTCGATGAGATTCGTAGATACCAGGCCACGATCTTCAACTACATCGGCGGAATGCTGACCATGCTCATGAAGCAACCCGAACGATCGGATGATGCCGACAACCCGGCTCGTGCCACTTTCGGAGGAGCGGCGCCTCGGGAGATATGGACAGACTTCGAGAAGAGATTCAATGTAACTATCATAGAAGGATACGGACTGACTGAAAGCGGAGGCCTCTGCCTGTGTAACCCACCTCATAAGATTCATGTGGGTTCCATTGGGAAACCCACCTCATTCTGCGACGTTGCCATATGGGACAAGAACAACCGGGAAGTCCCGACCGGAAACACGGGTGAAATAGTGGTTAAGCCAAATCACCCCCATGCAATGTTCCTCGGATACTACAAGCAACCGGACAAGACAGAAGAGGCTTGGGAGGGAGGATGGTTCCACACTGGGGATAGAGGATATCAGGATGAAGATGGCTATTTCCACTTTGTGGATCGAGTAAAGGATTGCATCCGAAGACGAGGAGAAAACATTTCCTCATTCGAGATCGAGAAAGTAGTAAATTCTCATCCTAAGGTACTGGAATCTGCTGCAGTCGCGGTCCCTTCAGATCTCGGCGAGGATGATGTGAAGGTCTTCGTGGTCCTCCGAAACAATGAGTCGTTGGATCCCGCCGACTTACTGAGTTTCTGCGAAGATAGGATGGCGTATTTCATGGTGCCGAGGTATGTGGAATTCGTGGAAAAACTTCCCAAAACTCCGACAGAGAGAGTGCAGAAGTTCGAGTTGAGGAAGTTGGGGGTGGCCAATGCCTGGGACCGCGAAAAGGCGGGATACAAGCTCAAGAGAGTATGATCTCGACACCATAAGCCTGTCCCTGAGTTTGCACAAATCTATCCGGGAGGCAGGCCTGTCAGCTCGTGCTCAGGCGATAGGTAGCTTAAAAACACATCGGGCATCATGCCCTTTCGGAAGGACCGTCACGTATCTATCTTGAATGGGGTTTCAGAAAGTCATGGAAGCATTGTCAAACCAGAAGGTAACGCCCAGGTTGGCCTCTTTATCCGGCGTCTCCCTATCCTTTCATGGAGTGAAGGTTCTGACAAACGTCTCCGTGGATATACTTCAGGGTGAGCTTCTGGCACTGATAGGTCCAAACGGTGCTGGAAAAACATCCGTAGTGAATTGTATGTCAGGTTTTTATCGGCCCGGTTCAGGGCAGATCCTCTTTGAGGGCAAAGACATTACGCCACTTCGACCTTATCATCGATTTAAGCTGGGTATATCTCGTACTTTTCAGAACATCGAGCTGTATGAAGGCCTATCAGTCCTGGAAAATCTGATGTCGGCTCGCCACAACATGATGAGTTACGGCGTCCTTGCTGCCGGACTTTACCTGGGGAAAGCCCGCAAGCAAGAGATTGAACACAGGGAAATAGTAGAGGACATCATTGATCTTTTGGAACTAGAGGCAATACGAAAGAGCAAAGTGGGAAGCCTTGCGTACGGACTTCGTAAGAGGGTTGACCTTGGAAGAGCCCTGGCCGGTCAACCCAAGCTGTTGTTATTGGATGAACCTATGGCCGGGATGAACACCGAGGAGAAAGAAGACATGGCTCGGTTCATTCTTGACGTCAGAGAGCTCTGGAAGACCACGATGGTCATAATCGAACACGACATGGGCGTCGTAATGGACATTTCCGAACGTGTGGTGATGCTGGATTTCGGTGTCAAAGTTGTGGAGGGATCTCCGGACGAGGTGAAAAACAACCCGAAAGTAATCGCGGCCTACCTGGGTATTGAGAAGCAGGAGGAAAGCTCGAAATGACGTTGGAGATCCTGGGTACCAATAAGAATACGCTACCGAAGCTACTCTTGCGCCATACCGAGAGATTCCAGGATCGAAGAGTAGCATTGCGTGAAAAGGACCGCGGCATTTGGAACACGTACACCTGGTCCGATTACTATTCCATCGTGGAATCGCTGGCTGCAGCTTTCGTCGTTATGGGGCTGAAGAAGGATGAGAAGGTCGCGATCATCGGCGAGAACAAACCCCACGTGTACTGGTTCGAGTTGGGGGCCCAAATTTGCAGGGCACCGGTCGTTGGGGTATTCTCAGACTGTTCCGCAGAGGAAATCAAGTACTTCCTGACCCATTCGGATTGCCGCTTCGTGGTGTGTCAAGACCAGGAACAGGTCGATAAGCTTTTGGAGATCAAAGATGAGGTTCCCCAAATAAGGAAGGTCATCTACTGGGAAGAGAGGGGCCTTTGGAGCTACAGGGACCCCTGGCTCCTGAACATGGAAGAGATGATGAAAGAAGGCCGAGAGCATGTCCGGGAACATCCCGGCGTCATTCGAGCCATGATCGAAGAGACCCGCGGGGATGACGTAGCGGCGTTCTTCTATAGTTCGGGCACAACCGGCAAGCCCAAGGCGGCGGTGCAAACGCACTTCAACATAATCGCCATGGCCCACCTTATGGACCAACGATACTTCGTTAGTGACACGGACGACGCGGTTTCGTTCCTTCCCATAGCGTGGATAGGCGAACAACTGTTTAACGTCTCTTATTCCCTTTACAAAGGGTTTACGGTCAATTTCCCTGAAAGCCAAGAGACGATCCAGGCGAACATACGCGAGGTCGGACCGCAGGTTCTGATGCTGAGTCCGAGGCTTTGGGAAGAGCATATACGGACAATACGAGTAAAGATGGCCAACGCGTCCTGGTTGAATAGGACTCTGTTCAATCTGGCCCTCAAAGTGGGGCTCCGTGCAGGTGACGCGAAAATGAAGGGGCGGACCGTGAGCCCTCCCTGGTACGTGCTGAGCATTCTGGCCGAAGCGCTGGTCTTCAGGCCTCTCAGAGATCGCCTGGGGTTGCGGAGAATCCGCGTCGCACGGACTGCGGGCACTGCCGTCAGCCCTGATGTCATTCGGTACTTTCATGCGATCGGAGTTCCCCTGGTGCAATTGTACGGTAGCTCCGAGTGTGGCGTGGCGACCATGCATCCCAAGAATCAAGTCAAGGCCGAGACCTGTGGAGTGCCCCTGGACGGGTATAACATCAGGATTTCCGATGAAGGAGAAGTGCTGGTAAAGAGTCCCTGCCTATTCAAGGAATATTTCAAGGAGCCCAAGAAGACTGCCAAAGCCATCAAAAACGGCTGGTTTCACACGGGAGACTTCGGCCACGTAGACGATGAGGGCCACCTGATTGTGATGGACAGAATGGACGATCTCCAGCGCATACGGGGAGACAAGCTCTTTTCGCCACAATTCGCCGAGACGCGACTTCGCTTCTCACCATACATCAAAGATGCTCTTGTCGTGGGGCATGAGGACTACGATTACTCGGCGGCGATAATCAACATTGACTACGACAACGTCGCGCACTGGGCTGAAAAGAATCGTGTGGTGTTCACCACATTCCTGGATCTGAGTCAGAAGAATGAAGTTGTTCGGCTCGTCAGATCTGAAATAGAGGCCATAAACGGGTTCCTTCCGGAATGGGCTCGGATCGAAAGGTTTATCAACCTCCACAAGGAGTTCGATGCGGACGAGGAGGAACTGACGCGCACCCGCAAGGTCCGACGAGACTTCATGGAGAAGAAGTACCACCAGTTGATTGATGCCTTGTACAGCGAGCATAAACGGATAGACGTCACGGCGACCGTCACGTACAGGGATGGCACAACGGCGGAACTCAAGAGTTCCGTCACCATAAACTCCGTTACTTCAGAGAGTTAGGTGTCCCATGCTTTTTCTTCAATACTTGGTGGCCGGTGTCCTGACAGGAGGTCTCTACGGTCTCATAGGACTGGGAATCGTCATCATTTACAAGTCTACAAAGGTATTCAACTTCGCGGTCGGAGCTTTGATGACCTTCTGCGCATTGGTCTGTGTCGCTCTGGTAACCAACGTCGGGTTGCCTTTCTGGTTGGCCTTGCCTATAAGCCTGGCATTTGCCGCATTTCTCGGTTTGCTCACGGAACGCGTAGGATTGCGTCCGCTCCTCGCTCAACCAATTCTGACTCTGATCATGGCGACACTGGCCATTGAAAGCATCCTCTACGGCACCATGCTCCTTTTCTGGGAGGGATACACGATTAGTTTCCCCCAAGGAGTACTACCCGGACAGACGATTTTCCTGGGACCGATATTCATACCCCATGAGTTCCTCTATGCGTTCATTGTGGCGACGGCATGTTTTGTGCTTGTCGGAGTGTTCTTCTTCAAGACCCAGATGGGTCTCAGGATGCGGGTGACCGCGGAGAGCCACGTAGTGGCCATGGCGCTCGGAATCAACATTACACGGATCTTTGCTATGAGTTGGATGTTAGCGACTGTCGTGGGTGCTTTGGCCGGCATCTTCATCGGGAATCGGTTGGGACTGCAAGTAGCGATTACTCCTTCACTCGCATTCAAAGCATTGCCGGCAATAATCTTTGGAGGCCTGGATTCTCTGGCCGGCGCCATTATCGGAGGTTTAACCGTCGGAATTCTTGAGAAGATGGCTGCAGGATACATCGACCCGAAAGTGGCGGAGATTACCCCGTACATCATCCTGTTGTTGGTGCTGTTGATACGGCCTCAAGGGCTCTTCGGCGAAGAGAGAATTGAGAGGATCTGAAATGTGGCGACCTTGCGGAGTAATCGATGAAACGTATGAGCAGGACCTTGCAATTGTGCGCACTTTCCCCCAATGGACACTTACCGTGGCTGCCTTGGGCGCTCTCGCTCTCCTTCCCGCCTATGTATCGGGTGTTACGCTCAACACGGTTAACCATATTGCCATCACCATCGTCGCGCTCCACGGAGTAAACATACTTACCGGACTGACCGGCCAAATCACCCTGGGCCAGGCGGCATTCATGGCCATAGGCGCCTACAGTATGGAAATGATGGTCCGTTACTGGGGCTTGAGCTTCTGGATCGCCACACCGATAGCAATGCTGATCACAGGCGTAGCGGGTGTCATTATCGGTTTACCGTCATTACGAATCAAAGGCTTCTATCTGGCAATGGCCACCCTCGCGGCGCAGTTCATCGTGCCCTGGATAATCGTGAACGTCAGACCCGATCTGACAGGAGGCACCGACGGTTTAACCGTTTCTCCACCATCTATTGGCGGACTCCAGCTGACAAGTCAGGAGAGCATTTTCTATCTCTGCGCTACAGTGGCCGTGTTCAGCACCGTGTTCGCGAGGAACATTGCACGTAGCAGGTACGGGCGCGCGTTTATCGCCATACGAGACAATGACATTGCTGCTGAAATAATGGGCATTGCAGTAGTGCGGTACAAGTTGCTCTCTTTCTTCTTGTGTTCGCTCTACGCAGGATTGGCCGGCTGTCTCTATGCTATCTGGATGCGTGGAATAAGCGTTGAACACTTTACCCTTCATGAATCCATCTGGTACCTGGGAATGCTCATTGTGGGCGGCATGGGCAGCGTAGTGGGGGTCATCCTGGGAGCGATCATGATCCGTAGTCTGACGATCTTAGTGACTTATATCGGTCCCTGGATAGCCGTCTTTCTACCGCCGGGCACCGGGACCGTACTCGAACTGGGACTGGGTCCAATAGTATTCGGGGTGGTCGTCCTGGCGTTTCTCATATACGAGCCCCATGGTCTGGCTCGAATCTGGGAGAGATTCAAGGCTTTCTACAGACTTTGGCCATATTCCTACTAACCATTTGAAGCCTAGGAGGTCAAAAGATGAAAAGACTATCGCTTAGCCTGGTGCTTATGTTGCTCATTGCCTTCTTCTGTATGCAGGCATCCTGCTTCGCCGAGAAACCCGAATCCATATCCATCGGAGTGATGGGTGATTTTAGTGGACCATACGCGCCAGTGGTTGGGCCTACACGCCCAGGGACTCTTGATGCATGGCAGTACTTGAACAAGGAGGCAGGGGGCATCCAAGGAATCAAACTCGAACCCATTCTCAAAGACATGGGTGGCAAAGTCGATGTCGGGCAGTCCCAGTACAACGAGCTCGTCAGTATGAAGCCGAAGCCCATTTTCATAGACATGTATATCACGCCTCTGGCTGCAGCCCTGCGAAATCGGTTCGTAGAGGACAATGTTGTGTCACTGGTGCCGGGCGCTGGGGAAAGCCTCTATCCCGTAGGCAACAGTTATGCCTATTACGCCTTATACCCCGAGCAAATCGGGGTAGTCCTCAAGTGGATCAAAGACAATTGGAAAAAGAAGGAGAACCCCAAATTCGGCATCATCACCTGGGACACCGGTTACGGCCGCGCAATAGTCACCGAGGAATTCTATAACTGGGCAGAGAAAATCGGCGTGGATATTGTCGACACGCAACTCTTCGGAATAAGGGACGTGGACTTAACGCCCCAGCTGATGAAACTGAGAGCCAAGAATCCGGACTACCTGATCACCAACTCAACCGCATCCGGACCCCTGGCCATCAAGAAGGGATTGAAAGAAATGGGCTGGGATATCAAGCTCATAAACACGTCTGGTGGTGACTGGGGAACCGCCGCGCTTGATCCTTCCCTGTTCGAGGGTGACCTTGTCGCTCTCCATGTGAAGAGCTTCGACGAGGTTGACGATCCGTCCATCAAGACAGTCATGACGTATTTCACGGCCAATAATCGGACGGAAAAGGACAAGAGCCTATTCTATCTGGTCGGATGGCAGGTGGCATTGTTGGAGCACAAGATCCTTAATCAGGTAGTGAAGGACCACGGGTGGAAAGGACTCAACGCAGAGAACGTCATGAAGGAGCTCAACAACCTTAAGGACTTTGCTCCTCTGGAAGGAATCACGAAGATGTCCTACTCGGAGAAGAGGCGTTCACCCACTGTGGCTCGCGTGTACAAAATCACAAAAGGGAAGTTCTTACCTGTAACTGATTTTGTGGAGACCCCCGACCTGAGGCCCGCGAAGTTCAAATAACTTTTGCAGGCCGGCGTGGAGCGCCCAGCCTATGGCGCTCCATCCGTAACGAATGTGTGACCGATACTATAGGTCGGTAATTCCACGGAGGCCTTTTACATGCTCGTCGTGCAGCAAATCGAAGTCTTTTTCCAGCACGTGATCCAGGTTCTGAAGGGAGTTTCCCTCACCGTACCACCCGGGCAAATCGTCTGCGTGTTGGGAGCCAACGGAGCAGGCAAGTCTACGACTCTCAAGGCCATTTCCGGACTGCTGGCAGCCGAGGACGGCAGAGTTACGGACGGGCTCATCGAATTCGACGGGAAACGCATTGATAACCGGTTAGCCCACGACGTTGCCGGGATGGGAATTACTCAGGTTTTCGAAGGTAGACGAGTATTGGAGCACTTGACTGTGGACGAGAACTTACGAGCGGGCAATCTAGGCGGTACTCGTGGCATGCAGTCTAAACTGGAGCAGGTCTATTCGATTTTTCCGCACCTAAAATCGCTTCGAAAGAAGGCTGCGGGATGGCTGTCGGGCGGGGAGCAGCAGATGCTGGTAATCGGCCGGGCAATCATGGCCGATCCGAGGCTGTTACTGCTCGACGAGCCATCACTGGGCTTGGCTCCGCTCCTTGTTAAGGAAATCTTTGCCACGATCGAGAGGATAAACCGCGAATTCTCCACGGCGATTCTCCTCGTTGAACAAAACGCAGCCCGTGCCCTGGAAATAGCATCCTATGCCTATGTCATGGAAAACGGTCGTATCGTCATGGACGGGGAAGCTCAAGTGGTGAAAGAGAACCCCGACATAAAGGAATTCTACTTGGGGTTGGGTGAGTTCGGAACCCGCAAGAGTTACAAAGACGTCAAGCATTACAAGAGGAGAAAAAGGTGGCTCTAGCGTGACATTGACTGCCGAACGGATCACGCGGCTGACCGAGATTCTTATATCTTTCAGCTAGTACCTACCTGGGCTTGCTGACCACGTTTCACAATCAGTGAGTTGGAAGGAACGCCATGGAGATATCTTCAGAACACATTATGATTCAGGATACCGTAAGGAAATTCATCGAAAAGGAGATAATTCCCAGAGCGGAGATGATGGATCGGGAGAGCTACTTTCCGGATGATTTCTTCCCGAAAGCAGGCGAGCTGGGTCTTCTCGGAGTGACTATCCCGGAAGAATACGGTGGTACGGGACTCGATCCGTTCAGTCAGGTTTTGATCATGGAAGAGATCGGTAAGGGAAGCGTAGGTCTAGGCATATCCTATGCCGCTCATGCCAACCTATGCATGCACAACCTCTATCACCATGGGAGTGAATATCTCCGAAACAAATATTTGCCGGATCTGTGCGCAGGCACCCAGATCGGAGCCTTAGCCCTAACCGAGCCCGGAGCTGGTTCCGACGCACTGGGTATCACGACCACCGCCAAACGTGACGGCGACGTCTATCGGCTCAACGGGACGAAGATGTTTATCACCAACGCACCGATCGCCGATGTAATGCTTGTCTATGCAAAAACCGACAAATCAATGGGCGGTCGCGGTCTGAGTGCTTTCATTGTTGAGAAGGAATTCGAAGGATACTCGGTTTCCCGTGAGTTGGAGAAGATGGGATGTAAGTGCTCTCCAACCGGCGAGGTGGTTTTTGACGACTGCATCGTTCCCGCGGAGAACATTCTGCGCAAAGAGAACGAAGGTCTCGCCGTCATGATGTCTGGTTTGGATATCGAGCGACTTGTTGTAGCGGCGAACTGCCTTGGATGTGCAGAGGCTGCATTCGCGGAATCGGTGAAATACTCGAAGCAGCGCGAACAGTTCGGCAAACCCATCTGTGAATTCCAGCTCATCAAGGCCAAGTTGGCCGACATGTACACCGGCATCGAAGCGGCAAGACTCATGATCTATGACCTTGCTATGAGAACGCTCAAGGAGCCGCGACTACGCAAGGAATCTGCGGCTGCCATCCTATTTACGGCTGAAATGGCGACAAAAGTCTGTCTGGAAGCCGTACAGATCCACGGCGGATACGGCTATATGTTGGAGTTCCCAGTCAACCGGTACCTCAGAGATATCAAGCTACTGGAGATCGGTGCAGGGACTTCCGAGATCCGGCGACTTCTCATAGCTGACGAAATTCTGCGATGAAAGGAGGCCTCGACCATGAAGCCGATGCCTCAAGCCTACTTCGAGGATTTCGGAGAAGGTGAAGAAATCATCACTCGGGGACGGACGATCTCCAGGGCGGATGTGGTCCAGTTTGCAGGGGTAAGCGGAGACTTCGACCCGCTGCACGTGGATACTGAGTTTGGTAAGCAGTCCATTTTTGGAAAGAATGTGGCTCACGGCCTCTGCGTCTTGTCGATAGCCTCAGGCCTCATTGGAGGAACAGGAATTTTCAGCAATCTCATTGCCTTCTACGGAATGGAGGATTGGCGGTTTCGAGGGCCTCTCTTCTTTGACGACACAATACGAGTGAGGATAAGGGTTCTCAGCAGGAAGGAGAGCAGCAAGCCTGATAGGGGCAACGTGCGCCTCAGCATTGACATACTGAATCAACGGGATGAGGTGTTACAGCAGGGAATATGGAATCTCCTGGTCAGGAAGAAAGGAACCGAATAGGTGATTTGAAACCGTACGGCCGTGCTGAGTGAATCTGCAAGTAAAAGAATCGGAGGAGATTCGATGGAGGGAAAGATAGGTATTATCGGATACTCACTAGTGGGGTTCGACGACGATGTGAAATTGCGAAGTGATGAAATGGTCTTTCGCGCATCGAAATCGGCCCTGGATGCCGCCGGCATCTCTCGGGATGACTTGGGAACAACAGTCATATCATCGATCGACGCTTATGACGGAATCACCATAAGCAACGGCCTCATGGCTCCTGCAGGAGGCGGCTACCAGAAGGACGCCACAAGAATACAAGGGGGCGGAGTGGGTGCTATTTTCTCTGCATTCGCCGGCATTCTCTCCAATAGTGCGGACTTTTCTTTAGTAGCAGGAGCCGATGCAGTTCGGTACGACGACGAGGTGGTGAGCAACAGCAGCTATGATGCTCTTTTTCGGCGTCCAGTGGGCATGTTTAACCTGCCGGGATATGCTCTGGTTGCAACCAGCCTTCTCAAGGAACAGGGCGCCACTGAAAAAGACTTTGCGTTCGCGGCGGCCAAGAGTTATGAGGCGGCAGCTAAAAATCCTTACTCACATCGCAAGATTGCCGCAACCATTGAGCAAGTGTTGGAATCACCTTATGTGTTCTGGCCTTTGCGCGAACTGGAAATCGCTCCCATATCCAAGGGAGCCGCAGCGCTTGTCCTGGCTTCAGAAGAGAAGACCAAAGAGCTCGTTAAGGATCCAATCTGGGTGACAGGGATTGGAGCAGGGAGTAATCAGTACTATGGGAGCTGGTCTGATCTGACCTCTCTCAAAGGACTCAGGGCCGCCGGTAACAGAGCGTATCGCATGGCGGGGGTCACGGACCCGGAATCGCAAATTCATGTCGCTGAGGTATTTGCACCCTTTGCTCCGTTCGAATGCCCGATCATTGAGGCTCTGGGGCTTTGCAGGGAGGGAGAATCCTGGAAAATGCTTCGGGATGGGATCACATCCTCGGGGGGCGCTAAGCCGATAAACCCGTCCGGTGGAACAGTAGGTACCAATCCCCCGAGTTGCGGAGGCTTTTATCGCACGATTCAGGCCGCAATGTATCTCACCGAAAACTCCAATGTCGGGCGAGCTGTGGTACAGGACAGTGACATAAACCTCGGGTTTTTCGGTGAAACCTACCACGTGGCCGTCCTGGAGAGAGGAGGAGTCTAATCGTGAAACACAGAGTGGCCATCATAAGTGTAGGAAACACGGAGTATACATCGCTTCGTCGAGAAACACGGTCCAAAGCGGAGTTGGCTTTCGCTGCAATCAAAGAAGCTCTGGACGAAGTGAGAATATCCATTGAGGACATCGACGCGTGTGTGTTCACCAGTGTCGATGGGTTTGAAGGTAATGTGAGACCGGCACGGGTGTTGGAGTCTTTTGGTCAAGCCCACAATGTCCCGTTGATCGACGTGAACACCGGAGGCAGCGCGGGAGGCAGCGGCGTAAAAGAGGCTGTTCACTTGATCTCGGCCGGCATCTACGAACTGGTGCTCGTCTACGGCTCACCCACCTTCAACGAGGTTGTGGACAACCAACAAGTTTTGAACACTGCGTCTCCGCCAATCTTCGAAAAGCCTTTCGGACTGGGGGCTGCTCATATGGGCTCCCTGTACGGTGCCAGGTACATGCGGGAATACAATTTGACCGCAAGGGAGTTGGCACAGGTGGCTGCCAAGAACCATAAGGCCGCAGTCAGCAATCCTTTTGCTCACATCAGAGCCGGATATACTACCGAGGAAGTGCTCAACTCTCCCATGGTAGCGTGGCCTCTCCACCTGTACGAGATCTGCCCCGTCTCATCCGGAGCGGTAGCCATGCTTTTCGCATCCGAGGAAAAAGCTAAAGAACTGTGCGATACCCCGGTATGGGTTGAGGCCATGAGCAGCATAGCCGACACCTTTCTCAGCGGGTACAAGGTGTACAAGGATTTTGAGAACCTCAAGATTCTGGCGCAACGCATCTATAAAGAAGTGGGAATAAAGAAACCGCGTGAAGAACTCGACGTGGTTGAGATCTTCAACCCCTTTGCTCCATTTGAGTTGCTTGCGTACGAGGCCCTGGGCTTCTGTGAAGAAGGCCAAGGGGTGAACCTCATGAAAGAGGGGGCCACAGAGATAGACGGGGACATACCATGCAATCCGTCCGGCGGCGTCTTGTGCACCAATTCCGGAATCTCGGCTTCAGTCACCCGCCATGCGGAAGTTGCTTTGCAGCTTATGGGCAAGGCGGAAGGTCGACAGGTCAAGTCTCCGGAGAGGGGGCTTGCCCACTCCTGGGGCGGTAACGACGGACAATTTCACACGGTCGCGATTCTTTCAAGATAGGAGGCTGTAAAATGGCAAGCACCGAGTTCATGAACAAAGAATACAATATGCACCTGGACTTCAGCGTATCGTTGGGACCCGCATACACCAAGTGGATGAAGGCCCTAGGGGAGAAGAAGATCCTGGCCAACAAGTGCTCGAAATGTGGCAGGCACTTTGTTCCTGCAAAACCTTTCTGCGAAATCTGCTTCGAGCCTATTGACGAGTGGATTGAAACTGACGGTGAGGGTATCGTCGAGTCCTTCACCATCGGATATGCCAAGTTCCGCAATTTGCCTGATCCACCGTACGTTATCGGCGTGATACGCGTGGGACCGTCGGCAGTGTCCATGGTCCACTGGATTGCCGGCTTTCCGTACGACAAGCCGGAAGACATTCCGGACAAGATCCAAATCGGCATGAAGGTGAAGCCCGTTTGGGCCGAGGAGCGAAAGGGAGACCTTCTCGACATTCGGTACTTCGAGCCGGCCTAAAGAGTATTGGATAGGCTTCCGCTCCTCCGGTTTTCACGACAGCACGGATCGTCCAACACGGATTTGACAATCAATTCGGAAGATCGGCAAGCGAACCCAGCAAGTGATTTAATCTACCCCCTTTCACCAGAGGGGGTAGACAGATCTTCGTCACTCGCCTCCGTCCTCTCGCCTACACAATGAGCTACGAAGCCTTGTAAACTCAATGAGTTGCACGGAAGGCCGCATTAAAGGACATTCTGTCGTCAACGCCGTTGTTGACACGCTTCTACCGCTTCCTACTGAAGCAAGACATAGAAAGTGAATCATCAGGCTCAGTAATGCCATGTGAATCCGCAAATTTCCTGACGTACACTGTTGCCCGAGCAATCGGAGCGAAGATAGTGGACAGGCGTAAGAGAGACCGGCAGGCCCTATCAGGAGTAGGAGACTCTCTCCTCATTAACCATCGTCGGGGAGTATTCGCGATTGCGGACAGCCCAGACTCCAACCCCTCGGCATCGCGAAACTTTCTGTACTCGTTCAACAGGGTAGTTGAAGATCTTTCTTCTAGGCGTCCTGAATTCTGGAATGGATGCTGTGACGTCGATCTTCTCACGAAAAGTTTGACCTACGACGTGAACAGACTGATAGAGAGTGTTGACTACCGATCGTCTACCACCTTCAGTTGTATGATCTGCCTGCGCACTGAGGATAATGTAGCAGCAATTATGCTCCATGCCGGCGACACCTGCATCTTCAAGGTGAACACGATCGAGAACACCATTGAACAGATAAGCCGCAGCAGCATCAATTTCGTCGGAAAGGCCGACAAGATCTCCCAGGCGGAGCCCGTGGAAGTCCAGCATGACACGAGGTTTGTCCTTTGCAGTGATGGATTGCAGGTACTGGCGAGGAACTCCGAAGGGCGGACCTTGCAGGCGATCCTCTTGGAGGCAATGAGGCATCCGGAGGTGCACGAAATACCAGATCTCATTATGAAACGGTACGTCCCACAAATTGAACTGCCGGATGATCTCGCCGTCATCGTACTGGACCCACACAAGCTAAACCGTTCCGGAGAAACCATTCTCCTGGGAGGCGAAGCCTTTAACCCTCGGACACCTCCCGGGTGAAGGCAGGCCATCCGTCCGAGGTGGAAGACATTTCGTCGGACATGATCCCTCAGTAAACAGATGCCTACGGTGGTGCTCATACGTTTAAGGGATCATCCTCAACTGTTGCACGTAAAAATCAGCTATGCCAAAGGAGGACATCATGGGAAAGCTTGTGCGTTACGAGTTCGACAACGGACTGGCCGTCGTTACGCTGGACAATCCGCCCGTCAATTCACTTACAGTGGACATGAGTAACGAATTGCGGACGGTGTTTGAAGAACTGAGGGATTTCGGAACAGAGGATACGGGAGACGAAAAGAAACAGGTCCAAGCCGTTATTCTCAACGCTGTCTCAAAGAAAAACGTGTTTGTAGCTGGAGCGGACATCAACCTTTTTCTCAATTTGAAGACCAGGGAGGACGGACTGAATCTGCTCCAATTCTATCATGGAGTGTTTAACGCCATTGCGGAATTTCCCTCACCGGTCATCTGTGCTATTGAGGGACTTGCTCTGGGTGGAGGCACTGAGTTGGCTTTGGCTTGTGACATAAGAATAGCCGGTGCAAAGGCAACGTTTGCTTTGACGGAGGTCACCCTGGGTGTTCTTCCGGGGGGCGGCGGTACGCAGCGGCTGTCCAGACTCGTTGGCGCAGGCTACGCGAAGAAGATGATATTCTCGGGACAGCAAATCGATGCAGAGGAGGCACTTCGTATCGGCCTAGTGGAACAGGTGGTCCCACAGGGGCAAGCGCTGCTGGAAGCCCGGAAATTGGCACACACTATTCTGCAGAACGCCCCTACTGCAATAAGATGCGCTAAGAAGGCTATCGATGGAGGTCTCGACGCCACTTTGGCAAATGGGCTGCTCTTGGAGCAGGAGGCAATGGGACGAATCTGCGAGAGCGGTGAGCCCATTGAAGGCGGTAAGGCCTTCCTGGAGAAGAGAAAGCCCAAGTTCGGGTAGAACCGAACCGTAAGGTCATCTGCAAGGCAAGGAATTCGCCGCGATGTCCATCTTACCGCAATCAGACCACGCCTGTGGTGAAGGAAACCAGCCGGAAACAGAATCGGTGTGTTCGAGGAGGACAAGACCATGAGCGACGTATATAGGCGGTTAGCTGAGAGACTTGATTCGTTGCCCAACGGCTTCCCGGCTACTGAGAACGGCTTGGAATTGAAGATACTCCGAAAGATATTTTCTCCTGAGGAAGCCGATATGGCCCTCAAAATGCGGACGACACCAGAGACGGCCGAGGCTATATCTGAACGTCTGTGCATCCCATTGGATGAAATGCAAGCCATTCTCGACAATATGGTGAAGAAGGGCCAGATCGGGTCGGGCAAGATCAAGGGCCGGCAGGTATACATGCTGTTTCCGTTTTGCTTTGGAATCTACGAGTTTCAGTTGCCTCGACTGGACAAGGAGTTTGCTCTGCTTATGGAAGAATACATCCCCACGCTCGTGGGCACGCTGGGCCGCCATGCGCCCGCCGTCATGCGAGTTATTCCATTGAACGTCCAGATAGACGCGGAGCAAGCAGTGTACCCCTATGAAGACATCTATCAGGTTATCCAGGAATCCAAATCCATCCAGGTCATGGATTGCATGTGTCGAAAAAAGCACGCACTGATAGGCCGCCAGTGCGAGCATTCCCTTGAGGTATGTCTGGCCCTGGCAAATAGCGAAGGAGCCTTTGATAAGTATCCCAAGGGAAGGTCAGTCACCCGGGAAGAAGCAATAGAGATCATAAAGAAAGCTGACGAGGAAGGTCTCGTTCACTCAACGTTCAACGTCCAGAATGGACTGCTCGCTGTCTGTAACTGCTGTTCCTGCGCGTGCCTGATGCTCGGAGGCATGATGCGGCATAATGCTCCACACTTGATGGCAAAAAGCAACTACGTAGCCGCTATCGAGCAAGGGACCTGCGACGCATGCGGCGTGTGCGCCAATGATCGTTGTCCGGTCGGGGCCATCGTGGAGCTAGAGGGCAGCTACGTGGTGGATGCAACTAGATGTCTCGGATGCGGTATCTGCAGACCAACGTGCCCCACTGAATCGATCACACTCGTTCGAAAGCCCCAGAAAGAGCGCGATCAGCCCCCCAAGAACATTTTGGACTGGTACACCCGTCGGGCAGAACGTAGGGGCGTAAAGATGACGATCAGATAGAAAGGACGTTCCCCGGCTTTGCCGGGGTTCATGAGCCCCAATGATTAGGATTTTGCCAAAGGAGAGTACCGTATTGATTGAATGTGGGGAAGAGAGTACAATCGTACGAACGCTTTTGCACGCCGGGACAGCCGCTGCGGGCAATTATGAGGCAGGCCGTTCAGAATGACTTCGCAGACACGCGGTGAATCCTGGAAGTCCAACGCCTGAGGCGTACGAGGAAATTGGAGCTAACGATATTTACGGTCGAGTCTGACGAGAGGTTCAATGTCAACGAACAGAGGCTCTGACGACAAGCCGGAGATGGAGGCCAAGTCGATCGAAGATCTATTGCTTGATGCTTTCGTCGGTCCCCTCTTTGATCTACCGCTCGGCGTAATTATCGTTGACGCAGCTGCTCGAGTACGGTTCTTTAACGCCATGGCCGGCTACTATCTCGGCATCACGCCGTCACTGGTCGTTGGCAAACACGTCCTGGAAATCTTCCCCCAAGCCATAATTGAGGATATCCTTTCTACCGGAGTTCCGCGCTACGACCTAAAGGAAGAAGTCAATCAGCGACAGCTCAGATGCAGTTTCGCGCCGATAAGGATAGGCGGCCGTGTCCTGTTCGTGGCTGGGTTCCTGCAGGACCATTCAAAGCGGGTCGAACTGGAAAGCCAACTAACCCGGCTTTCGCAAAAATATGACCTTGTTGACTCATTGCTGGACAACTCCTTCGAGGAACTTGCAGCCGTGGACCGACAAGGAAGGGTGACCTATCTGACTAGGAAAACAGCTCAACGTATGGGTATTGATCGAGCAGAGGCTTTGGGTTGGGACGTCACGTCCATCAATCCCGCATGCTTGCTCAAGGAGGTGGCCCGCAGCGGCGTTCCAAGAGTGACCGAGATTTGTGGCCGCAGAAAAGGGGGCGTTCCCGTGCTCGTCAGTCCCATAGTGGAAGACGGATCGATAGAAGGGGCCGTCTGTAGGAGTATTTTTACCGACTTTTATGAATCGGAAGAATTCCTCTCACTGGTCGAAGCGCTGCACACCGGCTCTGTGGGTAGGAAACGTCTCAAGAGGGTTTCCTCCAGCCGGTTCACTTTCGCTCATATAGTCGGATCATCGGAAGTAATGTCGTCGGCCAAGACTAAGGCCGAACGAGTGGCCAAGGGGAATTCCATAGTCCTTGTCACAGGGGAGTCTGGAACGGGTAAGGAACTCTTTGCCCAGGCCATCCACGCGGCAAGCTTGCGCAAGAATAGGCCGTTTGTCGTGGTAAACTGCGCCGGCATTCCTGAGACCTTACTGGAATCCGAACTGTTCGGCTATGAGTCCGGTTCATTCACCGGCGCACGAGCGGGGGGCAAGCCCGGTAAATTTGAACTGGCGCATAACGGAACATTGTTTCTTGACGAATGTGGCGAGATGTCCATGGGAATGCAGGCCAAGATGCTGAGGATAATTCAGGAAAAGGAGTTCCAGCGTGTTGGAGGCTCGGTCACCTACGAGGTGGACGTGCGAATCATTGCCGCCACCAACAGAGACCTCTGGGATATGGTACAGAAAGGGCAATTCAGGGAGGATCTATATTATCGTCTTGACGTGGTAAACATACATATTCCCCCCCTCAGAGCTAGAATGGAAGACGTGCCTCTCCTCGTGGATCATTTTATTCCGCAAATCAGGGAAGTCACCCGCGGCAATGTCCGGGGAGTTGCAGACGAGGTCCTTGATTTATTCACGAATTACCCTTGGCCCGGAAATGTTCGCGAATTGAGAAACGTATTGGAAGGCGCCATGAATCTCAACACCGGCGAACTCATCGATGTCGCCGCGTTGCCCTCGAGAATCGCTGCGGAAATGAGTCACGCGCGCGATCGGATCGGGGTTCCGTGGTTTACCGCCGCAGGTCCGTTTCCCGATAGAGAGGACATGGAGAAGACCATGATCGAAAGCGCGATCCGCACTACAAAGGGCAACAAACGTAAGGCGGCAATGATCTTGCAAATCAGCCGAGCCACCCTCTATAACAAGCTCAGGAAATACCGAATTGAGTAAGGGATCGAAGGCGGTGATTGGGGATCCAGGATGCCGCCCAAGATCTTTCCGCAGTGAAACCGGCCTCATGACGCGGTCACTCCCTGCGGCGAGGGTCCGGACTTTCAGCTGGCGCCCCCATTGCCGAGTGATCAATTATTAGACATGTCTATGGTGTGACATGTCGACTTCCGCCGAGTCGGTGTCCACACGGTCCTCATATTCCAAGAATCCTTCACCGCGAGCGAAGGTTCGCCTCAGCACTTAACCTGCCACTATAATAGACTTATGTGAGCCATGAAGATTCCGGGGAAGAGAAACTCGTCGCCCCACCCGGGAGTCTTCTCACCCGATTGGCACGACAATTGCTTTGCGATGAGTCACTCTACCAAAGACGACTACGTCAACCCTTTCAGACAGCTCACATAAGAGAGAGAGAAAAGATGAGCCCACGGGTAGCCATTGTTGATTTTGTTCAAACTGAACACGGCGGGCACCTGCACGAGAACGTTCAGGAACTGACCTTTGGGGTGGTCAGGAAACTTATGGATCGCGTCGGTATAGACCGATCGGAAATCGGGACAATGATTTCGTCCTCTGCAGACTACTGGCAAGGCATCAGCTGCTCCAACAGCTACTATTATGACTCCGCGGGAGGAAATTTAAAGAGCGGGTCCAAGGTCGGCGAAGATTCGGTTTTCACGGTAATCTACGGAATGATGCGAATCCTTTCCGGCCACTACAGGACTGCACTGTTGGTGGCCGTTACCAAGTGTTCGGAGTGCCCGTCGGAACACACTCTCAGCAATTTGTGTGCGGATCCGTTTTTTCACCGGCCCGTCGGTATTAACGGCGTTGCCGTGGCCGGTTTACAGGCGCGGCAATACCTTGAACGCCATTCTCCACCAACTCACGCGGCAGCTCAGGTGGTTGTGAAGAACCGTTCCAACGCGGCGAAAAACCCTTATGCACATGTGAGGAGCACGGTGACTGTGGACGAGGTCTTGTCTTCGCCTACCGTCGCGGCTCCCCTGAGGAAGCTGGACGTTCCCGTCACAAGTGACGGGGCGTGCGCTCTGCTGTTGGCCGAAGAGGGGACCGCCCGCGATCTTTGCGACGATCCCGTGTTCATTGAAGGAGTCGGCTGGAACGTCGACCGATCCTTGGTGGGTGACCGTGATCTTCGGCGGGGCTCCTTGCACAAGGCGTCCGCAATGGCCTATGGGAAGGCCGGAATTAGAGACCCCGGCAAGGAGATAGATGTTGCCGAAATCTCCGAAACAAGCTCTTATCACGAAATTCTATGGTCTGAGGGACTGGGTTTGTGCGGACCAGGGGAAGGTTGGCGGCTGGCGACCGAGGGGCTCTCTTCCCTTGAAGGGACGTTACCCATCAACCCGTCCGGTGGTCTCTTCGGGGCAAATCCGCAGGTGGCCAGAGGGCTTGTGCGAGTGGGTGAAGCCTATTTGCAGGTGCTGGGAGAGGCAGGAGATCATCAGGTACCAAACGTCCGTAAAGCTCTGGCCCACAGTGTACACGGTCTGGGCGGACAATCCCATTCCGTCGTAATCCTGGGACATTAAAGGTAGGCACCCATGGCTCAAGCAGTTGCCATCGTTGGCACGGGACAAACAGAATGTGGCAAGAGGTCTGATGTTTCATATCCGGAGCTGGTTCATGAAGCAGTTACGAGGGCATTTGAAGACGCAGGTATAGGGCCGGAAGACATTGACGCGGTGGTGGCGGGCTCCATGCCGCCCGCCATGGAAGGTGTGAATAATCCTCATCTTTACTTGGCAGGCGCCATGGGCGCATACGGCAAACCTCTTATGCGGACCGCGACGTGCGGTTCTACGGGGATCTCTCTTGCCCACACGGGATTCTATCATGTTGCTTCGGGCATGTTTGACACGGTGCTGGTTGTGGGCGCGGAAAAAATGAACGAAGGCGATCCCCAGGGCACCATGGCTACCGTGGCGGATCCCTTCTTTCAGCGACCCTTTCTTGCAGGCGCACCCGGCATTTTCTCTCTTCAGAGCAACGAGTGGGCGCACCGGTACGGCATTGAAGAAAAGAGGGTCAGAATGGCGGCGGCTGAGATATCCGTCCGGAACCATAATGACGCGCTGCGTAATCCGTACGCGCATATCAGGATACGGACCACCATTGAAGACGTCCTCACCGCCCGCATAATAGCCTATCCGGTTCGACTCTTGGATGTGTGTCCCGCTTCCGACGGTGCGTGTGCGGTTATCATGGCCTCCCAGGAGAAAGCCGGAAAGTTGGGTCGGAATCAAGCCTGGATCAAAGGAGTCGGCTATTGTGGCGAGCAGGCCTTTTTTGGCGAAGGCGACAAAGTGGTCTGGAAGTCCGCTATCAATGCGGCCAAATCTGCTTACGATCAGGCAGGTATTTCCAATCCGCTCAAGCAATTGGACGTGGCCGAAGTGTATAACCCATTCACCTTCCAGGAGATGCTCTTTTATGAGTGCTTCGGGTTCTGCGATTTCGGTAAAGGGTGCGAGCTGGTGGAGCAGGGTGTCGTAATGCCCGGAGGTGAACTTCCTTGCGATCCATCGGGTGGAGTCCTCTGCACGAACCCCATCGGCGCCACGGGGCTGCAAAGGGTTGCCGAAGTGGTGCTCCAAGTGACCGGACGGGCCGGCGATAGGCAGGTTCCCGGAGCCAAAACAGGCCTGGCTCATGCGATGGGTGGGCTGGATCAATTCAACGGGATCATGATCATATCAAACGAACTCTAGGGCAGGGGAAGGGGATATCAATGGCTGAAGAATCGAGGATACTTACCGGGTACGTTTCTCTACCGTATAAATGGGCCATGGGCCCCGCGACCACTCGTTTCTACGAGGAATTCAGGAAGAAACGGATTATGGGATCCCGCTGTGGAAAATGTAATCGGATCCTCGTTCCTGCCCGCAGCTTTTGTTCCGACTGTTTCGTGGAAACCGACGAGTGGGTCGAGGTCTCGCAGGAAGGTTCAATCAGAACGTGGGTGCTCATCAACTTTGCATATGAAGGTCAACCAAAGGAGCCGCCCTACATATTGGCAATCCTAGATCTGGATGGAGCGGATGTGGGGCTCCCCCACTTTGTGGGAGGCTTCGAGATGAAGGATCTTGAGACCGTGGAAGAAAAGGTCCGCATCGGCGGCCGGGTCAAAGCGGTCTGGAAAGAAAACCGAGAAGGCT
Organism: Desulfomonilaceae bacterium; assembly: GCA_031082285.1. GTDB lineage: Bacteria > Desulfobacterota > Desulfomonilia > Desulfomonilales > Desulfomonilaceae > JAVHLK01. Next base: position 21,098 of record JAVHLK010000033.1, read on the forward strand.
ACATCCTGGATATCGACTACTTCGAGCCCATTGATTGAAAAGCGTTAAGCGAGATCCCGATAAGGACAAGGACGTCGGCCGAGGAATACTGCGCACCTTATGGATAAACCGACATCAAGGATCGATCGATGAACCGGTTCACGGAGTGACTAATCATGAAACTATGGGTCCCGGGTAAACATTTCGAAGAACTGGAACAAGGCGATGAGTTTCTTACGGTAAGTCGTTCCGTCACCGAGGCTGATATCGTGAATTTTTGCGGAGTATCGGGTGACTTCAATCAACTTCACAGCGACATTGAATTCGCTCGAAATACTGCTTTCGGTCAGAGAATTGCACATGGTATGTGCGGCTTGGCAATAGCTTCGGGCTGTCTGAACCGTTCGGGGCTGATCGAGGGCACGACCGTCGCATTCAAAGCTATCAAAGAATGGCGCTTTAGGAACCCGATTTATATCGCCGACACAATATATGTCAAAGTTCGTGTGAAAGAAAAGACCGATACCGGGAAACCCGACCGAGGTTTGGTTTCACTCCAGTTGACCGTAAATAATCAGAGAGACCAAGTGGTCATGGAAGGGCAGTGGGACCTGCTTCTGGCCAAGAGATCTCGAGATTGAGCAATCCTATTGGAGCCCAGCAATGGTTATGGAGAATCGAGTCTGCATAGTTGGTCTTGGTGTTGTGGAGCCGGGCGGAAACACGCGCGGTGTGGCGCATAAGGAACTTCTTTTCCACGCAACAAGACGGGCGCTGGATGACGCGGGAATTGAACGGGAACTCATAGGCGGCGCCATTACGGCATCGTCCGATTTCACTGAGGGCAGGAGCCTATCCAACCAGTACACGCTTGATTCCATAGGCGGCGTGATGAAGCCGTGCGATCTCCGGCTGGCGGAAGATGGTATGCATGCACTTTTTGCCGGGTACATGGAAGTCATGGTGGATCCGGGGCTCTTGATGGTTGTCGCCGCTGTGCAGAAGCCTTCGGAGCGGGTCGGCAGAAGAAACGGTTTTCACAAGATCCTATCGGCCTGTCTGGATCCGATATACAACCGGCCCATATGCAATACCGTTCCGCACGCTGAGAGCCTGGAAGCCGTGTTTGGGGCGATGGATGCGAGGGCTTATATGGAGCGCTCCCGAGTGACCGAAGAGTTGTTGGCCCGGGTTGCCGTCAAGAATATCAACAACGCGGCAGCGGCTTCAGGAGAGCCGGCGACCGCCGTGGAAGACGTCCTTGCTTCATCCGAACTCGCTTGGCCCCTGCGGGACCTCACAATGGCCAGAGAGAAAGACGCGGCATGCACGCTCATTCTCACTTCCGAGAAGAACGCAGGAAAGCTGAGAAAGGAACCTGTATTCATAAGCGGCGTGGGATGGTCCACCGAAGGAAGTCATTTGGCGGCGCGGTCTTACGGCATGAGTCCGGATACGCAGAAGGCAGCTCATCAGGCCTACCGGATGGCGGGAATCCGGCGCCCTGAGAAGGAGATCGACCTTGCGGAAGTCAGTGATTGGTACGCTCATCGAGAACTGATTCACGTGGAAGCCCTGGGGCTCTGTGATCCTGGTGAAACCGTCTTGCGAATCGAAGACGGAGGCTTTGATCGTGAAGGTCCCATTCCCGTAAACGTATCCGGAGGGCTTCTCGGGAAAGGAAACTCGTTGATCGTTTCGGGTCTGCTCCGTGTTGCCGAGGTTGCCCGTCGGATTCGAGGCGATGCCGTCGATGTAACTTCTCGGAAGGTATGCGTCGGGCTGGCCCATAGCTGGGGCGGCTTCATTTCGCCGACGGCCGGGGTGGCGGTATTGAGCAAATGGTAGCGAGAAAGGGCGCCGGTGCGCCGAGAAACGTTCCTTGCGAAAAGAAGGGATAGAACATGGCCCGGAAAGTAGCCATTGTGGGCGTAGGTATGCAGAAGTTTGAATTCTGCAAAGTAGAGACAATCGAGGAAATGGTTTTTGACGTTGCGAGAAATGCTCTGGAAGACGCTCGGCTAAGTAAGGATGACATCGACGCGGTGGTGACGGGTTCGGCTGTGGACGCCTTTTGCGGAATCGTTAACTCGGACAAGGTTGCCACTGACGGTGCAGGCGGTTTTCTCAAACCAACAATGCGAAACAGTACCAGCGGTTCTTCCGCAGTATCGACGCCGATTCTTGGTTACAACCATGTAGCTTCCGGAATGTACGACATTGTCATGGTAATCTGCTACGAGAAGATGAGTGAAAATGCTTCGGCACAGGCTGTCTTCAACACCGTGTACGACGAAGCCTACGTTCGGCCCATAGGTCTGAACGTGCCCATTCAGTGCGGCCTGGAAGCCCGAGCCTATTTGCACCGCTATGGGCTGACCGAACGCCAGATGGCCAAAGTATCGGTTAAGAATCGCGGGAACGCGATATCCAATCCCTACGCTCAGTTGCCGATGAAGCTGACGGTGGACGATGTCATGGCTTCGCCGTATTTGTCGTGGCCGGTGAAACTCCTAGACACTTCGCCTGTTACGGACGGAGCGCGAGCGGTGATCCTGGCGTCCGAGGACGTGGCTCGTGAACTTACGGACTCCCCGGTGTGGATTCGGGGTACTGGTCGCGGCGCCGACTCGGTGTGGTTCATGGGCAGAGCGAATCCCGACCTGGGGAGACTTGACTATGCGTATCTGGCAGCCCGGCAGGCTTACGAAATGGCCGGCATAAAAGACCCCGCTGTCGAGATCGATTACGCAGAAGTCTATGACCCTTTCACTTTCAAGGAGATGCAACACTGTGAAGCTCTGGGCCTCTGTCCCGAGGGAGGAGCCGGAAGGATGATAGATGAGGGCGTCTCTTGGAAAGACGGCGCCCTCCCCGTTAATGCGTCCGGCGGACTTCAGGGAGAAGGAAACCCCATAGGAGCGGGGATGTCCAGGCTCAACTGGTGCTATCTCCAAATACAAGGCAAAGCCGGCGATTGTCAGGTCTCCAAAGACGTGAACACTGCAGTATGCAATGCCTGGGGCGGCATGTACCAGTACAACGCGGTCATGGTTATAGGCCGGGACTAACCAGCGGTTCCGGTGAGTTCGGTGGAAGCTGATCTTGTGGGAGTTAATGATGAGTAAGAAGAAACCTGAGATGACAATCGGCGGGACGATTCAAGTGGACTACGAATGGTCCGTTGGAAACGCCGGGGAACGATTCTTCACGGAGATCAAGGACCATAAGCGAATCATGGGCGCCCGCTGTCGCACGTGCGGTCGGGTCATGGTTCCTCCAAGAATATTCTGTGAAGAATGCTTCGTCGACGCCATAGAGTGGGTGGAAGTGGAACCGAAAGGAACACTGGTGACCTTTGGCGACTGTTATTTTTCCACCGACGGGAAAAGGCTCGACGAGCCATGGATCCTGGGCATTGTTCGGCTCAATGGGGCCGATGGAGGATTGATCCACTTCATCAAGGAAGCCAAAGCCGAGGATCTGAAAATCGGCATGCCCATGGAGATAGTGTTCAGCGATGAACGCAAGGGCCATATCCTCGACATTTCACATTTTCGACCGGTCAAAGAATCGGAGTAGTAGGTCGGTTCCATGAGTTCGCCTGCTGAGCGCAAAATGATGGTGGAAGACCTGGCGCTGAGCTTCGGTTCGGTGCAAGCCCTCTCGGGCATCTGTTTCACCGTGTACGACAACGAGATCCTTGCTCTGATAGGCCCCAACGGTGCGGGAAAGACATCCGTTCTGAACTGCATCAGCGGGTTCTACCGTCCCAAAGGGGGTCGGATCCTCTTCAAAGGGAAAGATATCAGCAGGTTGTCAACGACCAAGAGAGCCCAACTGGGGATTTCGCGAACGTTTCAAAATATTGAACTTTATACGGGGCTGACTGCTCTGGACAACCTGATGGCGTCCAGGCACATCTACATCCGATACGGGCCCGTGGCCGGGTCTCTGTTCCTTGGAAAGGCCAGACGTGAAGAAGTGAAAAACCGTGCGGAGGTCGAAGAGATCATCGACCTACTCGAATTGGCCGAAGTACGCCACAAGGTCGTAGAATCCCTGCCCTATGGGGTGAGGAAAAGGGTCGACCTCGGCCGGGCTCTGGCCCTGGATCCACAGATCCTTCTCCTTGACGAGCCGATGGCCGGGATGAACGTGGAAGAGAAAGAAGATATGGCCAGGTTCATCCTCGACGTCCAGGAACTCAAGAAAATTCCCATCATTATTGTGGAACACGACATGGGCGTCGTTATGGACATATCTCAGCGCGTGGTCGTCCTCGATTTTGGAACGAAGATCGCGGAAGGGGCTCCCGAAGACATCAAGCATGACAGAAAGGTTATTCGGGCATATCTTGGAAAACAGGCAAAACCGGACCGGGAAGAAAATGAACCAGTCAGCGCGTAGTGAAGAGGACACTCTGCCCAAGCTTCTCGTGAGGAACTACCTGAAATACGGATCCGGCCAAGTGGCCATCCGAGAGAAGCACATGGGTATATGGCAGAGTTACTCCTGGCAGGCCTACTTCGAAATCGTCAAGTATCTCGGCCTCGCGTTGCTCTCCCTTGGGCTGAATCGGGGCGAGCGGGTTTCCATTCTCGCCGAGAACAAGCCCCACGCTTTCTGGTACGAAATCGCCGCTCATTCCGTCGGAGGGGTTGTCGTGGGTATCTTCGCAGACTGTACTCCGCCTGAAGTTGAATACTACGTGAAGCATTCCGACTCCCGTTTCGTCATCTGCCAGGATCAAGAACAGGTGGACAAAGTCCTGGAAATAAAGGGGAACCTTCCGGATCTTGAAAAGGTTATCTACTGGGATTCCAAGGGACTCTGGAGCTACTCGGACTCCATACTCATGAATATGGAGGAGATGCTCCAACTCGGTCGCCGAATTGACAGGGAACAGCCCGGACTTTTCCACAAGTGTGTTTCCGAGGGCAGCGGCGATGACCTGGCCGTTTTTCTCTATAGCTCCGGGACCACCGGTAACCCCAAAGCCGCGATGGTTACCCAGGAAGCGCTGATCGGCATGGCCAAAGCGGTCAACGAGGTGGATCGATACGAGGAGAATGAGGAATATCTCTCTTTCCTGCCCATCGCTTGGATCGCCGAACAGCTCTTCGGAGTGGCCTGCTCCCTCTACTACTGCCTTCGCACGAATTTCCCGGAAGAACCCGAGACGGTCCAGGACAACATTCGTGAAATAGGTCCTCAGGTGGTCTTTTTCGGGCCGCGCTTATGGGAAAATCTCATCCGAATGATCCAGGTGAGCATTGAAGATTCGGGCTTTCTGCAAAGGGCCTGTTACCGAACCGCACTCAGCATCGGCAAAAAAAAGGCGCAATACGCCATGTCGGGAAAGAGTCCGGGTATTGCTTTATCCATATTCTGCTTCCTGGCCGAAAGGCTTGTTTTTGGGCCTCTAAGGGACAATATCGGGCTGCGAATGACTCGAGTGGGGTACTCCGCGGGAGCGGCAATCAGCCCCGATGTCATCAGCTATTTTCATGCGATCGGCGTGAACCTGAAACAGCTCTACGGAGGCTCTGAAATAGGCGTCGTCACTCTTCACCGGGATGGCGACATTAAACCCGAGAGCTGTGGCCTGCCGCTTCCCGGTGTGGATTTCAGAATATCCGACGACGGCGAGATCCATGTGCGCACCAGTCACATGTTTAGCGGGTACTACGGGGCGGAAGACAAAACACGAGAAAAGGTTGTAAACGGCTGGTACCACACTGGTGACTTCGGGCATTTTGACGCGGATGGCCATCTCATCGTCATGGACCGTATGGAGGATCTCATGGATCTGGGCGAGGGTTTGAAATTCTCACCTCAGTTCTGCGAGGTCCGCCTGCGCTTTTCGCCGTACATAAAGGACGTGCTCGTAGTAGCGCGTCCGGACGAATCATTCGTAGGCGCCCTGGTCAACATCGATCTGAACAATGTCGGCCAATGGGCGGAAGCGCGCCATATCTCGTACACAACTTTCGTGGATCTCTCCCAGAAACTGGAAGTGATTGAGTTGGTCCGCCGGCAGATCGCCGAAGTCAATGAGATGCTTCCGGATTACTCGCGGATTCGCAGGTTCATCAATCTCTACAAGGAATTCGATCCCGACGAAGCTGAAATGACCCGAACACGGAAGCTTCGTCGAACCTTTGTTGAGGAGCGCTTCAAAGCCTTGATCGACGGAATCTACGGGGAAGACGAGACGATCGAGATCTCATCGGAGATAACCTACCGCGACGGTAGAAAAAGCCTCATGAAGAATCGCATACAGGTAGTTTCCGTTTAGAGGAGCAGACGCCGTGCTATCACTACTGCCCCAGTTTGTCGTTACCGGTCTCCTTATAGGAAGTGTGTACGCACTTATAGCCGTCAGCATCGTGCTGGTGTTCAAGGCTACCAGAATTTTCAATTTCGCCGTAGGAGAGTTGCTTGCTCTCGGAGGGTATTTCTGTTTTTCCTTCGTAGTCTGGTGGCACTTTCCATTATGGCTTGCCCTCTTGGGCGCTCTCATGATGGCCGTAGTCACGGGGTTCCTCGTCGAACGTCTTGTCTTGCGCCCGCTCCTGAGCCAATCTCTCCTGACGATAATAATGGCGACGCTTGCCCTCGGTGTTCTCCTTCGGGGGCTGATGCTCATGATATGGACGGGGTACGACGTTGCGTTTCCCAAGAACCTGCTTCCCGGCAGGACCGTGTTGGTGGGAGATGTTGCCATGTCTCACGAGCTGCTGTGGGCGGGTGCGATTGCCGTGACAAGCTTTGCCGCCCTGGCCTTCTTCTTCATGAAGACCAACACGGGATTGCGTATGAGAGCAGTCTCCGAAGATCATGAGCTTTCCATGGCTTGTGGTGTAAACATTACGGTCGTGTTCGCGGTGACCTGGGTGTTGGCGGTTATTTTGGGGACTCTTGCGGGCTTCCTGATGGGATACAGGCTTTCCCTTGCGCCCTCGTACACGCCGCTGCTCGCCTTGAAGGCCTTTCCCGCGGTCATCTTCGGCGGACTGGAATCCATTACGGGCGCTCTGGTCGGCGGACTGGTCGTGGGACTCATCGAGGCTGTTGTCGGAGGTCTGATCGATCCGAATCTCGGAGAGATTTCGGCCTACGTTCTTCTGCTGATCGTGCTCTTCATTCGACCGGAGGGTCTATTCGGACTCAAAAGGATAGAGAGAATTTAACATGTGGCGCCCCTGCGGAACCTTTGACGATACGTACGAAAAGGACGTGACCATCATGAGAACGGCCGCCCAGTGGGCCGTCACGATAGCCGGTCTAGTCTTGCTCGGTCTGCTTCCGTTCCTGCTCGGCGGCGGGTTGATCACTACGCTGAACCTGATAGGGGTATCCGTGGTAAGCATCATGGGTCTGCACATCCTTACGGGTCTCACGGGGCAGATCTCGCTTGGACACGGCGCCTTCATGGGTGTCGGCGCCTACGCCATGATGATGTTGATGAATCTGACGGGCTTTTCTTTTTGGCTCGCCATGCCCTTGGCCGTTCTCACATCGGGTCTGGTCGGTCTCTTCTTCGGGCTGCCGTCGCTGCGGATCAAAGGATTCTATCTGGCCATGGCCACGCTAGCCGCCCAGTTCATCATTCCCTGGACAATCATCAACGTTCGCCCCGACCTAACCGGAGGCACATCTACGCTCACCGTGGACGCGCCCAACCTATTCGGGTTCGCCTTCTCTTCCCAGCAGCGAATTTTCTACCTGGTAATGGCCTTTGCCGTGATCTCGGTCATCCTTGCCCGCAATTTGCAGCGATCCAAAGTCGGCCGGGCATTCGTGGCGATACGCGACAATGATCTTGCCGCTGAAATCATGGGCGTGGAAATTTTCAGATACAAATTACTCGCATTCTTCATTTGCTCACTTTACTCGGGTCTCGGCGGCTGCCTCCTCGCAGTGTGGATGGGGGCCGTGAATGTGGATTCCTTTCTGTTGCACGAGTCGATCTGGTACCTGGGCATGATCATCGTAGGCGGTCTTGGATCCGTACCCGGTGCGGTCTTTGGAGTGGTCTTTATTCGCTTCCTGGAGATCGTATCCCAGTCAATCGGGCCTCCAATCGCAGGATTCTTTCCCGATGCCATAGGCGCCGCAGTAAAAAGCGGTATTAGCCCGTTCATTTTCGGACTGGTTATTCTGCTCTTCCTCGCGTACGAGCCAAGGGGACTTGCCCACCGGTGGGAGATTTTCAAGCATTTCTATCGCCGGTGGCCGTTTTCACACTAGGTCTGGGGCTATTGCCCGAATCGTCAACCTGCAAACATAGGAGGAGAACATGATGTCTGCCGCAGGACGGAGTATCGGAAGAATTGCCGGGTATGCACTCTTGGTCTTTCTTGTTCTTGCCCTGGTGGGGCCGTCCCCATCCATGGCCGACAAACCCAAGAGTCTTGCAGTGGCGATCATCGGTGATCTGACCGGTCCCTATGCGTCCGTTGTGGGACCCATGGCCCCGGGCTGCGAGGATGCCGTCAAGTATGTCAATGAGAAACTCGGGGGGATAGACGGCGTGAAGATGGAACTTCTCGTGAAGGACAACACTGGAAAGGCCGCATTGGGAATCCAGCAGTATGAGGAACTTATTAACATGAAGCCCAAACCGCTGTTTTTTGGGGTTCCGCATACCCCGACGGCCGAAGCATTACGGGAGAAGGTATTAAGAGATGAAGCCATCGGTTTTTTCCCCAGCAGTATCGATGACCTCTACCCTCAAGGGAACACCTACGGCTTCTATGCTCTGTACGCCGGAATGACCGCCACTGCGGTTAGGTGGGTGAAAGACAACTGGAAGGAAGAAAGAAATCCTCGAATCGCCATAATCACCTGGGACCAGGCCTACGGGCGAGCACCGCTCATTCCGGAGTTTTTCGATTACTGCAAGAAGATTGGGGTGGATATAGTGGCCCAGGAACTCTTCGGCGTGCGGGACGTCGATCTTACCACCCACTTGACTCGCATCAAGGCGCAAAAGCCTGACTGGCTGCTGACAAACTGCACTGGATCCGGGCCGGTGGCAATCATGAGAGCGGCCAAGGAACTCGGCATGAAGACGAAACTGCTCAACACCGTCGGCGGCGGGTGGGGTACGATGCGGCTCGATCCGGCGCTATTCGAGGGATGCGTCTCAGTACTTCACAATATCTCTTACGACAATGAGACTCACCCTGGAGTGAAACTCGTCAAGCAGTACCTCAAGGAAAACAATCGAAGCATCAAAGAGCAAACCAACTTCTACATCATTGGTTGGCAGTACATTCTCATGATTCACAAGGTAGTGCAAAGCGCCGCAGCCAAGGTAGGATGGGACAAACTCGATACGGCAGCCATAAAAGCCGAATTGAACACGCTAACGAACTGGGAGCCCTTGGACGGCATCGTAAAGGTGACATACACCGAGAAGAAACGCTCCTCTCCCTGGTTGGTGGTGTACAAGATCGAGGGAGGAAAACTTGTTCCAGCCGGAGGCCTAGGGGGCGAAGGTAAATTCGTGGAAGCCCCGGACATGACGCCGGAGAATTTTCGTTAATCGTCACATCTATCCAAGAGAATGCGGCGCCGCAGCGTCCGACCGCTGCGGCGCCGGACGGCTATGCCTTTTCCGGCATTTCGGTTCCAGAGGAGGTGATTACAATTCTCGCAGTCAATCAGGTTGAGGTTTTCTATCATAAAGTAATTCAGGTTCTTAAAGGGGTGACCCTGAAAGTGAATGACGGCCAGGTCGTCGCATTGCTGGGCGCCAACGGAGCTGGAAAGACTACCACCTTGAAGGCAATATCGGGATTGTTAAGGGCGGAGGCCGGAGAGGTCACGGAAGGCAACGTGGTCTTCAGGGATCGAAGAATCGACAGAGACTTGCCGCACGCTATCGCACGGCAGGGCATAATACAGGTCCTTGAAGGCCGGCGGGTTTTTCAGCACCTGACGGTCGAAGAGAACATGCGGGTGGGATTCCTGGGACTGGGAGGTGAAGAGGAAGCCGGCCGCATTCTTCAAATGATATATGATTTCTTTCCGAGGCTGTCCCCCTTGAAAGATCGAGTAAGCGGATTCCTCTCAGGTGGTGAACAGCAGATGATGGTCATCGGCAGAGCCCTGATGTCAAACCCCAAGATTATGCTCCTGGATGAACCTTCTCTTGGTCTGGCTCCTTTGCTCATAGACAAAATTTTCGAGATCGTCCACCGAATCAACCAAGAGCAGAAAACCGCGATTCTCCTTGTAGAGCAGAATGCGCTGGCGGCCCTGGAGATTGCCCACTACTGTTATGTTATGGAAGATGGTCGAATCGTCATGGATGGGCTGGCAGAAAAACTCCAACATAACGAAGACATAAAGGAATTCTACCTCGGTCTGAACTCGGTGGGTACACGCAAGAGTTACCGAGAGGTAAAGCACTACAAGCGCCGTAAGCGGTGGTTGTCATAGGAGCCGGTTGGAGTGGGCCGATGGGTTTGGAGCTGCTCCACAATCACACGAGAAGATTGGAGAACGACGCAAACCGGCAGTCGGCAGCGGGTTTGCTATGCTTCAATGTGGGATCGTCACACCCAAATCGGAGGGAGCCTCATGGATTTCGAACTGACGGAAGAGCAGAGAATTGTTCAGCAAAACGTGCGGCGGTTCATGCTCAAGGAGATATGGCCCGTCGCGGAGCAGATCGACCGCGAAGACAAGCTCCCGCTGGACGTATGGAAGTCCATGGGTGATTTGGGAATCCTGGGGGTCACGGTCCCTGAAGAATATGGCGGCTCCGATTTCGAGCTCCTGACGGCAGTCCTGGTGATCGAGCAGATCGGTCGAGTTTGTCCTGCGTTGGCCGTGTCGTACGGGGCTCACGCGAACTTGTGTGCGGATAATCTTAACCGAAACGGTACGGAAGTTCAAAAGCGGAAGTATCTGCCGGGTCTCTGTTCCGGAGACTTGATCGGTTGTTTGGCCCTCACGGAGCCAAATGCCGGCTCGGACGCCATGTCAATCCGAACCGGCGCCGTAGAGGATGGAGACTGGTTCGTCTTGAACGGTACGAAGATGTTCATCACCAATGCGCCGATCGGCGACGTGTTCATCGTGTACGCGAGAACCGGCCAATCCCGTCCCGTAAAGGAGAGTTTCACCGCATTTATCGTCGAAAAGGGGTTCCCCGGGTTCAGGGTCTCTCGAGCTTTGGAGAAGATGGGGAATCGTGGTTCCCCAACCGGTGAAATTGTCTTCGAGGACTGCCGCGTCCCTCGAGAAAATGTGCTGGGACAGGTTAACGGCGGCGTGAAGGTCATGATGGGAGGCCTGGACGTGGAACGGGCGTTTTTCTCCGGCGAACCATTAGGGATTGCGCAAGGGGCATTTGAACTTGCCCGGCAATACGCCATGCAGCGGGAACAATTCGGACGACCCATCGCTGATTTTCAGTTGATCAAGGCGAAACTTGCCGACATGTACACGGAGATTGAAGCTGCACGCGGCCTGGTATACAGGGCCGCCATTTTGGCGGATGGGATGCAACGGGGCGGTAAAGGTACGGAAGTGCACAAATTGGCCGCCGCGGCAATGCTCTTCGCCGCGGAGACCGCTACCCGTGTGGCAAACCAAGCGCTGCAGATTCACGGCGGGTACGGCTACATGCTCGAATATCCCATCAACCGTTACTACAGAGACTCTAAGCTCTATGAAATAGGGGCGGGCACTTCCGAGATACGCCGAATGCTGATCGCCGATGAAATTCTGCAGAGGGGACTGGAATATGTGTGAAATGACCGATCCCGTCGTCGTGGGGCTGACCGAAGACGAGAAGATCTTGAAAGAAACCGTGAGACGGTTTGCGGAACAGGAAATAGCCCCGAGGGCACGGGAGATGGACGCAAAGGACGTATTTCCGCGCGAGGTGATGTCCGGCCTCGGAAAACTCGGTCTTCTGGGCATTACGGTTCCGGAGGAGTATGGTGGCGCGGGCGCCGGCATCCGGGCTCAGGCAATAGTGGTAGAAGAGTTGGCCCGGGTGAGCGCTGCGGTAACGTCTTCGTACGCCGCGCACTCAAATCTCGTTCTGGATAATCTGAACAGACACGCCGGCCCGTCAATCAAGGAGAAATACTTTCCCGCTCTATGCACGGGCGAGGCTATAGGATGTCTGGCAATTACGGAACCGGGCGCGGGCTCGGACGCTATTTCCATGCGCTGTACCGCCCGTAGAGACGGCGACGCCTACATCCTGAACGGGACCAAGATCTTTATAACCAACGGCCCGGTAGCCGACGTGATCGTTGTTTATGCCAAGACGGAACCGAAGCTGGGTTCGAAGGGGATCAGTACATTTGTGGTCGAGAAGGATTTCCCGGGATTCTCCGTCGGGCGCAAAATCGCCAAAATGGGACACAGAGGGTCTCCCTTCGGAGAGCTCATTTTTCAGGACTGCCGCGTTCCAGCGGAGAATCTTGTGGGCGAGGAGAACTCCATGGTGCGGATGGTCCTGCAAGGCCTTCATCGTGAGCGGATCATCTGGTCCTCGGAGGCTGTAGGTATTGCACAGGGGGCGTATGCCATTGCGAGAAAGTACGTTGTTGAGCGGGAACAGTTTGGTAGGGTGCTCGCCGATTTTCAGATGGTCCAAGAGAAGCTGGTGGATATGGCCTTGGACATCAACTTGGGACGATTGCTGGTGCGACGATGCGCTGTTATGGCGGATATGGGAATGAACGCAGAAGTCGCTTTGGAAGCATCATATGCCAAACTGTTTACGGGTGAAATGGCTGAGCGGGTTACGTCAAAAGGCTTGCACATGTTGGGAGGGTACGGATATACTCAAGAGTTCCAGATAGAAAGATACTTTCGGGATGCTAAGGCCATGCCGATCGGGGCCGGTACCTCTGAAATCCAGAGGCTAATTATTGCGCGCAAGCTTCTGGAGTAAGACAGTCGGAGAGGAGTGCACTAATATGAGAATCGTTCCACAGTACTGGGACAAAGAGTTCGAGTGCATGTCGCTTGACCAACGAGACGAAACCATCACGCTCACGATGCACAAATACTTGAGATATGCCTACCAGAACTCCGTCTTCTACAGGAACGCCTTTGATCGAGCGGGGTTCCGGCCCGAAGAAATTGTTGATCTCGATCGTTTTAAGGCGCGGGTGCCGTTCCTCACCCACCGAGACGTGATCAAGAATCAGCGAACGAATCCCCCGTACGGCGGTTTTCTCGCCGTAAACCAGAAGGACATCGTCAGGATTTACTGTGCTCCGGGTCCCCTCGTGATCCCCTTTGCACTCAGCGATATGGAGGAATTCATAAACAGTACCGCGCAGGGACTCCACATATGCGGAGCACGCTCCGGCGATATTTGCGATGTCACGTCGGCCTACCAGTGGCAATTGGCAGGGACAATCATCGATGACGGCTTCCGCCGCATCGGCTGTGCGGTTGTACCCGGCGGCGCAGGGATGGCCAGGACCCACATAACCATCATGAAACACTTGGGAGCAACGGTTTTCTATGCTTTCCCATCGTTTGCAATGAAACTGGTTCAAACGGCCGGGGAAATGGGAATTCATCCGGCGACGGACATGAACGTGCGTCTTATTGTCCTGGCAACCGGTGCCTATTCCGACGCACAACGACTCACATTGGAGGAATTCTTCAATGCGGAAGTTCGCAGTATGTACGGCGGGGCGGAAACCGGTTTTGTCGCATCGGAATGTTCAGAAAGATGTGGTGTTCACTGCTTCAGTAAATCCATCGTGGAGGTGGTGGATCCTGACACCGGCCGGCAGGTTCCCGATGGGACTCCGGGGGAGATAGTGTTGACCGACCTTTCTCGCCGCGCACTGCCGATGATTCGCTACCGGACTGGAGATCTCACGGAAGGACTTGAGCACGACACCTGCTCGTGCGGGCGGACTTCACCGCGTCTCGGGAGACTGATTGGCCGAACCGAAGATATCCCTCGCGTAAAAGGCACTCTTGTACTTCCTGATAGTATTGCTGAAGTCCTGGCCACTGACGAGTCCTTCGGACGATTTCAAATCATTTTGGACCGCGTGGGTTTTGCCGATAGGCTCACCGTAAGAGTCGAATCCAGGAGATCCAGAATCTCTGGAGTTGCTAAGCGGTCACTTCTGGAAGACATTCGTGCCGCGATCTTCTTCAAACCCGAGATAGAGATCGTTCCTATGGGCGCCATCGAATCGTGTGCGCCGATCCTGGTGGACGAGCGACCGACATTAAGAGAATAGCCATGTGACGACGCTTGGGCCCCTCGCACGATTGGCCGGTTTCCAGCGTCTAGACGCCGGCACCACGACCTTGGACCTTGGCCGTGCCGAATTCCCGTTTCGCTCGAAACTCATGAGATGGGCGGGACGCCTAGTTTGAACCTTGGGGTTTGGCGCATCCAAAGGAGCTATCCAAACAGAAAACCACTAGGAAATCGCTCCTGTGGTGGGCGCCTTAGAATATGCAGTCTGTCCGATTCTCGCAGACATAGAGACCAGGGATTCGGAAGCTGCTGAATTCGTAACAATTGAGACGCGAATCATGCCGGCAAGAACGGCGAATCGCGCCACAACGAAGCATGCAAGTCTGCGTCCGTGGTGAGAAGTCCGTGGCTTCGCCTTGGACGGGGCCGCGCGGAGAGCGCATCGTGCGCATCCTTTGGATCAGTGGTCGTCGAAGGACGGCCACTGACAACGCAAAGAGATGCCAAGATGACCATATGACTTTGAGCGGTCGGGAGATCTGATCTATCGTCCGCGAAGGGAGAAAGACGATGGAAATAGGATCGGTGAAGGAAGGCGACCTACTATGGCAACCGTCGGAAGAAGTTAAGAACGCTGCAAATGTCTCTCAGTACATGAATTGGCTGAAGGATGAGAAGGGCCGGCACTTCAAGACCTATGAGGACCTCTGGGAGTGGTCTGTAACAAACATCGAAGACTTCTGGGAGTCTATTTGGCATTTCTATGGGACGAAAGCGTCCTCCCCGTACTCCACGGTTATCACTGAAAGAAGCATGCCGGGTGCAGTCTGGTTCAAGGACGCAAAACTCAACTATACCGAGCAGGTTTTTCGAAACTTGCGCTCTGAGACTCCTGCGCTAAAGTTTCAGTCAGAGATAAGCCCGTACGTGGAGATCTCCTGGGAGGAGCTACACCAACAAGTGGTTGCCATAGCCCTGTCCTTGCGCAAGATGGGCGTTGGGCCGGGAGATCGTGTTGTCGCCTATTTGCCGAACATACCTCAAACGCTCGTCGCGTTTCTTGCCTGTGCATCCATTGGGGCTACCTGGTCGAGCTGTTCCCCCGATTTTGGTGCACGCAGCGTGTTGGATCGCTTCCAACAGATTGAGCCCAAAGTGTTGTTCGGCGTGGACGGGTATCAGTACGGCGGCAGAAAGTTCGACTGCCGGCCTATAATGATGAAGCTTCAGCAAGCCATGCCTACCTTAAAGCATACGGTGATCGTGCCATACTTGAATCCGGAGGGAACTCCGGAGGGCTTCAGGCCGGGGCACATCTGGGATGACCTGTTGAACGAGACGGGAGACCTGGAATACGAGCAGGTTGACTTCAACCATCCCCTCTGGGTGGTCTATTCATCAGGAACTACGGGGCTGCCAAAACCCCTTGTCCACGGCCATGGAGGAATCATTTTGGAGCTGCAAAAATTCCTGGGGCTCCATGTGAATATCAAGAAAGGGGAGACACTCTTCTGGTTCAGTACCACCGGATGGGTTATGTGGAACATTCTACAGGCCGGCCTGATGCTGGGGGCTACGGCGGTTCTCTACGACGGCAGCCCCGGCTATCCGGACATGGATGTGCTGTGGGAGCTTGCCGAGAAAGCAAAGATGAACGTCTTCGGCACAAGTGCCGCCTTTATTACCGCCTGCATGAACGAGGGCATGGAACCCGGTAAGAAGCATGATCTGAGCGCATTGAAGGCGGTTGGTTCCACTGGCTCTCCTCTCTCGCCCGCAGGGTTCAAATGGGTCTACGATTCCATCAAGGACGACATCCTGCTGGGGTCCGTCAGCGGAGGAACTGATCCGTGTACCGCTTTCCTGGGATGCTGTCCGCTGCTTCCGGTACGGGCCGGAGAGCTCCAGTGTAGATGCCTGGGAGTCAGGGCGGAAGCCCTGGACGATAGTGGCCGAGAGCTTGTCAACGAGGTAGGCGAGCTTGTGATTAGCGAGCCCATGCCCTCCATGCCGCTGTACCTTTGGAACGATCCAGACAATAAACGGTACATTGAAAGCTACTTTGAGAAGTATCCGGGTAAATGGAGACATGGGGATTGGGTCAAGATAACTCCATCGGGAAGCTGTGTGGTTCTGGGGCGTTCCGACTCAACACTCAAACGCATGGGTGTCCGCATGGGCAGTAGCGAGATCTATGGAGTTGTTGATGAGATCCCGGAAGTAGTGGAAAGCCTCATAGTCGGTTTTGAGGGGCCGGACGGCAGATACCTCATGCCGTTGTTTGTAGCGCTTCAACCCGGTTTGGAATTAGACGATAGCCTGAAAAAAAAGATAGCAGCCAAAATCCGCAGTTCCTTGTCGCCCAGGCACGTACCTGATGAGATCTACGTCGTACCTGAGATTCCCAAGACTCTCAACATGAAGAAGCTTGAGGTCCCGGTCAAGAAGATCCTCTCGGGCCTTCCCCCGGAAACATCAGTCAACCTGGACTCAATGAGTAACCCGGAGTCGCTCGACTTCTTTATCGACATGGCTAAGGAAATGTACGGCAGTAAGCAGGTCTGAAATAGCGGGCGGTTGGGACTCATGGTCTGAAGTTCCCGATTGACGTGCTCTCGAGGAGTAACAACCCGTACGCACTCATGAGATCACGGAGGACACGTATGGGATTGTACGATATTACTGTATACAACCTCCTTGGGCGAAACGCCCGAGTTAATGGTGATGGAACGGCTCTCGTCTTTGGTGAGAACACGATCTCGCACGAACAGCTCCTGGAAATAGTTGATAGGCTTGCAGCCGGACTCAGGTCGGCCGGTGTCGGGCGAGGCTCTCGTATCGGCATTTTGGCCAAGAACTGTCCCGAGTACGTATATCTCTACGGAGCTGCCGCCAAACTCGGGGCGGTCGTGGTTCCGATAAACTGGCGTCTCACGCCGAGTGAAATCGGTTACATCCTCGCCGATGCCCTGCCGGCGGTTCTTCTTGTAGAGGCGGAATTTAAGCCGCTTCTAAATTTTCCGGAGGCCTCATCAAGTATTCCAAAACAATGTCTCAGTTTAGGGGATGGGGACGGGGCGTTCAAGGGGTTACAGCAGATCCTGGACGGGCCTGCCCCAACTGGAGATGCAGCCGGCTTTGACGACGGGTACGTGATGATTTACACTGCAGCGGTCTCAGGAAAACCGCGCGGCGCAGTGCTCACGCATAAAGGGCTCTTCTTGGCGTCCATGGAACTGGTCAGCCAATGGGGGCTTACAGCAGAAGACACTAATCTGGCGGTATTACCTCTCTTCCATGTAGCAGGGATACTGACACTAATGTCGGCTATTGAGGCAGGTGGAACGAACGTGATTCTTCGGGACTTCGACCCGGAAACGGCAGTTAAGTGCATATGGGAATCGGGCGTGAGCTTCTTCATCTCTTTTCCACCGATGCTCAGTTCGCTGTTGGATAGAGCAGAGGCTGAATCCGTTGACATCACGAGCATCAGGCATCTGCTCGGTATCGACAATCCGGATACTATTGACCGTTTCGAGAAAATGGCCGGAGCGACCTTTTGGTCCACCTATGGACAAACTGAAACCTCTGGAATTGCATCTTTTGCACCGTACAAGGATCAGCCCGGCTCTGCTGGTCTGCCGATTCGGCCGGTCGAGGTACAAGTAGTCGATGAATACGACAACATCTTGCCCCCGGGGAAATCAGGAGAAATAGTCGTTCGAGGGCCGACAATCTTTCAAGGCTACTGGAACCTCCCTACTGAAACAGCTCACACATTTCGTGCTGGTTGGCACCATACGGGTGACCTGGGACGTTTCAGCGAAGATGGCTACCTATGGTTCGAGGGTCGGTTATCGGAGAAGGAGTTGATCAAATCTGGGGGCGAAAACGTATATCCGGCCGAGGTGGAAAAGGCCGTATTGGAACATCCCATAGTAGAGGAAGCCTGTGTGATAGGCGTCCCCGACGAACAATGGGGCGAGACCATAAAGGCCGTCTGTGTGCTGAAAAGTGGCGAAACGGTTAAGGAATCGGAGTTAATCGAATTCGTCGCGTCGAGAATCGCTCGGTACAAGAAGCCGAAACGCGTGGTTTTCGTCACCAAGTTACCCAAGAAGCCGGACGGTGGGGTAGATCGAGCAAAAGTAAAGGGCCTGTACGGATGAAATGGCGAAATCGAGTACTGAGTCACGAGGCAGGACAGATGCCCAGAGAATATGTTCATGAATTGAAGTCGGAGATTCGTTCAATTTCCGGGTCCTACGAGCTTGAGTATGAGCTGGCCGTGGAAATGGACCGGAAAACGGTAATCTGCCTTATCGGAACCGGGATCGTGGACAACTCATGCTGCGGCGTGGGTGGTTGCAGATTCGCACTGGTTCCCGGATATGTGCTGTCCCACAAGATTTACCGAAACGATGAAGGCTTATGGGTATCTCAGGTGGAGTCCATTAGTGACGAAGAGTTGCGCGGCAAGATAACAAACATCCTCAAGAAACAGGAACTGGTTCAACAAGTTCGATTTTTGTGAATCATGAGATGACCGAGATCTGGATCTAAGCAGGAGGAATCCGCAATGGAAGGAATCGTCTCTTACGGAGGCTACATACCGAGACTAAGGATAGATCGAAAACTCATCTACCAAGCAGTTGGCTGGCTCAATCCAGCCACATTTATGAAGGGCGAAAAGGCCGTCGCGAATTTTGATGAAGACAGCCTGACAATGGGCGTTGCAGCGGGAATAGAATGCCTCAAGGGCGTTGATCGCGCCGGCGTTGATGCACTGTACTTCGCGTGCACCACGCCGCCGTACGCGGAGCGACAGAACGCCGAGATTGCAGCCACGGCCCTGGATTTGAAAAGCCGGATCAGAAGTGCGGATTTTACGGGAACGCTGAAGGCGGGAACGACAGCCCTACTCTCTGCTTTAGACGCCGTTAAGGCCGGCACAATGAATTCGGTGCTTGTATGCTCAGCCGATCAACGCATGGGAAAGCCCGGTAGCGCTCAAGAAGAGATCTTTGGAGACGGAGCCGCCGCGATCCTGATGGGCTCGGAAAACGTGACAGCGCAATTCCTCGGATCATTCTCGGTCTCGTACGACTTTTCGGACCATTGGAGGAGCTCCGGATCAATTTTCGACCGCCAGTGGGAAGACCGTTTCATCAGGGATGTAGGGTACACCAAGTTCGTGGTGGAGGTCTTGCAAGGACTGGCCATCGAATGTGGCATCTCAGCCGATCAAATCACAAAAGTGATCTATCCCTGTCTTTATGCCGCGGATTTCAAAAAAATCGCCCGGACCTTGAAGATTTCAGACCAACAGATCGTCGAGCCGCTCCTAGGACAGATAGGCTTTACCGGCACTCCGGATCCGTTCATCCATCTGGCAATGGCTCTGGACCAGTCAAAACCCGGAGATCGAATCGCTGTGGTCGGTTTCGGAGCCGGCGCGGATGCAGTTCTGTTTGAGGTCACGGAGAACATAGAAAAGTCTAGGGGAAGTCGCAGAAGTGTTGGACACTATCTAGAGAACAAGAGACAGTTGGACGGCTACGAGAAAATGATCTCTTTCCGGAACTTGCTTCCCATGGAAAAAGGTATCAGGGGAGAAAGTATTCCGCCGACGGCAATGTCGGCACTGTGGAGAAATCGGGATCAGGTTCTGGGGCTTTACGGTTCCCAGTGCCGGGCTTGCGGAACGCCGCAGTTTCCGGCGCAGCGGATTTGTGTCAAGCCGAACTGCGGGGCGGTTGACCAGATGGTCCCGTACCGTTTCTCGGACAAGAAGGGAACCCTGTTCACGTTTACGGGTGACTACCTTGCGTTCTGCACCAACCCTCCGTCGATCTACGGAGTCGTGGATTTTGAAGGCGGCGGGCGATATCAATTCGACCTGACCGACGTGGAGCTAGAGAATGTCAAGGTAAGCATGCCTCTAGAGATGAGCTTCAGAAAGAAGTACCTGGATGAAAGAGCAGGTATTCACGGCTACTTCTGGAAGGCGGTTCCCGCAATGTCATAGTTCCTGGGGTTCCCAAGACGCCGCTCATGCACGGCCCTTCCACGCAGCCGCGGAGTAGCCGGCATCAGGCCCTAATGATCAGTTCGGGCTTACTCGATCGAGACCGTTGCAGCCCGCCGCAACACGAGGAGGTTCACATAATGGCTGAAGGCATCAAAGATAAGGTTGCCATCATAGGTATGGGATGCACGAAATTTGGTGAGCGCTGGGAAGCCGGCGTCGAAGATCTCATAGTCGAAGCATTTATGGAGGCCCTGGAGGACGCAGGTATTGAAAAGAAAGACCTGGGGGCTGCCTGGTTCGGCTCATGTTACGATGAAATCGGTTCCGGAAAGACTGCTATGCCGCTGAGTCTGACACTAAAGCTCCCATTCCTGCCTGTAACGAGGGTTGAGAACTACTGCGCAACCGGCACGGAGGCTCTGCGTGGAGCAGTGTATGCAGTTGCGTCGGGAGCCTACGACATCTGTCTCGCGCTTGGGGCTGAGAAGCTCAAGGACACCGGTTTTGGGGGGCTGCCCGAATTTGCCGGCCAGCTCGGAACCAAGAATCGTCTCATTCTTCCCACTCTGAGCGCGCCTGGTGGTTTCGCCATGATGGCAACGCGATATTTCTCCAAGTACGGGCTGAGCCCTGAGGAGGGAAAGGAGATATTGGCAATGATCTCCGCCAAAAGTCATCAGAATGGCTCCAAGAATCCAAAGGCCCACCTTCGCAGGGAGATTAGCGTGGATCAGGTAATGAAAGCCCCCATGGTCGCATGGCCTCTCGGTCTGTTCGACTGCTGCGGAGTCAGCGACGGAGCCGCTGCAGCCATCGTATGCAGGGCCGACATGGCCAAGAGCTTTCGGCCGGATCCCGTGTACGTCAAGTCTATGCAGATAGCGGTAAGCTCCGGAGAGGAGATGATGTATACGGATTGGGACGCTAGTCATGTACAGAGCGCCACTGTTTGTGCGGCCCGGGCTTACGAAGAAGCGGGGATCAAGAACCCGAGAGAAGAGATCAGTATGATGGAAGTGCATGACTGCTTCTCCATTACCGAGCTGGTGGCGTACGAAGATCTGCGAATATCCGAGCGAGGGAAAGCGGGAAACGATGTGCGTGATGGGTTCTTCAACCTGGATGGACGGATTCCCTGCCAGCCCGATGGAGGGCTGAAGTGCTTCGGGCATCCCATTGGAGCGTCAGGCTTGAGAATGATGTACGAAATGTACAAACAGCTCCAGGGCAAGGCCGGAGAAAGGCAGATTGCAGACCCCAGGTTGGGACTCACTCACAACATGGGCGGATTCCCCAGTATGAACCTCATAAGCATGGCAATCGTCGGGCTTTAGTATCGGTGAGGAGGCCTGAACGAGGGTGTTGGGACTGGGCATGCATGAGATGTTGTCCCAGTCAGACGGTGTACTGGTTCAGCGGGATTGGAAGGCGAATCACCCTGGAAACGGCTTGTCGGCCAGTGTATTCTTGGCGAGGAGCCATTTCTGAAAAGGCTCTTACCGTATCTGAAGGAGAAAACCGCCCTTACCGAAATCCCGCGCGTTCAACGACTTGCCGTCCGCCCCCCTCTCGGTCGTCTCTTGGCAAGAGTTCGATCCGGATCGGAACGAGACCGGGCCATTGCCGCGGCACATGTGCACCATGGATATTCGCAGCAGGAGATCGCGGCGCATGTGGGACTCCATTACTCCACAGTGAGCAGGATAGTGCAGCGGGAGAGAGCAAAGTCAAGAAGCAAGACCTGACCCCATTTATATTTATACTATGACGTGTGAACTCAGTTTTGATAACCAGTCTGGTGCCATATTTCTCATTTGTCTGTTCTACGCTGTTCATATGGTGGAAGAGTTTTCCTTTGGCTTTGTGCAATGGGCGGATCGATATTTCGGTCGCTTCGACTGGACGCAAAATCTGGTCGGGAACTTCATCTTTCTCGTGTGCGTGTCTGCAGCTTGCTACCTGTATTATGTAGATCCAACCAGATACTTGTGGGCGGGAATGTCCGCCGCCATGTGGATTCTGGCCAATGCGTTCCTGCATATCTCGTGTACGATTCTGGGCCGTGAATACTCTCCGGGTGTAGTGACTGCCACGGCGTTGTACGTTCCCGGAGGGGTGTACTTTCTCTCACAATGGGGCAGAGACGGATTATTGACCTGGCAAAACGTCACTTTGTCATTCCTGATCGGCGGCATGCTCTTTATGCTCATCCCCACCTTTGCAAGGGCGGTACACTTTCGTGCCCGGATCGCCAAGATATTTCACTTGGTCAAGTGACCGATTGGTCGTAACCTTGGCGAGGGACTTCCGTCAAACTGCCGACATCCGCAAGATCCTCACATTTCTCAACCGCGAAAACTGAGTTTCATTCCAATTATCTCGTTACCTTTTCCGATTCTTTTCGAAACGTACAGGTGAAGAGGGAAAAGGTCGACCTTGAGAATCAAGACCGGAACATACCCAAGAAAACGCAGGGGAGGACGAAAAGTGAAAAC